>JBDSGJ010000041.1:0-31183 GCA_039919075.1 Sphingomicrobium sp.
AACACCGCCTCGACCTGAGGGTGCGCGCGGTAGCGCGCGACCGCCGCGGCAAGTACCCGGCGTCGCTCCGCCGGATGAAGCGCGCGGTCGAGATAGACGTCGCCGAATGCTCCGTCGCCGATCAGCACCGGCCCCGATATCTTAAAGTCGGCGCCGATCGCCTTGCCCATGGCTGCCGGGAACAGCCCCGGATCGACTCGCGCGGCATCATGCATCCCCGCCACCTGCTCGCGCTCGGGGATGTCATTGCCGCCATGGTCGGCGGTCAGGACAACCACATAGTCGAGCCCCTGGCGATCCAGGGTCGCGAAGAAATCCCCGAGATCGCGATCGAGCGACAGCAATTGGAGGCACATTTCCTGCCCCTCGGTGCCATAAGTGTGGCCGACATAGTCTGTCGCCGAGGCGCCGATCGCAATGAGGTCGGCCGCCTTGCCCCGGCCCAGCTTCATCTCCTGAATGAGGCCAGCGGCGAGCGCCAGCGTCGCGCCATCGAATTGCGGCGAGGCGCGGAAGCCCTTGGCGTCGCCGGCAGCGCGCGCGAAGGCCCCTGCCCCGACCGGCTTGCCGCCGTCGATCGCGACCGGCTTGGCCCTGGCCTGGCACAGCGCGGGCGGATCGAGCGGTTCGGTCGGGGCGGCGATCAGCCGCCCGACCGCGGAATTGGTCGCGGCCACCGCGCGCGGCGAGGCGACACTTGCGAGATCGGTGACATATTTTCTGCCGTCCCAATACCAGCGCTGGTCGACCCGCGCGCCGCTCATCATCACCGCCGCCCGGTCCTTGCCGGCGACCGCGACCGAGCGGCTCGCGGGGGATGTCTGCTTGAGCCGCTCACCGAGAGTCGGCACGCGCAAATGGACCGGCGACACGTTATAGTGGCTCGTCGAGGAGCCGCCGACGCGCTCGTCCTCGGCGCAATACACGCCCTTGTCGGACCGAGTCTGGCCAAGATCGAACCAGTTGTTGGCGATGATCCCCGTGCGCGCCGGACGATCGCCGGTCAGGATCGTCGAGTGGCCAGGACAGGTTTCGGTCGCGGCATGGCCCTGATAGCCGTTGCGGAAGGCAGCGCCCGACGCGAGGCGGGCGAGACCGCCGGTGAAGGCCGGGCGATATTCATCGAACAGGTCGGCGGAGAATTGATCGACCGAGATGACGACAACAAGCCTGGGCGGCGCAGCAAGCGCAGCGGCAGCAAGCGCAGCGGCAGGGGCAGCAAGGATCGCGGCGAGCAAAGCAGTCAGGACATTGCGCATAACATCTCCACGATCGTCACACCGGACTTGATCCGGGGCCTACCTTCTTCGGAGACACAGGCACAAGAAAGGTGGGTCCCGGGTCAAGCCCGGGATGACGACCGCCATTCGCGCGTCGCATTACCCCAGCTTCGCCTTCAGCCGCTCGTTGACCACCCCCGGGTTGGCCTTGCCCGCCATTGCCTTCATCGTCTGCCCGACGAAGAAGCCGAACAGCGCTTCCTTGCCCGCCTTATATTGCTGGACCTTGTCCGCGTTGGCCGCGAGAATACCGTCGATGATCGCGTCGATCGCGCCACTGTCGCTGGTCTGCTTGAGCCCGCGCTCCTCGACGATCGCGGAGGCCGACTGGCCGGTGTCGAGCATGATCTCGAACACTTGCTTGGCGAGGGACCCGGACAATGTCTTGTCGGCGACCAAGCCTAGCAGTTCGGCGGCGTTAGCGGGCGATACCGGCGAATCCTCGACTCCGCGGCCCATCCGGTTGAGCGCCCCGAACAGCTCGGACGCGACCCAGTTGGCGGCCTGTGGCGGGGGCGCGCCGGCATCGAGCAGCTGGTCGAACCAGCGCGCAATCTCGACCTCGGCAGTCAGCACCGACGCGTTATAGGCGCCAATCCCGAGGCTCTCGAACCGCTTGAGCTTGGCATCGGGTAGTTCGGGCAGCGACGCCCGGCACTCCTCGAGAAATCTATCATCAAGCTCGACCGGGAGCAGGTCGGGATCGGGGAAGTAGCGGTAGTCGTGCGCGTCTTCCTTCGAGCGGAGCGTGCGCGTCACCCCCTTGTCGGGGTCGAACAGCCGGGTTTCCTGCGCAACCTTGCCGCCGCTCTCGATCAGCTCAACCTGGCGGCGGGCTTCATACTCAACCACGGCCATGACGAAACGCACCGAATTGACGTTTTTGGTCTCGGTCCGCGTGCCGAGTTCTCCCCCCGGCTTACGCACGCTGACATTGACGTCGGCGCGCATCGATCCCTCTTCCATATTGCCGTCGCAACTGCCGACGTAGCGCAGAATTGCGCGCAACTTGCGCAGATAAGCCCCTGTTTCGGCAGGAGAACGCATGTCGGGGCGCGAGACGATTTCCATCAGCGCCACGCCGGAGCGATTCAAGTCGATATAGGACATCGTTGGATGCTGGTCGTGCATAAGCTTGCCCGCATCCTGCTCGACATGGATGCGCTCGATGCCGATGCGCTTGACCGAAACCTCGTCCTTTTCGTCGACCAGCACGTCGATCGCGCCCTCGCCGACGATCGGGTGATAGAGTTGCGAGATCTGATAGCCCTGCGGCAGATCGGCATAGAAATAATTCTTGCGATCGAAGCGCGACCATTTGTTGATCCTGGCGTCGATCGCCATGCCCGTGCGCACCGCCTGGCGGATACACTCGCCATTGGGCACCGGCAGCATCCCCGGCATGGCCGCATCGACCAGGCTGACCTGGGTATTCGGCTCCGCCCCGAACGCGGTCGCCGCGCCCGAGAAGAGTTTGGCCTGCGACACGATCTGAGCGTGCACCTCGAGCCCGATCACGACCTCCCACTCGCCCGTCTCGCCGTGAATGCGGTAGTCGGTCACCACCATTTCTCCGCCTTGTGGGTGAAGCCGGCGCGTTCCTCGATGGCGAGGGCGGCGTTGAGGATGCCCTGTTCGTCGAGTTCGCGGCCAATCAGGTGGAGGCCGAGCGGCAACCCTTGCGCGTCGAGGCCACCCGGAACCGACATCGCGGGGAGGCCGGCGAGGCTCGCGGGGACGGCGAACACGTCGTTGAGGTACATCGCCAGCGGATCGCTCATCTTCTCGCCGAGCCCGAATGCCGCCGAGGGGGCTGTGGGGGTCAGGATGAAGTCGCACTGCTCGAAAGCCTGGGTAAAGTCGCGCTTGATCAGGGTGCGGACCTTCTGCGCCTTGGTGAAATAGGCGTCGTAGAAGCCCGCCGAGAGCACATAGGTGCCGATCATGATGCGGCGCTTGACCTCGGCCCCGAACCCCGCCGCGCGGGTCGCGGCGTACATGTCGTCGAGGGTTTTGACCCCTTCCTCGCGCAACCCATAGCGCACCCCGTCATAGCGGGCGAGGTTCGACGAGGCTTCGGCGGGGGCGATGATGTAATAGGTCGGCAGCGCGTTGGCGGTGTGGGGGAGCGAGATTTCGACCGGCTCGGCACCCGCATCGCGGAGCCATTCGACCCCCTTGTCCCACAGCGCGTCAATCTCGGCAGGCACGCCGTCGATGCGATATTCCCTGGGGATGCCGACGCGCTTGCCCTTGAGGTTGCTCGACAATCCCGCTTCGTAGCGCGGCACGGGGAGGTCGAGCGAGGTCGAATCCTTCTTGTCGAAGCCGCTCATCACCTCGAGCATGATCGCGCAATCGCGGACCGTCTTGGCCATCGGCCCCGCCTGGTCGAGCGACGAGGCGAAGGCGACCACGCCCCAGCGCGAGCAGCGGCCATAGGTCGGCTTGATCCCGCAAATGCCGGTGAAAGCGGCGGGCTGGCGGATCGAACCGCCCGTGTCGGTGCCGGTGGCTCCCGCGGCGAGCCCGGCCGAGACGGCGGTGGCCGATCCGCCCGACGAACCGCCCGGCGTGATCGCGGCATTTCCGCCATCGTTGCGGCGCCACGGCGAGATTACCGGGCCGAAGGCGCTGGTCTCGTTCGACGAGCCCATCGCGAACTCGTCCATGTTGAGCTTGCCGAGCATCCCCGCGCCGGCCGCCTTGAGCTTGCCCGAAACGGTCGACTCATACTGCGGCTCGAAGCCCTTGAGGATGGTGGAGCCGGCGGTGGTCTCAACCCCTTCGGTCGCGAAGAGGTCCTTGATTCCCAGGGGGATGCCCGCGAGGGCGCCCGCAGCTTCTCCACTCGATCGGGCGCTGTCGGCGGCATCGGCGGCGGCGAGTGCCAGCTTTGGCGTTTCGGCCGTATAGGCATTGAGCGGCCGCCCCGCCTCGACCGCGGCATTATAGGCGGTCGCGACTTCGCGTGCGGAGAAGGACCCCGAGGCGAACCCTTCGCGAAGCTCGGCAATCGTCTTGGTCGTCAGCTCGGCCACTATTCGATCACCTTCGGCACTGCGAAAAACCCGTGCTGCGCGCCCGGCGCGTTGGCCAGTACCTTGTCGCGGACATTGCCGTCGTCGATGACGTCGTCGCGGAGGCGAGGCTTCTGCTCGATCACCGCAGTCAACGGCTCGACCCCCTCGGTATCGACCGCCGACAATTGCTCTATCCAGCCGATGATCTTGTTGAGTTCGGGGACCAGCGCCTCGATCTGCGCGTCGTTCATCGCGATGCGCGCGAGCTTGGCGATATGGCGGACCTGGGTCGTATCTACACTCATAAAGGCGCGCCTATCAGCGCCACCGGGGACGGGCAAGCGCTTGCCGGGCTCGGCCCCCTCGCCTAGTGCCCGCCGCAATGTGCGCCCGCCGATTTCTGCTGTTCGTCTTCTGGATGATCCTGCTGTTCGTTGCCGGAGCATTCGCGATTTATCAATATGGCGGGTCGATCTTGACCAGGGGCATGACCCCGTCAGGGCATTTCACGCCGCCGCCGGTGCCGGTCGGCCCCGATTACCGCGCCGACGCGAACTGGCTGGCGAAGCCCGGGCTGGCCGACAATCTGTCGCTGTGGCTCCCGGCGGGCGTAACCGCGACGACCGAGCCACGCCGCGCCGCGGTGTTCTACGTCCATCCGACGACCTACCTCGAGCGCGCCAAATGGAATGCGGCGGTCGACGAGGGGGGCGACGCCGCGGTTCGCGATGCGTTGTTCACCCGAACGCAGGCGAGCAGCTTTACCGATGTCGGGAAGGTGTGGGCACCGCGCTATCGCCAGGCGGCGTTCGGGGCGTTCCTGCTCAAGACCGACGATGCGGACAAGGCGCTCGACCTCGCCTATGGCGATGTCCTCGCCGCGTTCGACGCGTTCCTCGCCGCGCAGCCCAAGGCCCGGCCAATCATTCTCGCCGGGCATAGCCAGGGCGCGCTTCACCTGTCGCGCCTGCTGGTCGATCGGCGCGCGGCGCTCAAGGGCAGGCTCGTCGCCGCCTATGTCGTCGGCTGGCCGCTGTCGGTGACGGCCGACCTTCCCGCGACGGGGTTGCAGCCCTGTGCGACGCCCGACGAAACCGGCTGCCTGCTGTCGTGGATGAGCTTCGGCGAGCCCGCCAACGCCGACATCATCCTCAAGGACTGGATTGGCAGCAAGGGACGGTCCGGGGTCGAGCGCGCGCAGGCCGACCTCGTGTGCGTCAATCCGCTGACCGGGACGGCAGGCGGCGCGGCGACCATCGACAAGAATCCGGGATCGCTGGTGCCCGACGCGACCTTTTCGACCGCGACCCTCCTCCAGGGCGTAGTCGGGGCGCGGTGCGACGAGGGGCTGCTCAAGATTGGCGGCGCGATCCCGGCGATGGGGCCCTATGTCCTCCCCGGCAATAATTACCACGTCTATGATTATACGCTGTTCTGGGCCGCGATCCGCGCCGATGCGGCGAGGCGGGTGGCGGCGTGGCACTAGCGAACTCCCCCGCCGCGTTCCTCGAAGGTATCGCGAGCGCGGGAAAGCTGGCCGGACTCGACGTCGGCACCAAGACCATCGGCCTCGCGCTGTGCGACGCCGGCTGGAGCTTCGCCGGCCCCGCCGAGACGATCGCCCGCACCAAGTTCAGCGTCGACCTTGCCCTCCTGCGCCAATTCATCGCCAGGCACGCGGTCGTCGGACTGGTGGTCGGACTCCCGCTCAACCTCGACGGCACCGACAGCCCGCGCACCCAGTCGGTCCGCGCTTTCGCCCGCAACCTGCTGCCGCTCGACTTGCCGATCCTGCTGTGGGACGAGCGCTGGTCGACCCAGGCGGTCGAGCGGGCGATGATCGCCGCCGACGTGTCGCGCGCTAAGCGTGCCCTCGCGATCGACAAGCTCGCCGCCGCGCACATTCTCCAGGGCGCGATCGACGCACTGGCCAATGTGCCGCGCGACGACTAGGCCGCGCCCTCATGCACCTGCTTTCGATCGACAACCTCTCGGATGCGCAGATCGGCCTGATCCTCGACGAGGGCGCGCGCTGGTTCGCTTGGAACCGCCAGCCGCGGCGCAATGCCAAGCGGCTCGACGGCCTGACGATCATCAACGCCTTCTTCGAAAATTCGACCCGGACCCTGCTGTCATTCGAGATCGCCGCCAACCGGCTCGGCGCGCAATCGGTGTCGATGCAGGTCGAACAATCGAGTATCAAGAAGGGCGAAACGCTCGAGGACACCGCGCGCACCTTGAACGCGATGCGACCCGACGCGCTCATCATCCGCCACCGCGAACAAGGCGCCCCGGCCAGCATCGCCGCGATCATGGACTGCCCGGTGATCAACGCCGGTGACGGGATCGGCGAGCATCCGACCCAGGCGCTGCTCGACGCCGCGACGATCCGCCAGCGGTTCGGGCGGATCGCCGGTCTCAGGATCGCGATATGCGGTGACTTGAAGCACAGCCGGGTGGCGCGGTCGAACGTCAAGCTGCTCCGACGGCTCGGGGTCGATCTCCGCCTCGCCGGGCCGCCGTCGCTGATGCCCGATGATTTGCCCGGCGGGGTCGAATCGATCGACGAAGCGGTATCCGGCGCCGATGTCGTGATGATGCTCCGCGTCCAGCGCGAGCGGATGACCGAGGATCTTGGCGACGGTCCTGGCGAGTATCTCGCGCGCTATGGACTGACGGCGGACCGGCTCCGACGAGCAGCGCCGGGCGCCGCGATCATGCATCCCGGCCCGATCAATCGCGGAGTCGAGATCGAGGGCGAGTTGGCCGACGATCCCGATCGGTCGCTGATCACGCTTCAGGTCGAAATGGGCGTGGCGGTGCGAATGGCCTGCCTCGACCTGCTCACCGCCGAGCGGGTCAGCGCCTAGCGCGAGGCGAGCTGGACCGGCGCGTCACCCGCGAAATTACGCACAAAACAAGCGGCACCGGCGCGCTTCAATGACCCGCACAGGTCGATCGCCTGGCGCGCCGTCGAGAAGCCCTGGACCGAAAGACGGAAGACTGTCCCGCGCTCACCGTCATAGCGAGCCGCGACCGGGGTGTAGCCACGGAGCGCGGCGAACTTGCCCGAGCTGTGGCGCCATCCGGCCGTGACTGCGCCACGAGTCGCATAAGCGCCCAGTTGGACAACGGCACGGCTGCGTTGCTGGCCGGTCGAAAGCATTGCTCGGCGATAGACGGCGCGGACATCGGTCAGCGCGGCGGCACGGGGTGACAGCGACGGACGCGGCGCGGAAGCGGCAGGCTTGGGCGTCAGCGACGCGACATAGAGGGGCGGCGACAGGACTTCGGCGATCTGCAACGCGGGCGGTACTGGCGCCGCGTGGACGGGCGTTGCGGCAGGCGCAGCCGCTGCGATAGCGACCGGCGCAGGAGCCTGGGCCATTGGGGCAGCCATCTCGACCGGGGCAGGTTCGACCGTCGGCGTGACCGCCGCAAGCCGCGTGGCCGCATCCTTGAGCGCGAGGCGCAGCGGCTGGCCCGGATCGCTCGCGGCGGGGGCAATCCCGGTCAGTGAAGCAACCTGATCCGACGCCCGCGAAGGATGCGCCATCGCCATCCAAGACTGAATGCGCGCGTCGAGCTGATCGGGCGAAATGTCCTGAGCGGCAACGCTGCGCGCGCCGGTCCAGTCACCCGACAGTGCCAGTGCCAGTGCCAGATTCTGGCGAACGCGCGAATCGGCGCCGACCTGCTCGGCAGCACGGCGGAGGACTTCGGCGGCGTCCTGGGGACGCCCGGCCAAGGCCATGGCGAGGCCATAATCCGACGGGTCGAGCACCGGCCTGGCTGCGTCTAGGAACGACAGTGCCTGGCCATTCTTGCCCTGGGCAATGCTGACCAGCGCCAATTTGAGGACAACCTGCGGCTGATTCGACTGGATCGTCAGAGAGTCGCGATAGGCGGCCTCCGCCGAGGCGAAGCGACCGCCTGCGAAATAGCTATTGCCGAGCAAAGTGCGAAATCCGGCCTCGCTCGGG
Organism: Sphingomicrobium sp.; assembly: GCA_039919075.1. Lineage (GTDB taxonomy): Bacteria > Pseudomonadota > Alphaproteobacteria > Sphingomonadales > Sphingomonadaceae > Sphingomicrobium. The sequence goes on from JBDSGJ010000041.1 coordinate 8,287, forward strand.
TTCACATCGACCGCGCGCTCGGCAAAAGATATAGCTTCAGCAGCATTACCGGCCATCAGCGCGGCTTGAGCGCGGGTGGCGAGCCCCACGTTGGCGTCATCGACCTTGGCGGGCGCCGCAGAGGCGTAGCGCGGGGCGTGGACAGCGCAACCGCCGAGCGCGGTTGCGAGGAGGGCGGCACTGATGGCGGTGCCGAAGCGAAGTGTCGAAGTCATCGAAATGTCCCCCCTTATGGTTATTGGACGTCAACTGGCCTTGCGCGTGGCGGGCGCGTTGTCCGCCATCGCCTCGAGTTCGGGCATCGCGGCGAGCAACTGGTCGAGCGCGTCGGTCACCAGCATCTGCGCCGAGCGCCCGGTCACTGCGCAGGCCAGCCTGAGCTTCAGGTGGCGCGCGCGGTCGAGCCGGAGGGTGAAGGCCGACTTGGCCTTGCCGCCTGGTTGCGCACGCACGGTCGTAGTGCCGACGTGACGCACCGTCGGCACGGGGCTTGGCGCGATCCTGGCGAGCGGCTTGGTGGTGAGCACGGGAGCGACCGACGCGAAGTCCATCGGCTCAGCCGTCGAATCTTCCTCATCTTCCTCGCCTGGCTCGACAGTGTAGTCGGCAAAGCGATCGGCGAGTTCGGCCTGCTGGTCGTGCACCGGAGAGGTCTGAGCAACCGGCGCCGCAGCCACGGCTGACGGACCCGAAGGAGTGAGGCCAGCGAGCGGATGGCGGATCGCGGGTTCGGGAACGACCTCCCCAAACGCATCATGATCGTCGTCACGAACCGCGGCGAGGACGGGCTTGGGCGGTTCGAAGCCCATGTCGTTCCAGCCGAGATCCTCCAGCGTGCTGCCCAATTGGGCAAATCCCTGGGGACGCATCGCCGGGCGCGCCGCGCCCTTGCGGGCGAGCAGCCCGGAGGAGAGAGAAGCGAATGCCTTGGGCTCACCCATCGTCCGCACTCCCTTACTGGCTAACCACGCGGCGGCCGAAGCCACCCATGGGTCGCGGCGACGCAGCCGCTACACCGACGCCCGGAGCGGCGAACACGGTGCGACGGAAATTCTTTTCGAGACGGTCGGAGATATAATCCCACAATTCGACCACTTCGCGCGCCGAGCGGCCCTTGGGATCAACTTCCATGACCGTGCGACCGTCGATCATGGAGGCGGCATAATCGGTGCGGTGGTGGAGAGTGACGGGAGCGACGGTGCCGTGCTGCGACAGGGCAACCGCAGCTTCGTAAGTAATTTTCGCCTTAGGCGTGGCGCCGTTGACGACAAAGATCAGCGGCTTGCCGGCACGGTCGCACAGATCGACCGTGGCGCCGACGGCGCGCAGATCGTGCGGACTTGGTCGGGTTGGAACGACAACCAGCTCGGCCACCGCGATGACCGACTGGATCGCCATGGTGATCGCTGGTGGTGTATCGATCACTGCAAGGCGAAAACCCTGCTGGCGAAGCACCTCAAGATCGGCCGAAAGCCGAGCAACCGTGGTCTGGGCGAAGGCCGGCATATCGGCCTCGCGCTCGTTCCACCAATCGGCCAGCGAGCCTTGCGGATCGATGTCGATCAGGCAGACAGGGCCTGCCCCAGCCAGCTGCGCCTGCACCGCGAGATGCCCGGACAGGGTGGTCTTGCCCGATCCGCCTTTCTGCGATGCCAATGCCAGAACGCGCATTCTATTCCCCTCGTCCGCGACGTGTTCAGGGGTCCAACTGCGGGCAAAGCTCCTAAAGTCTGGTTAACGCGGGTTCGACCTTAGACCGGCGCAATCTCGACGATTCGATAGGGCGTCTGGTGAATGCCGGTAATCAGCGACGTGTTTGGCAGACGTTCGGTGCGGCCGATCGCGCGGCGAGCGCGATCGATCTCGTCGCGGGAGGCCGTGAAGCTCATCAGCTGCTCACCCTTGTACCAGCGGACCCGTCCGCTGCGCATGAAGGCGTCATCGAGCAGGAATTCGATCTTGGGCAGTGCAACTCCGTCGTGCGCCATGTCGGCAAAGGCACCCACCGGAAAATCATCGTCGAAAATCGCGAGCGGGAGACCCGCCGTCTGCGCTTCGAGGAGACGTCGCGCCTGATTCACATGATCGTCGAAATAGATCAAAGCCCGCGTCATGTCCTCGCCCCGAAGGACATCGGCGCCGAACCAGTCGCGCTCGATATACTGGATGCCCGGCTCTCGCCGAACGAGTTGCGACATGTCGATGTCGAAGCTGATGACCTTGCCTGGGACGGCAAGGTCCAGCGCCCAGGCGGACGCCCCTTGATAGGTCCCGCTATCGATCACAACCGAGGGGGCATAGGCTTTAGTTACGGCATAGAGCCAAAGCTGGTTATTGAACCGGCTCCCACCGCTCGCCGCGCGATAGGGCGAGGCGAGATAGGCGTGATAGAATTTTTCCACTTCGGCACGCCACTGTAGCGGCGCGGCGGCGATCAGGGTTTGCGCGGAAAACCATTGTTTCAGTGACGCGGCGAGGGCATCGAACAAACGGGCAAGATCAACCGGATCGGCGAGGCGATGATCAAAGTCGTGACTGACCCGGCCAAGCGACAGCCCGCGGGCGGCAAGGAGCCGATTGACCGCGCGCGCGACGGGCCGTTGCCAGTTCATCATTTTCTCCTTGATCGCTTCAACCAGACGGAGTGAAGTCGAGCCCGGGCGAGCAACACGGCAGCTACGACGGGCGGGAAGCAAATGAAATCCAAAATTTGCCGCTCGATCCTCATCCTGACAGCGCTGTCACTTGCGCGCTCACCGGCCGCTGCGCAGTCGAGCAAGGCCGGGGTCGAGGCATGGGGGCGCGGCGACTATGCTGCGGCGCTGACCATCTGGCGACCACTCGCGGCGCACGGCGACGCCGACGCGATGTTCAACCTCGGGCAGATCTACCGGCTTGGGCGTGGTGTCCCGATCGATCTTGGCGAAGCCGAGCGCTGGTACGCCCGCGCCGCCCGCGCCGGCCATATCGACGCCCAGACCCAACTCGGCATGCTGTTGTTCCAGAATGGGTATCCGCACGCTGGCATGAGCTGGCTACAAAAGGCCGCTGACCGCGGCGACCCCCGTGCCCAGCTGCTTTACGGCACCGCGCTCTACAATGGCGACGCCGATCTCCAGCGTAACGTGCTCGGCGGCTATGGCTATGTAGCGAAGGCGGCGAAGCAGGGGCTTGGCCCGGCGCGAAGCACGCTTGCCGACATGGACCGCGAGATCCCCGAACATCTGCGCAGACTCGTGCTGGCCGGATCCAACCCCGGGTCGACAGCGAAAACGGTTCCCGCTGTTCCACCCGCTGCCAGGCCCGCGCGCGCCGCCCCTAATCATCCCGTCGAGCCGGTAGCGGTGCCAATAGGCACAGCCGGGACGTGGCGCGTCCAATTGGGCGCCTTTGCCCAGCGCGGCGCGGCGGAAGCGCTGTTTCGCAGCCTTTCGCCAGGGCCGCTCGTCGGACGGGCCTCCTATCTGATGCCCGTTGGAAAAATGACTCGACTTCAGGCCGGGCCATTTAGGACGAAGGCCGAGGCTGGCGCCGCCTGCACCATGCTGGCCTTTCGCCAGCTGCCCTGTTTCGTGGTCTTCACGCCTTAGACTTCGATCCACTGCGCGCGCGGGATTCCTTGAGCCCAGAGCAAGGCGTCAAGTCCATGATGATCGATTCGCGCATCGGCAACGGCGGCGAGCGCGGGCTTGGCGTGATAGGCGACGCCCCAGCCCGCGGCTTCGATCATGGCCTTGTCGTTCGCGCCATCCCCCAGCGCCATCGTCGAGTCGATCGCAATGCCGAGCCGGTCAGCAGTCTGCTCAAGCGCGGCACGCTTGGCGGCTGAATCGACGATCGCGCCTTCGACCAGCCCCGTCAGCTTGCCGTCGCGGATGGCAAGTGTGTTGGCCCGCACCTCGTCGAACCCTAGCATTGCCCCGACCGGCCCGGCGAACGCGGTGAATCCCCCCGAGACCAGCAGGCATCGCCCGCCGTGCTTGCGCATGGTCCCAATCAGTGTCTTGGCGCCCGGGTTAGGCCGCACCCGCTCCTCAAGGCATTGCGCGAGCACCGCCTCGTCGAGCCCCTCGAGTAGGGACACCCGCGCCCGAAGCGCGCCGGCGAAATCGATCTCGCCCTGCATTGCGCGCTCGGTGATTTCAGCGACCTGCGGCTTGACCCCGGCATAGTCGGCAAGCTCATCGATGCATTCCTGGCCGATCATCGTCGAGTCCATGTCGGCCACCAGCAAAGGGCGAAGGCGCTGACCCGGCGTGATCGACAGCAGGTCGACACCCTCCCACTCGTCCGCCGCCGGCACCGGCCCGTCGAAGTGAAGGTCGATCGCCTGACCTTCGTCGATCCAAGCCCCGCGCACCGCTCCGAAGCGGGCGCATGCCGCTTCGACCAGCCTATCGTCGAGCCGTCCGGCTGCTATCAGCGTTGCAATGGTCAATTCGCTTCCTCCGCTCGCGCTCATTGCCGGTCCGACCGCCAGCGGCAAGTCGGCATTGGCACTCGCATTGGCGCAAGCGACTGGCGGGGTGATCATCAATGCCGACAGCGCCCAATTATACGGCGACCTCGAAGTGGTCAGTGCGCGCCCTGCCGCCGCCGACCTGACCTTGGCCGAGCACCGGTTGTATGGGGTGCTCGACGGTGACGATCCCTGCTCGGCGGCGCGCTGGGCGACCATGGCCCGGGCCGAGATTCAGCAGATTCAACGGACGGGCCGCTTGCCCATCCTCGTCGGCGGCACAGGCCTGTATCTGCGCACGCTTCTCGACGGAATCGCGCCGATCCCGCCGATCGACCCCGATATTCGGGCGGCGGTTCGTGCGGCTCCCGTCGCGATCAATCGGGCAGCACTTCAGGCCCTCGACCCGGTCGCCGCCGCGCGGATCGGTGAGGCCGACACGACACGCATCGCCCGCGCGCTTGAGGTTGTTCGTTCGACCCGGCAGCCGATTGGTCACTGGCACGCCGCGCGCACCGGTGGCTTCGCGCCCGACGTTAAGCTGTCCCCTCTGCTCGTCCTGCCTCCACGCGCGTGGCTCTATGCCCGGTGCGACGCACGGTTCGCGGCGATGATCGACGTCGGCGCAGTTGCCGAGGTTGAAGCCTTGCTCGCGCGCGAGCTCGATCCTGACCTGCCCGTCATGCGCGCGATCGGGGTTCGGGAGATCGCCGACCATCTCCGCACCGGCCATGATGCGGAAGCCTTGCTGGCAGCCGGCGCGCAGGCCACGCGGCGCTATGCGAAGCGTCAATATACCTGGTTCGCCAACCAGCCTCCCCCTGACTGGCCCCGCTTCACCGACCCGCTGACCCCGCAGTCCATGGCGTCCGCGCTGGCGATGCTCGGGCCAAACGCCTAGCGACACGCAATGCAGCGACTGTTCGACTCTGACATCGATCCCGCCCCGCTGGTCGGTCGGCGAGTCGCAATCCTCGGCTACGGCAACCAAGGCCGGGCGCAGGCGCTCAATCTTGCCGACGGTGGGATCGACGTGGTCGTCGGCCTGCGCGACGGCTCGGCCAGCGCAGCGCGCGTCGCAAGCGATGACCTGACGCATCTGCCTCTTCGCCAAGCGGTCGCCGAAGCCGAGCTCGTTATGCTGCTCGCGCCCGACGAGACGCTTGCCGATCTCTATCGGGAGGTCGAGCCCGCAATTCGAACGGGCGTGGCGATCGGCTTTTCGCACGGCCTCGCCATCCGCTTCGGCCTGATTGTCCCGCGTCCCGATCTCGACGTGATCATGGTCGCGCCCAAGGGCCCCGGCATCGCGCTTCGCTCGCTCTATGTCGAGGGCGACGGCATGATCGCGCTATGGGCCGTCGCTCAGGATGCGACCGGAAGCGCCTACGCTCTCGCCAAAGCCTATGGCCGCGCCATCGGCTGTGCGCGCGCCGGCCTGATCGCCTCGACCTTTGCCGATGAATGCGAAGCCGACCTGTTCAACGAGGCTGCGGTGGTATGGGGCGCGGTCCCGGCGATCCTCGAGGCGGGGTTCGAGACGCTCGTCGAAGGCGGGGTTTCGGCCGAGGTCGCGTTCCTGGAATGCGTCGGCGAATTAAAGCTCCTCGCCGACCTGATCGAAGCGCGCGGTCTCGCGGGCATGCGCGAGGCAATCAGTAACACCGCCGAACTGGGCGCGGTGCTTGGTGGACCGAAGATGGTCGATGACACGGCGCGCGCCACGATGCGCGCAATCCTCGCGGAAATTCGGTCAGGCCGGTTCGCAAGCCAGTTGGCGACCGAGGCGAAGGACGGTTACCCGCTGCTTCGCGCTGCCCGGCTTCGCGCTCGGGCGGCGGCGGTCGAACAGGCTCGCCTGGCGCTGGCGCGGAATTAGCGTCGCCCGAACAATCGCTCGATATCGCCATGGGCGAGCTTGACCCACGTCGGGCGACCATGATTGCACTGACCCGAGCGCGGCGTGACTTCCATTTCGCGAAGCAGGGCGTTCATCTCGGCGACCGACAGGATGCGGCCGGCGCGGACGGAGCCGTGGCAGGCGATCGTCGCGGCGACGTGGTCGAGCCGGTCGCGAAGCGCGACTGCGCCGCCAAGCTCGGCCATTTCTCCGGCAAGGTCGGCCAGCAAGGCAGCGACGTCGGGCTTGCCGAGGGCGGCCGGAACAGCGCGGACGAGCATCGCCGAGGGACCGAAGCGCTCGATATCGAGGCCAAGGTCGGACAGGCCGGGTGCCGCTTCCTCGAGCCGATCGCAGTCGACCTCGTCCAGTTCGACCGTCTCGGCGATCAGTAGCACCTGCCGCGCGACTTCGCCATCGGCCCGCGCGGCACGCATCCGCTCGAGCACGAGCCGCTCATGCGCCGCATGCTGGTCGACGATGACAAGGCCGTCCTCGGCTTCGGCGACGATGTAGGTTTGCGCGACCTGGCCCCGGGCGACGCCCAGCGGGTGGGCCGGAACGGGCGCGGTCGCGGGTTCGGCGCGCGCGGCCGGGGCGAGCTGGCCGAAATCGAGGCGCTGGTCATGAAGCGATGGCGTCACTCCGGCCAAGGCCGGTGGCCAGCTTTCATGGGCTTGCCGCGCCGGGCCGTAGCCTTGGCCGGGATGGAGCCGCGGGGCCGTCTCACTCGTCGTCCACATCACCGGCGCCGCACTTTGCTCTCGCCCAACGCTGCGGTGCCCCTCGGCGTCGAGCGCGGCGCGCAAGCCGCCGACGATCAGTCCGCGTATCCCGGCCGGATCGCGGAAGCGGACTTCGGTCTTGGCGGGGTGGACGTTGATGTCGACCTCGCTTCCGGGAAGTTCGATGAACAGCGCGGCGACCGGGTGGCGGTCGCGCGCGAGGAGATCGCGATAGGCGGCGCGAAGCGCTCCAACGAGCAGCCGGTCCTTCACGGGGCGCGAGTTGACGAACAGAAATTGCTGGTCGGCCATCCCGCGGTTGAAGGTCGGCAGGCTGACCACGCCCGTCAGGCGGACCATTTCGCGCGAATAGTCGATTCCGATCCCGTGCCGCTCGAGCGCCGCATCGAGCAGCGCCGCGACCCGCGCCGGACCGTCGCTCGGCTGGACGTTGATCGAGCGGCGCCCGTCATGGTCGAGGCTGAAGGCGACATCGGGCCGGGCCAGCGCAAGCCGCTTCACCGCATCGAGACAGGCGGCATATTCGGCGCGGGGGCTGCGCAAAAACTTGCGCCGCGCTGGGACCTTGTCGAACAGTCCCTCCACGCGAACTCGCGTCCCGGGCGGGATCGCCGCTGGCCCCTCCCCTGCCCGCACTCCATGATCGAGCATGATGCGCCAACCTTCGCCACCTCGCACTCGGCTCTCCAGCGTCAGCCGCGCCACGCTGGCGATCGACGGCAGCGCCTCGCCGCGAAAGCCGAAGCTCGCGACATTCTCGATATGCTCGTCGGGCAGCTTCGATGTCGCGTGGCGCTCGAGCGCCAACGCCATTTCGGACGGATCCATCCCCGAACCGTCGTCGCTGACCTCGACCAGCTCGAGCCCGCCCGCCGCCAGCCGGACCGCCACTGTCCGCGCGCCGGCATCGAGCGCATTCTCGATTAATTCCTTCAACGCGCTCGCCGGACGCTCGACCACCTCGCCCGCCGCGATGCGATCAATCAGTCCGGAGGGAAGCCTTCTTATTGACATGGGCGCCCCTAGTAGCCCAATCGGAGGTGCCCCGCGAAGCGCTGATTTCTCCACCGGATTCACCTCTTCTTAACCATATTCAACTCACCCTGCGACTAACGGCTTTTCGCGCCGTCACCGCCGATCCGAAAGAGATACGATCATGTTCTGGACGCGCTGGTTCAAATGGATGTCTCACGACATGGCCATCGACCTCGGCACCGCCAATACGCTGGTCTATGTTCGCGGGCGCGGGATCGTCCTTAACGAGCCGTCGGTCGTCGCGATCGAGACGATCAACGGGGTCAAGCGGGTCAAGGCGGTCGGTAACGACGCCAAGCTGATGATGGGCAAGACTCCCGACCAGATCGAGGCGATCCGGCCTTTGCGGGACGGGGTCATCGCCGACATCGACGTCGCCGAGCAGATGATCAAGCACTTCATCCACAAGGTCCATGGCGGCAAGATGCGCGCCTGGCGCTTCCCCGAGATCGTCATCTGCGTGCCGTCGGGCTCGACCAGCGTCGAGCGCCGCGCGATCCGCGATGCCGCGTCGAACGCCGGGGCAAGCCAGGTCTATCTGATCGAGGAGCCGATGGCCGCCGCGATCGGCGCCGACATGCCGGTGACCGAACCGATCGGATCGATGGTCGTCGACATCGGCGGCGGGACGACCGAAGTCGCGGTGCTGTCCTTGCGCGGGCTCGCCTATACCACCTCGGTGCGCGTCGGCGGCGACAAGATGGACGAAGCGATTTCCTCATATGTCCGCCGCAACCATAACCTCCTGATCGGTGAGGCCACCGCCGAGCGGATCAAGAAGGAAGTCGGCATCGCCAAGCCCCCAGTCGACGGCATCGGCAAGACCGTCCACATCAAGGGCCGCGACCTCGTCAACGGGGTCCCGAAGGAAATCTCGATCAACCAGGGCCAGATTGCCGAAGCGCTAAGCGAGCCGGTCGGCACGATCGTCGAAGGGGTACGAATCGCGCTTGAGAATACCGCGCCCGAGCTTGCCGCCGACATCTGCGACCAGGGCATCGTCCTGACCGGGGGCGGCGCGCTGCTCCAGGGGCTCGACGAAGTGCTCCGCGACGAGACCGGACTGCCCGTCACCGTCGCCGAGGATCCGCTGACCTGCGTCGCACTGGGCACTGGCCGAGCGCTTGAGGAAGCGCAGTTCCGCGGCGTCCTCCAGACGGCTTAACGACAAATGGCGGTCGTTCCGCCACCAGCGTCGCGGCCGGGCTCGTCGCGCAAGGCGCAATATGGGCTGTTCTTCGGTCTGATCGCGACGATCGCGGGCGTATTGGTCGGCCTCGTCCTGCTCGGTCTGTCGCTCGTCGCTCCCCAGCGCTATGCGGCGTTGCGCGGCGCCGCGCTCGATCTCACCGCGCCGATCAGCGGCAGTTTGCGCGCCGTCACCACGACGATCGACGGCGTTGCCAACGGGACGGCTGACTATTGGGATGCAGCACGACAGAATGGCGAGCTGAAGCGCGTGAATGCCTTGCTTGCCCAGCGGATCATCCAGGCACGCGCGGTCCAACTCGAAAATGCCCAGCTCAAGGCAACGCTCCAGCTTCGCGAACGCAGTACCGAGCCGGTCGCGACCGGGCGGGTCGTCAGTTCGAGTTTTGAAAGCGTTCGCCGCTTTGCCGTGCTGTCGGTGGGATCGGGCGACGGGGTGGCAATCGGGATGCCGGTTCGTGCCGCGACGGGACTGATCGGCCGGATCGTCGAGACGGGGCGCTTCGCCAGCCGAATTTTGCTGATCACCGACCGCGCCAACATCGTTCCTGCGAAGCTGCTTCGCGGCGGCTTGCCCGTCCTTGCCACCGGGCGCGGCGACGGCTCGCTCGACGTCCGCCCGCTCGAAGTGGGGCGCAACCCGTTCAAGGTTGGCGACCTGCTTGTCACCTCGGGCACCGGCGGACTTTATCCGCCGCTGATTCCCGTGGCCCGGATCGTCCGGCTCGACGACGACGGTGCAGTCGCTGTCCCGCTGGCCGATCCCGCCGACGCGAGCTTCGCAATCGTCGAGCGTCCATTCGAACCGCTCGCAGAACAGGCGCCGGCGCCCCCTCCGCCGCCGCCCTCTCCTCCGAAGAAGTTGCCCACCAAGGCCCCCGCCTGATGGTCCGCTCGGCCCTTCAGCAACGCGCCGGCACAATCAACCGTGGCCCCCGCCGCGCCGCGCTTTATCTGCCCGCAGCGAGTGTCGTCGCAGGGTCGGCGCTGGCACTGCTGCCGATCATTGCGGATGCGGGATGGGCCCCCGACTTGGGCTTACTCACGCTGATCGCCTGGCGCCTGCTGCGCGCCGATGCCTGGCCAGCGTGGTGGGCGGCGCCGCTCGGGCTGGCCAATGATTTGCTGGTCGGTTCACCGCTGGGCCAGTCGGTTGCGCTATGGAGCTTCGTCATGCTGAGCCTCGACCTTGCCGACCGGCGCACATTATGGCGCGATTACTGGATCGAGTGGCTGTTGGCGGCGATGCTGCTGCTCGCCAGCGAGGCGTTTGAGTGGCGGGTAGCGGCGTGGGGCGGTGCCTCGGTACCGGGCAATGCGATCCTGCCCCCGCTGATCATCTCGATCATCGCCTTCCCGCTCGTCGCCGGGATTGTTGGAGCGCTCGACCGCTGGCGGCTGGGCCGATGAGATTGCGCCGATGAGCAAGTGGCAGCGGGTCACCTCGGCGCACCAGTCGCTTAGCTTTTCGCGGCGAATGATGTTCGTCGGTGGAGCGCAAGCGGCGTTTGGCGCGCTGCTCGCCGGGCGAATGGCCTATCTCGCGATTGCCCAGAACGAAAAATATCAGCTGATGAGCGAGAATAACCGGGTCCAGCTGATCCCCGTTCCGCCTCGGCGCGGCTGGATCATCGATCGCAACGGCAAGCCGATCGCAATCAACCGCTCGAGCTTTCGCGTCGACCTCATCCCTCAGCAGATCGTCGATCGAACCCGCCTAGTCCCTGCGCTCGCCGCGCTCCTGTCGCTGTCGCCCGACGAAGTCGACCGGATCAACGGGGAGCTCGACGAGGCGCGCGGGTTCAAGCCCGTCTCGGTCGCCGACAATATACCCTACGAGCAATATGCCGCGATCATCGTCCGCGCACCCGAACTCCCCGGAGTATCGGCCTCCCGTGGCTTCGCCCGCTTCTATCCGGGAGGCAGCACCGTCGGGCAGCTCGTCGGCTATGTCGGCGCGGCCAACGTCAAGGAGTATGAGAGGGAGAACAAGAACCCGCTGTTGATCATTCCGGGCGTCAAGATCGGCAAGGGCGGTCTCGAGAAGGCGATGGAGATGACGCTCCGCGGCCAGCCGGGCGGGCAGCGGGTCGAGGTCACCGCGCGCGGCAAGCTGGTCAAGGAACTCGACCCCAAGCCCGACCGCAGCGGCGGCACGGTGCAGCTGACGATCGACAGCGACCTCCACCAATATGCCGCCCGGCGGATCGGCGACCAGAGCTGTTCGGTGGTCGTCATCGACGTAACCAACGGCGACATCCTCGCCATGCCCTCGATGCCCTCGTTCGATCCCAACAGTTTTTCCGACGGGATCAGCAACCCTGAATGGAAAATGTTGTCGGGCGACGATCACTTGCCGCTCGTCGACAAGGCCTTGCAGAGCCTTTATCCGTCAGGTTCGACGATCAAGCCGTCGATGGCGATGGCGTTTCTCAACGCCGGAATCGACCGCACGCAACGGGTCAACTGCACCGGCTCCTATCCGCTGGGCAATCACGTCTTCCACTGCGACAAGCGCCACGGCCCGGTCGACATGACCCGCGCCATCGAGCAGAGTTGCGACATTTATTTCTATGAAATGGGCCGCCGCGTGGGGGCCGACAAATTGTCACCTCTGATCCGCTCGATGGGGTTCGGCGAACGCTTCGACCTCCCGTTCGACCAGCGTTTCGGGACCGTCCCCGACCCGCAGTGGATGATGCGCAAATATCATCGCGAGTGGCAGGTCTATGACACGATCAACATGTCGATCGGGCAAGGCTATGTCCTAATCAACCCGCTGCAACTGGCGGTGATGGCCAGCCGGCTGGCGACGGGCAAGCAGGTCATGCCGCGCCTGCTCAAGAACAGGCCGATCGCCCCGCAGGCCCAACTAGCGGTCGACGAGGATCACCTCATCTTCATCCGCAAGGCGATGGCTGGCGTGGTCGAGCACGGCACCGCCGCCGCCGCCAAGCTGCCGCTCACTGGCATCCAGATGGCGGGCAAGACCGGCACCGCGCAGACCCACAACCTCGCCGCCCACGAGCGCGGCAACTACACCGCTTCGCAGTGGAAGCTTCGCGATCACTCGCTGTTCATGGCCTTCGCGCCGTATGACAATCCGCGCTATGCTGCCGCCGCGATCGTCGAACATGGCGGCTTTGGCGCCGCCGTCGCAGCACCGCTGATCCGGGACACGATCACCTTCCTCTACGACCGGCAAAAGGCGCTTGCCTCGCTCGACGCGTTTGAGCGCAGCATCGGCGGCCCGCCCGACGAGCGACTGGCGCGCAAGACCGCCACTTGGCGCGCCGCCAATGGCTATCCGCCGATGGACGAAACGACATGATCGGCTCAACCATCATTCCGCGGCCCCTGGCCAAGCTGCCGTGGCGCCTGATTTTCATGATCATGGGTATCGCCGGTTTCGGTCTGGTCGTGCTTTACTCGGCGGCGGGTGGATCAATCCGGCCGTGGGCGATGAAGCAGGCGATCGTCTTCCTGTTTTTCCTCGGTCTCGCCATCTCAATGTCATGGCTCAAGGAAGCGACGATCAAGGCCGCGACCTTTCCCATTTTTGCGCTGATCGTGCTGATGCTGTTCGGAGTCGAGGCGCTCGGGCTCGTCAAGAAAGGCGCTCAGCGCTGGCTCGAGCTTGGCCCGATCCGCCTCCAGCCGTCCGAATTCATGAAGCCCGCGATCGTTCTTACCCTCGCGCGCTTTTACGAACTCCTCCCCGCCGGCGAAATCCGCAAATGGCGCGCGGTTTGGCCCGCGCTTGGCCTGCTCGGCGTGCCCGCCGCGCTGATCCTGATCCAGCCCGATCTTGGCACCTGCATCATGGTCCTGCTGTGCGGGATCACCGTGATGTTCCTCGCCGGGCTGCCGCTCTATCTGTTCGTCGGCTCGGGGCTAACCCTCGCCGCCGCCGCCCCGATCGCCTTTGCGATGATGCACGATTACCAGCGCAAGCGGGTCCTCATCTTCATGGACCCCGAGAGCGATCCTCTGGGCGCCGGCTATCATATCAGCCAGTCGAAGATCGCGATCGGATCGGGCGGGATCTGGGGTAAGGGCTTCCTCAACGGCAGCCAGAGCCACCTCGACTACCTCCCTGAAGGCCACACCGACTTCGTCTTCGCGACCATGGCCGAGGAATGGGGGCTGGTCGGCGGGGTCCTCCTCATCCTCGCCTTCGGAATGGTCATCCGCTGGGGGATGAAGGTCAGCGCCAACGCCAAGTCGCGCTTCGCCCAGCTGACTGCCGCCGGGCTGTCGATGACGATCTTCTTCTTCGTCACGATCAACCTGATGATGGTTATGGGCCTGGCCCCTGTGGTAGGAGTCCCCCTGCCCCTCGTCAGCTTCGGCGGCTCGGCGGTGATGACGATCATGCTGTGCCTCGGTATCCTGATGGCGCTCGAGCGTCAGCAGCGCAGCCAGTCGCGGCTCGAGTAAGGCGAAAGCCTTGCGCCCCGCGCCAGCGCTTGTTAGGGGCACCCCGCACGACGCGCTCACGCCGCATCGTCGCCCGCCCGAAAAGGCAATGGACGCATAGCTCAGTTGGTAGAGCAGCTGACTCTTAATCAGCGGGTCCTAGGTTCGAGCCCTAGTGCGTCCACCATATATTTGAACTAGTTAGCACCTTTGGACGGCTTCAGATTTCGGGCCGTCTGCGCCGTAGCAATCAGATAGCAATCAAGCTATTCGGTTTCGGTATAAGTTCCCGATCTCGCGGGGATGCTCAGACTTCCCTGATTAATTCGGTGGCTGGTGCTCCCTTTGATTGCCGTTGAGACGTTGGAGTCGAGGCGCGTGCGGCAATCAACTGGGTTTTCGCACTTCGCCGGAAAGACCCCTTACGACCCAGAGTCGGTAGTCCAGCCAGCGCGTCGCGATGCCCGAAACTGGTCATTCGCTTGGTGTCGGGCAGCACGCCACCGAAGGCGGTCAATTTGACGGTCGCGACATCTTTTGCTGATGCCGGGAAGCCGACGTTCGCGGCCGGGGTGCAAGAAGGGCAGACAAGCGTCCATCTTCTCGTCTGGCGCGTATAACATTCGAAGCAACTCCACCCTTCGGGGATCAATCGAATGGGTGAAGATGACTAGGTATGTCTGGCTTTTGTCGCTGACCGCGCTGGCGACCCCGGCCCTCTCGCAGACGACCCCGTCTCCACCAGGCAGCGACAAAGTGGCGGAACGCACCTCGCCGCCAGGCCAGCCCGCCGCGATCGTCGTCACCGGGTCGCGCCTGAGCCAGCTTGGCGTCGCCGACAGTGCGAACGCGGGGGTAGTCACGGGCAAGCAGCTTGCTGCGAGGACCGTCTATCGACCGGGCGAGCTGCTTGAGGTCACGCCGGGACTGATCGTTAGCCAGCATAGCGGCGAGGGCAAGGCCAATCAATTCTACCTGCGTGGGTTCAACCTCGACCACGGAACGGATCTTCGCACGACAATTGACGGGATGTTGGTCAACCAGCGGAGCCATAGTCATGGTCAAGGGTGGTCAGACGTCAACTGGCTCATCCCCGAGCTTGCGGGCACACTGGACTATCATAAGGGACCCTATTCGGCCGAGGACGGGGATTTCGCGGCTGCAGGATCCGTCAGCGTTCATTATGTCGACACGCTACCCAAGACTCTGGTCAGCTTGGGGGTCGGCGAAAACGGCTATCGTCGCGGATTGATCGCGGGGTCGTTCGGCGCGGCAGGGGGCAACGTCCTCTATGCGCTGGAGCTGTTCCACAATGACGGGCCATTCACCAAGGGCGACAATTATCGCAAGATCAATGGCGTGCTTCGCTACTCACGCGGCACAGAAGCATCGGGCTTCAACGTCACCGCCATGGCCTATAATTCGACCTATAACGCGACCGACCAGATACCGAAGCGGGCGGTCGACGACGGGACACTCAACCGGTTCAGCTCGATCGACCCGACCGACGGCGGAAAGGTTCATCGCTACAGCCTGTCGGCAGCTTGGCACACGAGCACCGAGAATACGGCGACCAAGGTCAACGCCTACATCATCAACAACCGGCTGCGGATCTATTCGAACTTCACCTATTTTCTCGACGATCCGGTCAATGGAGACCAGTTCGCTCAGCCCGACAACCGCACTGACATGACGCTCAATGCCAGTCACTCTTGGCGGGGGAGCCTTTTCGGGCATCCGTCTGAAAGCACAATCGGGATCCAAATCCAGCGCGATGCCATCCGCAATGGCCTACTCAGCACGAAGGCTAGGCAGCTAATTTCCACCACGCGGCGTGACCGAATCAAGGAGACGAGTGTCGGTGGCTTTTTCGAAAACACCACGTATTGGGGCGATCAGTTTCGAATCGTGGTTGGCGTTCGTGAAGACTATTATGATTTCAACGTGAAGAGCTCCTTGGATGCCAACACGGGCAAGACGCATGCCTCGCTTCTCAGCCCGAAACTGAGCCTGATTTTCGGGCCGTGGGACAAGACTGAGTTCTACGTGAATGCGGGCTACGGCTTTCACAGCAACGACGCACGCGGAACGGTGATTGCGGTTGATCCCAAGTCCGGCGATTCGGCCGACCG
Source organism: Sphingomicrobium sp. (assembly GCA_039919075.1). Lineage (GTDB taxonomy): Bacteria > Pseudomonadota > Alphaproteobacteria > Sphingomonadales > Sphingomonadaceae > Sphingomicrobium. Next base: position 24,187 of record JBDSGJ010000041.1, read on the forward strand.
CGTGCCGGGATTGGTGCGAGCGAAGGGTGTTGAGCTAGGCATTCGCACGGAACTCGTTCATCGCCTCCAAAGCACGCTCTCCGTCTATGGGCTCGATTTCGCCTCGGAACTCATTTTCCAGGGTGATGCGGGAACTACATCTGCCGGTCGGCCGAGTAGGCGGGTGGGGTTTGAGTTTTCGAACTACTACAAGCCGACCCACTGGCTAACGCTCGACGCAGACATCGCCTATGCGAAAGCGCGCTTCCGCGACCCTGACCCGATCGGATTGCGTATTCCGGGAGCGGTCGAAGGTGTCGCTTCGCTCGCCGCATCGATCGATGATCTTGGTCCCTATTTCGGGGCCTTGCAGTTCCGCTACTTCGGACCTCGCCCTTTGATCGAGGACAATAGCGTTCGGTCGAAGTCGACAACGACGTTGAATGGGCGCGTCGGCTATAAGATCCGGCCTGAGCTTACTGTCCAGCTTGAAGCGTTCAATCTGCTCGACTCAAAGAGCTCAGCGATCGACTATTACTATCAGTCGCGACTGCCAAACGAGGGGCCGGGTGGCGAGAACGACATTCATTTCCATCCGATCGAGTCTCGATCAGCGCGCGTCACGGTAAATGCTCGGTTCTGAAGCGTGCATTACTGCAAAGGCAACCAAGAGAGCTAACGTCCGCTTCCTGCCAATTCTGGACCCAAAGCCGCCAGTCTGAGAACCACCCACTTCCAGCCGCTCGCTCGGCGAATTAGCTGAAGGGGCCTTCTGCAACCCGTTGCGTTTTGGACGGGCTGGCCGTCAGTCCAGTTTGATCACCCTCAGCGCGTCCCGGATTCCTGCCAGCTCGAACCGCAGATCTTCAGTTTCTCGATCATAGCCGCCATGCTTCCATGCGTTGCGGTTCCCCGTCGGCGGGCCGGGATTCTTGCCCCCATGCATCCGACATCGGTTGCGCCCCCGGACGGCTGGGCACTGACACGGCCGTCCCGATCGCGTTCGGGCCCCGCATCGCGGGACGCTCGCTAGATTATTCGGTTGCATGGGATTGATCCGCCCCAATTGTTGCTGCCACCCCCCTCTTGGTCTTCGATTCGGTTTGGACATTACCGACGATGGCTTGGCCGCCGTCATGGACGTGGACATGCTCAACGCGAACCGATTGACTGGCATTTCCTCGCATTTTTCCCAGCGCCTCAAGCTGGGCAGTGAAAGTCCGCTGCAGCTTGATCGCTAGATTGGCGTAAAGCTGGAGATGATCCGTCCTAGTAGTCGTTTTTGCCCGCCCCATCATCTCGGTCGAGAGCTGATGGCACGTCGCCATTTGGAGTGCCAACGCGGTCTCTAGTTCGTTCTCGGGACGGATGGCGTCGACCAAGGCGATTGAAGCATTCAGCGTCACCGGGCAGGGATCGCCGCCGTCGCGCCCGGTGGCTGATTGGCGTAGCGCGCCTATGACCATGGCCAAGACGTTCTTGCTGGCGGTCCCGAAGGTATCGGACAGACGTACGTATTGCGCGGCACTCGCCTCCGCGTCGTCCGGCACGACGAAAGTGTTCCCGTCGAGCGTCATCGAAATGGCCTCGCGCCGGGCATTGGTCCGTTGAGCCGCTTCGGCCGCCAACGCGCGAGCAGCTTCCGACATTCCTGCTTGGGCTGGGGCAACCCCTGCCGCAGCGGATAGGGAAGCGTCACCTTTCTTGGATCCTCGCTTAGACGGCGGCGGGTTGATGCGTTCATTGTTCATCGGTCAAAGCTCCTACAGTACCCTTATATCTTGTCCCAAGTGTCCCAATGTCCCAGTCATACGGTTAGAATGGACAAGCTGGGTTCAATGGGACCGATGGGACACCTAAATAGGCCCCGCCCCTCTTTGCTCGCTTCGCCATTCGCTGCCATGCGTGTCAGGGTTTTCCGAACTGCCTCGTATTTCTTGCCGGAACGGTCGGAAATCTCCCGTGCGTTGAGGGGGCCGGAACTTGATTTAAGCACGTCGAGGATGGCTTGCCGCTCATTGGTTTTCGCGATTTCATGGGCCATTCCGACGATGCGCCATGTCCCATTGTCCCGATTGAACTCGACCACGGTCTCGATTTCTTCGATGTCCCGACCTCGCCCATAAATCGTCGCACGACCGGCGACACCTGTCCCATTGTCCCGTTTGAGCACCAGAACGGTGTCGGCAGCACCCGTGAGTCCGCGCGTGCCGCTCACGCTATCGAACGGGTCCTCTGCATCCATCTTGCGGGTGTGGGTGAGGACAAGCACGGCCATACCGAATTTGGAAGCGAGGTTCTGTAATCCAGTCACGGCCTTATAGTCGGCCTCGTACTGCTGCTGATTGTTGGTTGCTTCCGGCTTCACTCGCTGCAGCACGTCAACGATAACCAGCAACGGGCAGGGAACTGCCCGTGCCCACGAGTCAATCTCTTTCAAGCAACCCTGACCGATTGTCGGCCATTGCGTCTGGAGGTTCAGCCGGTCCGGTGCTTCGCGTAATCCCATCTGGATGAGTCGCTTCTTCAACCGGCGCTCGTTGTCTTCGAGCGCTAGATAGAGCACGTCTCCAATCTCGGAAGTTATGGATCCAAAAGCGGGTCGGCCGCCTGAGATAGCCACTGCCAGATTAAGCGCGAGCCATGACTTGCCGATCTTCGGCGCTCCCGCGAGCAGTGTGCATCCCTCGGCGAGATACCCCGGCACAATGTAGCGCACAGGATCGAACGATTTTGCCATGAGCGCAGCAGCGGTTGTGCCTTGGCGCAATGCAAGCGGCGGCGGCCCCCGCTCGAATGCCGAATTACGAGAACGTCCGTCGGTCTCAGCTAGAATCGATTTAAGATCCGCCTTCATTGGTCGAACTCAAGAAGTTCGACGTTGTTGCCGTCGATGATCAGCCAAATCAGACAGCAAATCGGCGACCTCGCGGCCCGATTTTTGGCCGTGCCCGAATTCATCGTGCATCCGCTCCCCTCAACTCGTCATTGAAGTCTTTGTATCTACCGCTGGGCCGGACAAGGCTGACGTCGCGTCCTTGCAGCCTGTATGCAGATGCCGCCGTGTCCGCCGCACGTTCGCCAGCCGCATCATTGTCGACGGCGATGATAACTGACCGCACGCGATCGGGCAGAGCCATCTTCCCCATCATTCCAGCACCGGCCGATGCCCAGGCCGGGAGACCGAATATCATCTGTGCGGAAAGCGCATCCTCCAGTCCCTCCGCGATGATCAGAATTTCGGCTGGTTCGCCACAACGGATCGCGCCGCCCCGGACAGAACCCAGTGACAACTTCGGCTTGTCCATTGTTGCCTTACCGCTGCCATCGGCGGCCAGAAACGTCCGCTGGACGCCGATCAACCCCCCAGACAGGGAGACTATGCTCGCGACCAGCGCTGGCCCTGTAACGCCCCTGCCAGCAGCCAGCACGGCGAACCGGATCGAGGCGGGAATCGGGCCAGTAATAGCCCGACTGGCCAGATAGACGGCCGCCAACGTGTCAGGCGCTGGCTGAGCGCTGTTCCAGATCGATCGAACGCGCTCCATTTTTCCTAACTCTTCGGGCGATGGCCGTTGCTGAGCACATTGGCATGCGCGACTGGGCCCAAGAAAAGCGGGCTTATTGTAGTCCACCGACAATCGGGAGGCGGCTTCCACGAGTCCGATGCCCTCGATTACCGCGACAAAATCAAGCACGTCTCCGGAAGCACTACACCCAAAGCAATAGAAGCGCTGGCCGTCCGCAAAGATCGTGAAGCTGGGCCGGCCATCCTCATGAAATGGGCATAAACCCGTCCATTCATTGCCAATGCGCTTTAGCGCGATGTGGCGACCAGCAACGTCGGCGAGCAGGTGCTGGCGACGGATTGCATCAAAACAGATCATCACACTGCCACCCCGGTTATGATTGCGCCAGCGTCCTGATCTCGGGGCCGGCCCTGCACGGCGGGCCCCTTCGTCCCAAGCGATTCATGCCGAGGCCTCACTAGTCGAGCGGGTCATGCGGCTCTCCAACCATGCGTCCAGATCGGCTTGGCGATAGCGCACTGCTCCCCCGAGCTTCGCGTAGCGCGGGCCATCGCCCTTGATGCGGAACCGTTCGAGCGTCGGCTTGCCAAGACGGACATAGCGCGCCGCTTCAGCTGTGTTCATGATGTCCAATGTCGCCTCCTTTGATCAGGCGGCATTAGAATTCAGATATTTTGCGGTTACTTGCTACGGACGGTATGTAACGGCGAGATGCAACTCCTTCCGAACTACGCTCTCCGCATCGGCCACTGTCTTAATCTGATGCTCGTCGATCAAGTCAAGCAGATCATACCAATCTTGAATGTATATATTCCTCGACGTCTCCCACAATTTAATTCTTCGCTTCCATTGTCGAACCGTGGAAGTGCCCACTTGATACCCTAGCGAGTTCAAGGTGTCGGTAATAAACTTGGCGGGTTTGTTGTGTTTAAACTGCGAAAGTAGAGACCAACAAGCAATTGATTTCGCAATAACGACTTGATCATATATATCCGTTTTGCCGAAAGTACCCTGCAGGCCATTCCAGTTGAATAGCTTGTGAGTACGTTTGCCTGTCGGTGCCTCACTGATGAACGCCAATAACGCAGCGACCATCGATCGAGCCGGCTTGGCGTCATCCGTTTCGGGGATCAGTGCCATGACAGTGAGCAAGTATTCGATCATCGAACGGCCGGCGTCGTTTGGAGGCAAGTTCCGATAGTCCTTGCCAAGCTCCGCGAGGACCTCAACCCACTTGCTGTGTGCACCAACAATATCGCCAGCGCTGACGGATTTCTTAATCTCAGACCATATCGGGAATGCACCGCGATATGCACGTTGGGTAGTGTCCATCCGCCCTCCGCAGCGGCTCCGAAACTAAGGCGGGGAAGCGCGTCGGAGTGTCGCGCTTGTCGGCTGGCCAGCCTATCCCCACCGTTTCGTTACATCAGTCGTTCGCAAGGTTCAAACCGTCACCCAGCTTGAGTTCGTTGCCAACACCTCATGTTCTAACTCTGGTACGGCAGCGGTTTACGCCCGGCCAGTCGACGCGCTAGTGGGAAAAATCACACCCTTTATTCCTGCTTACGAGCGGCAGGAAACGACCAATTTCGGCCGCTTGACGTTGCTGGAAGTACCATCCTTGATTTCTGCTTACTAGTATAAGTCAACGGGAAGAGCAATTGAAGGAACATAAGGTCCGTCGTCATCCTTGTATTTAACTTCCCAATCATGTTTTTCAATATCATCGAATGAATAGACTTGAGATATTCTCCATTCAGACTTCTCTTTTGTTAGTTCATACTTAAAATCCTCCCCGTCAGCACGGCGTTTTTTGTCAAAGTCATCAACCGTTGCGCCATCGGGAATAGCTGTTATGTTCCTAATATTCGCAATTACTATTGCACGCGTTGGCGTTTCTTCTTTTACTTCCTTAATTTCGAGAGATAGTTTGGTTGCTTTTTTTAAACATTGACTGATATCTTGGTCATCAGCTTTAGGTTTGTTTCCTGTGAGCGCTTTTCCTGTAAAAAATGACAAATAATATTTTCGTACTTCGCTGAAATTATTATCGAATTGTCCTTTTCCATCAGAACGAATTTTGTCTCTGATATAGCAGTTGAGTTGAGCTTTCGCGTTTCGGGCCTCGAAAAAACTTGTGATCGACTTGTCTGGAGTGGAGCGATCCGCGGAACTGTACTTCATCTCAGCAAATTTCGACTCAAGCGACGACGCTGACGATCCGACCGCGCTCGCGAGGCTTGTCTCGTTATCCGGGTCTGAATGAGCCTGACTACATGATACGAGCATTAGCATCGCTGCGTAGGCGGTCTGCAACCTCATCATGACTACCCCTTCTTTTGGCCCCGACATACTTGCGAGGAAGGTTTGGCGGCACAAAGTCTGAACAATTCTGGCTAATGCAATGGCGATTCGGAAATGGTCAGGTTACGGCCAACCAACAACGCGAAGCGATCTCCCCATGGTAACGACCTACAAAAAAGATCACACCTACTCCAGACCGAAGACGGCGGCTCGCATGGATGCTGCGCTTAAGCGTATGCCCGCGTCGCCCCCAAGCAGCACACGATGGTTCGTCAGAAGATGCTGGCTCATAGGGCCGAATCGATCTTCTGACGGCGGGAGCAAACTCGTTCATGTATAGCAGTCAGCGAAACCCGGTTGTCCCATTTCGTATTAGATGAAATGCGCTAGACGGGTACTGACAAAATGGCGGCGGGTGGAGACGATGGACCTTTTGACCACCGTATCGAGCGTGTTGGCCTCCCCAGACACGTACGGCGCGTATAACGTGCGGCGTCTCGCGCCCGACGGGACGATTCGTAACTACTCGTGCTCATGGGCGCAGGGATTTGGTTTTCGCCTCCACCGCTGGGAGTACATTAAGCAATTCGGGCCGGACTTGCCCAAGTGGGTGTCCAGCATCCATCCAGCGAAGGCAGGACGAATATTTGAAGTCGCGGCTGAAGGGCCTCTCGAGCTCGCGTTCGATCACGACAACTTGTCGTCTGACGACGTGCCCTGCCCGGCGGAGTACGCCGGCCACAAGGGCGCCGTGAACAAGGAGCAGGTGCTGCGCTTCGAGCCGCATCGTATACTGGCCTTCACGTTCGGCGAGGGCCGCAACGGCGTCGCTACGTTCGAGCTATTTCCTGAAGGCGACCACACGCGGCTCGTACTGACCCACAGCGGCATTCAAAGCCCGACCGGGACGCAGGACTTCGGAAGTGGCTGGAACTCACATTTGTTTGTGCTTCAGGAGAAGCTCGCTGGGCGCACCGTGCGCGACTTCTGGGCCGTGCACGCCGAATCTCGCGAGTTGGTGGAGCAAGCCCTCGCGTAGTCCGCGGTGGCGACTAGCACTAGAGCGTTTTCCGTTCAGTCTGGATCATAACCGCACGAACTGAAGTAGTTGGCGCATTCGGTGGGCTGGAAGATATCGACGAGCCTGCCGATCAGGTCCCACAGGCCCAAGACGGTTCGCTCTG
>JBDSGJ010000042.1:0-66103 GCA_039919075.1 Sphingomicrobium sp.
TGTCCTCGACCTGCACGAACTTGCCGGGGATGCCGGTGAACACTTCGGCGACGTGGAACGGCTGGCTGAGGAAGCGCTGGATCTTGCGCGCGCGGGCGACGATCGTCTTGTCCTCTTCCGACAGCTCATCCATCCCGAGGATGGCGATGATGTCCTGCAGCGACTTATACTTTTGCAGCGTTTCCTGGACCTTGCGCGCGGTGTCGTAATGCTCCTGCCCAACGACGGCGACGGTGAGCACGCGCGAGGTCGAATCGAGCGGATCGACCGCGGGATAGATACCGAGCTCAGAAATCGCGCGGTTAAGCGTGGTTGTCGCGTCCAAGTGGGCGAACGATGCGGCCGGGGCCGGATCGGTAAGATCGTCGGCGGGGACGTAGATTGCCTGGACCGAAGTGATCGACCCCTTGTTGGTCGAGGTAATCCGCTCCTGAAGCGCGCCCATGTCGGTCGCCAGCGTCGGCTGATAGCCCACCGCCGACGGGATGCGGCCGAGCAGTGCGGACACTTCCGAACCCGCCTGGGTGAAGCGGAAGATGTTGTCGACGAAGAACAATACGTCCTGCCCTTCGACGTCGCGGAAATATTCGGCCTGGGTCAGGCCCGACAGCGCGACGCGGGCGCGGGCGCCCGGCGGCTCGTTCATCTGGCCGAACACGAGCGCGACCTTGGAGCCCTCTGGCGTCGGATTACCGTCGGCGTCCTTGGCGATGACCCCGGCGTCGAGGAACTCGTGGTAAAGATCATTGCCTTCGCGGGTGCGCTCGCCGACCCCGGCGAACACCGACACGCCGCCATGGCCCTTGGCGATATTGTTGATCAGCTCTTGGATGAGCACGGTCTTGCCGACGCCGGCGCCGCCGAACAGGCCGATCTTGCCGCCCTTGGCATAGGGCGCGAGGAGGTCGATGACCTTGATGCCGGTGACGAGGATGCTCGCGTCGGTCGACTGGTCGACGAACAAGGGGGCCTCGGCGTGGATCGGGGAGAAGAGGGTCGAGCCAATCGGGCCGCGCTCGTCGATCGGCTCGCCGATGACGTTCATGATCCGGCCGAGCGTCATCGGGCCGACCGGGACCTGGATCTGCGAGCCCGTCGCGCGGACCGGCTGACCACGGGTGAGGCCCTCGGTCGCGTCCATCGCAATCGTGCGGACGATATTCTCGCCGAGATGCTGCGCGACCTCGAGGACGAGGCGGTTGCCGTTATTCTCGGTCTCGAGCGCGGCGAGGATCGGCGGCAGCTCGCCATCGAACGCGACGTCGACGACGGCGCCGATGACCTGCGCGATACGGCCGGAGAGGTTGCCCCCGGCGGTGGGGTTAAGGGTGGTTGCGGCGGTGGCCATGTCTGCTTCCTTGAGCTTGCGTGCGAGTTAGAGCGCTTCGGCGCCCGAGATGATTTCAACGAGTTCGGTGGTAATCGCGGCCTGGCGCTGGCGGTTGTATTTGACCGACAGCTTGTTGATCATGTCGCCCGCGTTGCGCGTCGCATTGTCCATCGCGGTCATTTGCGAGCCGTAGAAGCCGGCGGCGTTTTCAAGCAGCGCGCGGTAAATCTGGATCGCGACATTCTTGGGTAGCAGCGCGGCGAGGATGGTTTCCTCGTCGGGCTCATATTCAGTCGCGGCCGAGGGCGCGGCGGCCTTGTCGTTGGCCGGAACTGCGGCAGGAACCACCGGGATGATCTGGTCGACCGTCGGCTCCTGCAGCAGGGTCGAGCGGAAGTTGGCATAGGCGAGGTGGACGACGTCGAACTCGCCCGCGAGGAACCGCTCGCTGATATGCTCGGCGATGCTGAGCGCGTCCGAGTAAGCTGGAGCCTTCATCGCGCTGGTGTCGTGCTGGCCGACGATGCCCTTGGCATAGAAGCGCTGGATCGCGGGGCGGCCCTTGCGGCCGACGATGTAGAATAGCACCGTCTTGCCCGCCGCTTCGAGTTCCTCGGCCTTGCGGCGAGCGGCGCGAACGATGTTGGTGTTGAACGCCCCGGCAAGGCCACGATCGCCCGTGGCGAGCACGATCAGGTGGGTTTCGTCCTTGCCGTGGCCGGCGATGAGTTTGGGCGATTGCGGGCCGATCGACACGCGGCTGGCGAGGCTCGATACGACCGCAGCGAGGCGCGTGGCATAGGGGCGCCCGGCCTCGGCATTGGCCTGCGCGCGGCGAAGCTTGGCCGCGGCGACCATCTTCATCGCCTTGGTGATCTTCTGCGTCGACTTGACCGAGCCGATGCGCATCTTGAGGGCTTTGAGACTTGCCATCGTTTCCCATTCGTCACCCCGGACCTGATCCGGGGCCTGCCTTCTTCTTCAATCATCCCGCCGAAGAAAAAGGCGGGTCCCGGGTCAAGCCCGGGATGACGGTTAAACTATGCGAACTGCTTGCCGAAAGTGGCGAGCGCGTCCTTCAATTTGCCCGAGGTCTCGTCGTCGAGCGCCTTGGTGTCGCGGATCTTGCCGAGCACATCGGCGTGATCCGAGCGAAGATAGCTCAGCATTGCCGCCTCGTAGCGGGTAACGTCGGCGGTCGGGACCGCGTCGACATAGCCCTGCGTGCCAGCGAAGATCGACGCGACCTGCTCCTCGATCGGCATCGGCGCAAACTGTGCTTGCTTGAGCAGTTCGGTCAGGCGGGCACCGCGCGCCAGCAGCTTCTGGGTCGAGGCGTCAAGGTCGGAACCGAACTGAGCGAAGGCGGCCATTTCGCGATATTGGGCGAGTTCAAGCTTGATCGACCCGGCGACCTTCTTCATCGCCTTGGTCTGCGCGGCCGAACCCACGCGCGACACGCTGAGCCCGACGTTAATCGCAGGACGAACGCCCTGGTAGAACAGGTCGGTCTCGAGGAAGATCTGGCCGTCGGTGATCGAGATCACGTTGGTCGGGATGTAGGCCGACACGTCGCCCGCCTGCGTCTCGATGATCGGCAGCGCGGTCAGCGAACCCGAGCCATTGGCCTCGTTCATCTTGGCGGCGCGCTCGAGCAAGCGAGAGTGGAGATAGAAGACGTCGCCGGGATAAGCCTCGCGGCCCGGCGGGCGGCGCAGCAGCAACGACATCTGGCGATAGGCAACGGCCTGCTTCGACAGATCGTCATAGACGATGACCGCGTGCATGCCATTGTCGCGGAAAAACTCGCCCATCGCACAGCCGGTGTAGGGGGCAAGATATTGCAGCGGGGCGGGCTCCGACGCGGTCGCGGCGACGACGATGGTATATTCCATCGCGCCATTTTCCTCGAGCGCCTTGACGATCTGGGCGACGGTCGAGCGCTTCTGCCCGATCGCGACATAGATGCAGTATAGCTTCTTGCTCTCGTCATCGCCCGCGTTGGCGGCCTTTTGGTTGATGAAGGTGTCGAGCGCGACGGCGGTCTTGCCGGTCTGGCGATCGCCGATGATCAGCTCGCGCTGGCCGCGGCCGACGGGGACGAGGGCGTCCAATGCCTTGAGACCGGTCTGGACCGGCTCATGGACCGAGGTGCGCGGGATGATGCCGGGCGCCTTGACCTCGACGCGGCTGCGCTGGTCGCTGACGATCGGGCCCTTGCCGTCGATCGGGTTGCCGAGCGCATCGACGACGCGGCCGAGCAGGCCCTTGCCGACGGGGACGTCGACGATCGTGCCGGTCCGCTTGACGCTGGTGCCTTCCCTGATCGCGCTGTCGTTGCCGAAGATGACCGCGCCGACATTGTCGCTTTCGAGGTTGAGCGCCATGCCCTGGATGCCGCCCTCAAACTCGATCATCTCGCCCGCCTGGACGTTGTCGAGCCCGTGGATACGAGCGATCCCGTCGCCCACCGACAGCACGCTGCCGACTTCGGTGACTTGCGCGTCGGAATCGAAATTCGCGATCTGGTCGCGAATGACGCGGGAGATTTCTGCGGCGCGGATGTCCATGGTTCAGCCTTTCATCGCCGTGGCGAGAGTGTTTAATTTGGTACGGATGGAAGCATCAATCATCTGACTACCGAGCCGAATGACGATGCCGCCGAGAATGGAAGGATCGACGCGGGCGTCGATCATGACGTCATGCCTGACGCGTGCCTTGAGCTGCGCTGCCAGCGCGGCGCGCTGGTCGTCATCGAGTGCGTGCGCGGTGGTGACCTGAGCGGTCATTTCACCGCGAGCATTGGCGGCGAGGCGGCGAACCTGAGCGATCACTGCAGGAAGCTCACGAAGCCGACCGTTGTGGGCGAGAACGCCAACGAAGCGCGCGGTCAGCGGGTCGAGCCCGAGCGTGTCCTTGAGCGCGGCGATGACCTTGCCGGCGTCATTGCGGCTGACCAGCGGGCTGGACACCAAGCGCTTCAGGTCGGGCGATTCGGCGAGCGCGTTGCTCAGCGATTCGAGGCTCTGCGCAACCGAATCGATCTGCCTCTCATCTCGCGCGAGGCCGAACAATGCCGTCGCATAGCGACCCGCAAGGCTGGCAGAGCCACCGCCAGCGGGGCCGGCATTATCAAGATTGCCGCCGGAATTCTCCACGCGCGATAAGCTCCAAGACGAAGTTTGGCCCCTGCACGAGTGGGGACGCAGACGGCCGAAACCACGCACCCCCGCCGGGTTGCCGGGCCCCTAGCAGCGGGGCCGTCGGGTTGCAAGGCGGCGAGTTCCGGCTGGTTGAGACCAGTAAAGCTCGCAAGCGCATGGGAGAAACGGACAATTAACCGGTGAGGCGTAACGACTTTGTGATGCAGGCACCTGCCCACCGCAGACCGGTTCAATCCGGTGTGTCCGACGCGATTGCGTCGGTCGCGCGGGGCGTCGCGGCGCGGTGGGATGATCGCTTGCTGCTCGACGCCTTGCCAATCGCGGCGGCGGTCGTCGGACTGCGCGAGAATCGTCTGACGCTGATCGCGTCGAACACCCGAATGCGTGACGCGGCTCGCTTGGCCCGACACAGCGAAGGAATGGCGATCGAGGCGGTGCTCGGCCGGACGGGTCCGATTGCCCACCTGTTGCGGACCTATCTAACCGAGGAGGGCCGCGCTCGCGACGAACTTGAATTTCGCGATGGCAGCGGGATCGAGGCGCGCTATTACCGGATGAAGCTGGCCCCGCTGCCGGCTGCGAACGACGGGACAAGGCGCTGCCTGGTCAGTGTCGTCGACCGAACGCTTGAGGTCCAAGCTGAAAGAACCCTGCGAGCGGAAATGCTCAGGGACAGCCTGACCGGGCTTCCCAATCGCCTCGGCTTCACCGACGCAATCGAGCAGGCGGGGGTGGTAGCAAGGAATGGGCAGGCGGTCGGTGACCACGCCGTCCTGGTCGTCGATTTGCTACGCTTCAGTCGGATCAACGAGAGCATGGGAAGCCTTGCCGGGGACGAATTGTTGATCACGTTCGCGCGCCGCCTGATGTCGACGCTGCGGAACGGGGACGTGCTGGCCCGCACCGGAGGCAATGAGTTCGGAGTGCTGGTGGGGGTCCAGCGCGGGATCGACGACGCTCTCGCCGCGGCGGAGCGAATTCAGCAGGTACTGACGACGCCTTTTCGCTTGTCTGAGCTCGAAATTCGCGTCGAATGTGGCATCGGCATCGCGCTCATGCAGCCGGGCCACGACAGTGAAGAATTGTTTCGCAACGCGCAGTTCGCCGTCAAGCAGGCCAAGACGACCGGACGACCGCAGGTCTACGAGCCGGGCGAGGCGAGCGCGGCGCGGCGGCGGTTTTCGATCGAGACCGAACTCCGCCGCGCGCTCGACAAGGATGAGCTGAACCTGTTCTACCAGCCGCTGATCGATCTGAAGTCCGGTCAGGTTGCCGGCTTCGAGGCGCTGGCGCGCTGGATGCATCCCGATCGCGGCGAAATCACCCCGTCGGAGTTTATTCCGGTTGCAGAGGAAAGCGGCCTCATCCTGACGCTCGGCAGGTGGGCAATGGACCGGGCGGCGCACACTTTGACCGGTTGGGACGAGCAGGCTGGCCAGCGACTTCCGCTCTACGTCGCGGTCAACCTGTCGGCCATTCAGGTGGCGCGCGACGATATCGCGCAAATGGTCTCGAGCGCGTTGCGATCAAGCGGGCTGAGCGGAAATCGACTTTCCTTGGAGCTGACGGAAAGCTCGATTGTCCAAGATCCGGGGCGAGCAAAGCGGGTGTTAGAGGCGCTCAAGGCACTTGATGCGACGGTGGCCATGGACGACTTCGGAACCGGCTATTCCAGTCTTGCCTATCTCCAGCGCCTGCCCATCGACGTGCTCAAGATCGACCGCAGCTTCGTCAGTGCGATGATGACCGATCCCGATAGCGTGTCGATCGTGCGCGCCGTTTTGAGCCTGGCTGATGCGCTGGGAATGTCGACGACGGCCGAAGGCATCGAGTCGGTCGAATTGGCGACGACGCTTGCAACCCTGGGCTGTTCGAGCGGGCAGGGCTTCTACTATGCACGGCCGCTCGAAGCCGACGCGGCGCTCGACTATTGGAAATCCCGGACACCGCTGCGGGGGCGGGCACTGCCGATTGTTGAATGAAGGTTCAGCCGGCGGCGAAGGGGGACACACCGCCGGCCGTTCCTCGGGGCAAAGAACCAGCCCCTAGCTTTGCCAAAGCATGATCGAGTCAAAGGCGGAGACGCGCGTACCCGCCATTAACTATCGAGCCTAGGGCATAAGCACTGAGTCGATGACGTGGATCACGCCGTTCGACTGCATTACGTTGGCAATCGTGATCCGGGCGGTACCGCCCTTGGCATCGATCACCTTCCAGCCCATGCCCGCCTTGCGGAACATGAGCTTTTCGCCTTCGACCGTGGTCAGCGTGGCGGTGCCATGATGACGCATCGCCATTGACTTGATCTGGCCGGCAGTGATCCGGCCGGAGACGACGTGATAGGTCAGGATCTTGGTCAGCGTATCCTTGTTCTCGGGCTTGACCAGCGTCTCGACCGTGCCGGCGGGAAGCTTGGCAAAGGCGGCGTTGGTCGGCGCGAATACGGTGAACGGGCCCTTCGAATTGAGCGTGTCGACGAGTCCGGCAGCCTTGACCGCCGCGACGAGCGTGGTGTGGTCCTTCGAGTTTACGGCATTGGCGACGATTGTCTTCGACGAATACATTGCGGCGCCGCCGACCATCGGATTATGCGCGCTGGCCGAGACAGCAGTCAGCGCAACGGCGGCGGTAAAAGCGAGTAAAGCGGTTTTCATGATGATCTCCTATTCATGCTCCGAGGGGAGTTGATCGGAGATACGACCGGTAGTCCCCGCCGGACGCAATCAAACCTTGCTCAGCGCGCCGCTGGCAACAACGGGGCCGGTCGGCTGGCCGGTCGGTGATCCGCCCATAGGCTCGAACGAGATTGCCAGCATGGTTCCTGCGGGGATCGCCGTCTTGGTCTTCGCTTCGGCGACAACGCTGTTGCCGACGACGTGGAACAGCCCCAGCGGCTGCGGCGCCTGGCCGGGCGCGATTGCCCATAGCTGGGCGCTGCGACCAACCGGGATCGGCATCGGCGCTGGCATTCGCACCATTCGCGCGGCGGGGTCGTAATAAGCCGCCAACGGGGCGGTCTTGCCGTCGGCGAGGGCAAGCGCTGCGACCATCTGAGCCGAGCTGGACGGGCCCACTGCGGAGGGCACGAGCGATGGGGTTTCCGTTCGGACCAAGAGCACGCCCGACAAGCTCGCGGCCGCGAGCATTGAGGCAAGCGCGAGCGGACGCCAGAAAGCGGGCGCGGCGACGCCGACGCTGCGTTGCTCCGCGCGGTCGAACTGCGACTCAATCCGTTCGGCGAGTGCGGCCGGTGGGACGCGTTCAGCGCTTCCGGCGAAGAGCGTTGCGAAATGGTCGCGCCAACGCTCGACCTCGCGCGCGAAGCCGGGATCGGCGAGCTGGCGGCGGAGCGCTGCGGCGCGGTCGTCACCCTCGAGCAAGCCAAGGGCGAGCTCGGCCGCGGCGACGTCGGGAGCGGGCCCGCCGGAGGGGGCGGCAAGGTCAGGCGGCGTCATCGAGACAATCCTTCAGCCTGATCAATCCGCGACGTACCCAGCTTTTCATCGTGCCGAGCGGAACCGCCTGACGCTCGGCGAGCTCGGCATAGGTCAGGCCATCGAAGAAGGCGGTGCGAATAGCGACGCGTTGCTTGTCGTCGAGGGCGTCGAGGCACAAGTGCAGCGCGCGTGCGCTTTCATCCTGAAGGAGCATGTCGATCGCCACCGGGCGATCGTCGGCGACATCGGGCGCTTCTTCGAGCGGGGTCGAGGGCGCGCGCTTGGCTGCTCGCCGCCAGTCGATTGCCCGGTTGCGAGCGATCGTTGCGAGCCAGCTGATCGGCGAGGCACGACCAGGCTCATAGGCGCCGGCGCGCTTCCACACGGTCAGATAAACGTCGCTCAAAACTTCCTCCGCAGCCTGCCGGTCGTTGCAGATACAGTGGACGATGCCGAAAAGCTTCGCCGAAGTCAGATCATAGAGGGTGCGGAAGGCGGCGCGGTCCTCCGCTCCGCAAGCGACGAGCGCTTCGGTCAGGCGGGCGCGGGCGGCGGGGTCGGCCGGGCGGGGGATTGGTGCATCCACGAGTGCAGCCTATGACGACCCGGCCGCGCGGGCAATGGCGTCGGCAACGATCGCATCGAACACGGCGCCGGTTGGGAAGTCAGCATCAAGCCACGCCTGCTCGATTGCCTTGAGCGTTTTTGCAACCAGTGGCCCTTGGGGAACGCCACGGGCGATGAGCGCGCCGCCGGACACGGGCAGGCGCGGCGGGGTCCATTCGGCGATGCTCGCGGCGTCGGCCGGGCGCCCGTCGATGAGCAGGCGATCGGCCGCCGACTCGGAGCCCAGCCTGAACGCATGCGCCTGGGGGCTGCCAAGGTTGGTCTGCTCGACTGCCCGGGCCAGTCGCTTGCGGGATTTCACCGGCAGCTTGAGCCGAGTGGCGATTTTCTCGGCTATCAGCGGGTCGCGGGGGAGGAGTGACGCCAGGCGGCGGAGCGGGTCGGCGGGAATGTGCGCGCTTTGTTCGGCGGCAATCAGTGCTGCGAGCGGGGCGGGGTCGCCGATCTCGGGTAGCACGGGGCGCAGTATGCCGTGGTCAATCATGATTGCCAGCGTCGCGACCGGGTCGGGTAACCCCAGAAAATTGACCAGTTCATATGCGATTCGTTCGCGCGACAGGGCCATCAGGTCGTTGGCGCGCTCGGTGCAGGCGGCGAGGGCGGCTCCTTCGGGGGTGCCCTTCCCGAACCGCGCATGGAAGCGGAAGAAGCGCAGGATGCGAAGATGATCTTCGGCGATCCGTTTACGCGGGTCGCCGATGAAGCGGACTCGCCGGGCTTCGAGATCGGCCAGGCCCTCGCCCGCAGGGTCGCTGATCTCCCCGCTTAGCGGATCGGCATAGAGCGCGTTAATGGTAAAGTCGCGGCGCGAAGCGTCGGCGCCCCAGTCGTCGGTAAAGGCGACCGTGGCCCGCCGCCCGTCGGTGGCGAGGTCGGAGCGGAGCGTCGTGACCTCGACGACGGTGCCTGAACTGACTGCGGTAATCGTGCCATGGGCGAGCCCGGTCGGGACCGTCTTGATGCCGGCCCCAGTTAGCCGCTTCACGACGTCGTCGGGAACGAAGCGCGTCGACAGGTCGTAGTCGGAGACCTCGGAGCCAAGCGCAAGATCGCGCACCGCGCCGCCGACCAGGCGAGTCGCGCCACCTTCGGCGTCCAGTGCGGTCAGCAGGCGATGCATACCCGGCCGGTCGAGCCAGGCGGTCGGATCGAGCTTCATGCGGGTTGGGTAAGGCGACGCGACAGGTTGACGATCATTGCCGCGGTGGCGCCCCAGATGCGACGTCCGCGCCAGTCGATCTGGGTGTAAGTTCGATTACGGCCATTGAGAATGACCGATTGTCTCACCTGGTTGACGGGGTCGAGGACGAAGGCGAGGGGGGCTTCAAACCAGTCGGCGACTTCCCCCGGGTCCGGCTTGAGCTCCAGATCGGGCGGGATCACGCCGACCACCGGGGTCACACAATAATTGGTGATCGTCCGATAGCGGTCGGCGACGCCGCAGATGCGGACAAACGCAGGGTCGATCGCAAGCTCCTCCCACGCTTCGCGCAGCGCGGTGTGTGCGGGATCTCGATCGTCAGGATCAACCTTGCCGCCGGGGAAGGCAACCTGCCCGGCGTGTGTGCGCATTTCGGGCGGGCGAACGATGAACAGCAAGCCGGGCTCGGGCCGGTCGGTGATCGCGACCAGAACCGCCGCGTCGCGCGCCTCGCTTGCAGATTCGTCATCGTGAAGATCGCCTGTGGAAAGTCCGTCGGGCTCGCCGCAAGTCAGCGCTTCGGTGAGGCGTTCCGCAAGGCTCACTGAGGCAACTCCCCGGCGGCGGCAAGGGTGAAGAAGGCTCCGTCCGACCACAGACCCGGCGGGTCATTTGCCTCGGCAAGCGCCAGTTCGGCCAGTTCGTAGTAGACTGGACGGGCAAGCTCGGCCTCGAGTCCGCCGCGAACGAGCACGCGCGGAGAAGGGCCGGCGGGCGTGTCGATCAGTTTCAGCGGGTGGGTCGGACCGACGATCAGTGCGTCGGCGCGGTCGATCTCGAACGCAATTCGGCGCTCGCGGCCTTCGCCCTCGCTGGTCATCGCAATCGCTCGAAACGGAGTTGCTTCAACCCTGATCATCAGTCGCTCGGCGGGGGTGACGAGGACATGACTACCATCAGGTTCGCGGCGGAGAACGGTCGAGAACAGGCGAACCATCGCCTCGCGCCCGATCGGCTCGCCGCGATAGGTCCAGCGACCGTCCCGGTGGATGACCATATCGCTGTCACCACAATGTACGGGATGCCACCGGTCGACCGGTGGCAAAGCGCGGTCGCCAATCGCCTCGACAAGTTCGCCGAGCGAACGGCCCTCGAGCGTGACGGGTGGATGGGTCTCGGGCATTGCCGCCGCCCTAGGCCGTTGCGAGGAGTCAATCCAGCCTTGCGCCATCGCGGCGTGTCGGTCAGGGCGCTTAAGATGAGTGGCAGCGCTTCCCGAACCGCAATCGTGACCGGTGCCGGAAAGCGCGTCGGCGCGGTCATCGCACGCGCGCTGCTCGACGATGGCTGGCGGGTTGTTGCCCATGTCCATCACGAAGCGGACCCGGTGCCCGAAGGCGCGAAGAGAATCGTCGCCGACCTGGCCGACGTTGGCTGCGGTGCCCGGGTGTTCGGCGCGGCGTATGGCCTTCCGCCGATCGAACTGCTCGTCAACAATGCAGCGCGGTTTGCGGTAGACGCTTTGGACTGCTTTTCGGCAGACGAGTTCGACGCACACATGGCGATCAACGCCCGTGCCCCCGCCCTCTTGATCGAAGCATTTGCCCGCGTTGCCGCGTCTGGTGGGCTTGTGGTCAACCTACTCGATGCCAAACTCGCCGCGCCCAATCCCGATTTTCTGAGCTATACCTTATCGAAGCAGGCACTTGCTGGACTGACCGAACTCGCTGCGCGGGCGCTGGCGCCAAAGGGCATCAGGGTCAATGCGATCGCACCAGCGCTGATGCTGCCGTCGGGCGACCAGGATGCGGACAATTTCGAACGCTCGCACGCGCTTAATCCGTTGGGTGCCGGAGTTGATCCCGGCGATGTCGTGCGCGCGCTGCGCTATCTCGTTGAGGCACGCTGTGTGACTGGCGAAACGATGACGATCGACGGTGGCCAGCGCTTTCTGCAACTGGCCCGCGACGTGCAATTCATGGAGAAGAAATGAGCGAGGCGATCGTGTTGCAGGGGCTCGTCCCCGATCATCTAAAGGTGCGCCAAAGCCGCATCCTGCTCGATTCGCTCGAGGTGATGACCGACATCGGTTTCCACGACTTCGAGGTCGGCAGTCCGCAACGGTTGCTGATCACGGTCGAATTATGGCTCGAGACGCTCGATCCTCCTCCCGGCGACGCGCCGGAGGGGGCTTGGAACTATGATTATCTGCGCGAGGAGGTGCGGAGGATTGCCGCCCAGCGGCGCTATAACCTTCAGGAAACACTTCTCCATGCGCTGTTCGATCGGTTCGCGGCTGCGCGTGGCGTGAAGGCGCTGCGCATCGCCACTGCGAAACCCGATATCTACCCCGATGCGCGCGGCGTGGGCATCGAAATTTCCTCATTTGTCGGAAACGCGCCATGATTTACCTGCCTGACGTAGCGGTAACGGAACAAAATCGGTTGCGGCGCCATTGAGCGTTGATTAATGAGCGTAAGTCCGAGCCGATGATATGTTGATACATTGGCCAGCCGGACGAACGGATCGGGGGCGTTGTGGCCCGGTTCGAAAGTGGAGCAATCCACGCGGCAAATGAGGAGAGTTGCGGCTTAATGTCTTACGCACAACGCAAGCAAATGAGCGGCAACCGCACGGTCTCCATCGTCATCGTGGCGTTGCTTCATGTCGTCCTCGGTTATGCGCTTGTCAGCGGCCTCGCTTATAATGTGCTTAAAAACGCGACGACCGATCTGAAAACCTTTGATGTGTCCGAGCCGCCTCCGCCGCCCGAGGAAAAGCCGCCCCCACCCGAAAAAACCAACGCCCCGCCGCCGCCGCAGGTCGTCGCCCCGCCGCCAATGGTTCGGATGCAGACCGTTGCGCCGCAAATTCAGACGGTTTCGGTTGCGCCGCCGCCGGTAATTACGCCCACTGCTCGTCCCGCGCCGCCGGCGCCACCGGCTCCACCGCCGCCGGTAAAGCGTGAGGGTGCGCGTGCGAAAGGCAGCCTTGTTGGTCTCTTCTCTTCCGACGACTATCCTAACTCTGCGCTTAGTGCGAATGAGCAGGGGACGACCGCCGTGCACCTGACAATTGGTACGGATGGTCGGGTGTCAGGTTGCGATATCTCGCAGTCGAGCGGGTCATCCGCGCTGGACAGTGCGACGTGCAACATTCTTCGCCGCCGAGCGCGGTTTAGCCCGGCGATCGACAGCAACGGCCAACCGACGACCGATACTTACTCTCAGCGGATCACCTGGAAGGTTCCCGCCGAATAACGAACCGCCACCGCTTTTTCTGAAGGAAACCGTTTATGCAAAACCCAGCACCCGCAGCGCCGGCAGGCGACAACCCTTACGGCCTGTTCCAGGCGCTCCATGAAGGTGGCGTGATCTCCTGGTCGGTATTCGTGATCCTGGTGATCATGTCGGTTGGCACCTTCTACATCATGTTCACCAAGTTGCTTCAGCAGCAGAAGATCATGAGCCAGGGCAACAAGGTCCGGTCGAGCTTCTGGAACTCGCCCAACCTGAAGGAAGCTTCGAACAAGCTCGAGGCGCGCTCGGCCTATCGCTCGATCGTCGATGATGCGCTGGTCGCGCAGGAGCAGCACGGGAAGTTGACCGATCCGATCGATCAGCATGACTGGATGGCGAACAGTCTGGCCCGCTCACAGGGTGGCATCATCGCTCGTCTTGGCGAAGGCCTCGCCTTTCTGGCGACGGTTGGATCCACAGCGCCGTTTATCGGACTGTTCGGAACGGTTATTGGCATCTACCGCGCGCTGATCAAGATCGGCGCGTCGGGTGATGCGTCGATTACGACCGTCGCCGGGCCCGTCGGTGAAGCCTTGATCATGACTGCGCTCGGCCTGGTCGTCGCGGTTCCTGCCGTGCTTGCCTACAACTGGCTGATCCGCCGCAACAAGTCGGTTATCGAGGATCTCGCCGCGTTCACCAACGACGTTCACGGTTACATCATGTCGGCGGGTGCAGTGAAGCCGCGCGGCGTTACCGCCGCGACCGGTCCTGCGGTCAAGGGCACCGCTCAGACGAAGACCAGTGCCGCTCCGACCCAGCCCGGCAGCGAGCCGCTTCGTACCGGCATGACCTCGACCGGTGCGCAGGCCGATCCGACGATCCGCTAGTCGAATGACGGCCGGGCGGAGAAGCCCGTCCGGCCGAGTTTCTGATGTATCGAAGGAAAGCCACACCCCATGGCGATGAGCGTTAAGCAAGACGGTGACGACGAAGACGTCCCGATGTCGGACATCAACACCACGCCGCTGGTCGACGTGATGCTGGTGCTCCTGATCATCTTCCTCATCACGGTTCCGGTCGTGCTGCAGACGATCCCGATCAAGCTGCCGTCGGTTCGCTATGAGACCACCCAGACCAAGCCGGAGAATGTCTCCCTGACGGTACGTGGCGGGCCGGGTGGACAGTGCGAAGTCTACTGGAACATGACCAAATTGAGTTCGAAGGACCTGCTCGACCGTGCTGTGGCGAAGCTCAAGGCCGAGGTCGACAAGGTCGGCGGTGTGCAGAATATAACCGAGGAGAATATGCCTGAAGCGCATATTCGCGGCGACATCAACACGCCTTACCGCTGCATCGGCGGTGCAATTTACACGATGCAACTGGCCGGCTTTGCCCGGGTCGGCTTCATCTCCCAGCCGCACGGCGGCACGGCCGAACGACTTTAAGGATCCGCCACCATGGCCATGCAAACCACTGGCTCGAACAACTCTGCCGAGCCCATGATGGACATCAACACGACGCCACTGATCGACGTGTTGCTGGTCCTGATCATCATGTTGATCATCACCATCCCGCCGCAGACGCACGCGGTCAAGCTCGACCTGCCGCAAAATACCAATTCGCCGCCGCCACCCGTTGAGCCGACCAAGAACAAGCTGGTTATCACTCAGGCTGGCGCGGTGTTGTGGAACGGGACGCCGGTCACGCTGACGCAACTGCGCACCTACCTCGATGTGTCGCAGCAGATGAACCCCGTCCCCGAACTCCACCTCCAACCAGAGCCCGATGCGCGCTATGAACTGGTCGACGAAGTGCTTGCGGTGACCAAGCGGGCACATGTCAGCAAGATGGGCTTTGTCGGCAACGAGGCTTATTCCACCTATTAGATCTATTAGGGTCCAAAATGATGGGGCGGCCCCGCAAGGGGCTGCCCTTTTCTTGTGCGTGGCCTGGCGTTTCGTGGCCAGCCGAGTGATGGAGAAGTCCTGCCCTTCAGTTTCCAGGATCGACGATTTCTCGTTCCGGGCCGAGCTGCCACTCCTGCTCCCCTTGCTCCTCGCTCGCCACCGGTCGCCCCGTCGTGTCGCGCGCAGGTCGGAAGCGGAAGCGCTGCAGCGCGAGGCGGCAGGTTGTGGCGTCAAGCGCACGGCTGCCGCTGCTGCGAGTGACTCGGCAATCGCCGACACGGCCATCGGTCTGGACGACGAAGGCGAAACGCACGACGCCCTGCTGACGGCTGTTCAACGCCGCCGGCGGATAATCTTCGTCGCCGATTGAGCCGGCCACCTGAACCGCGCCGCGGTCCGCGCCACCACTACCGCCCCCGCCGTTGCCCGTGCCGGAGAGACCGCCGCCAAGCCCATTACCAATTCCCCCGAGGCCGGTACCGGAGCCGTCAATTGCCGCCGCGCCGACTTTGGCCGCGCTGCCCTGCCCGGCGACTGGTGCAGCCTTGATCGGTGTAGGCGGCAGGGCAACCTTCGGCGCGACGATCTCGGTCGGGGTGTTCTTCCTGGCGGGAGGCGCGGCCGCCCCCTCGGGATTCTTGGGCTTGTGAGTCTCGCTGGCGCTCTTCTCGGGCGGCGGTGGAATGACTGCGGGCGGCGGCGGCGGCTGGTCGCTCAAGGTGAAAAGCTTGAGCGCTTCATCCGCCACAGGCGCGATCGGCACGCGAAGACCCGTGAAGATGAGATACCCAAGGACTAGATTGATCGCCCCGGCAAAGCCGGCCGCCCGCAGTCGGTCGTTACGGTTGTTGAGGACCTTGCGCATCCTGGTCCAATGACGAAGCGCGCCGGCTTGTTCCAGTCCGCCGTCGCCGATGATCAGGCCGCGCGGAACGTGAGGGCAAGCCCATCCATGCAATAGCGCAGCCCGGTCGGTCGCGGCCCGTCGTCAAATACGTGCCCGAGATGACCGCCGCAGCGGCGGCAATGGACTTCGCGTCGCACTACCCCGAGAGTGGAGTCGCGAGTCTCGGCAACCGAGCGCGGCAGCGGCTGCCAGAAGCTGGGCCAGCCAGTGCCGCTGTCAAACTTGGTCGTCGACGAAAACAGCGGCAACGCGCACCCGGCGCAAGAGAAGACTCCGCGGCGGTGCTCATTGAGGAGGGGGCTGCTGAAGGGCGCTTCCGTCCCCTGCTCGCGCAGAATATTATAGCGCGCCGCGCCCAGTTGCTTGCGCCATTCGGCCGGCGACTTGCGCACTTCGAAATTGGCGGCGGCGATCGCTGGCCCACTACAACCTCCGGCGAGGAGGAGAGTGCCGGTCACGGCGGCAATGCTTGCGCCCAGAAAGGCGCGGCGGGTTGGAAAAAGGTTGTTCATCGTGGCGCAGGTACGATGAAGCAGATGAACCGGATGCGAATGTCGCCGCAGCGCAGCGCTGGAAGCCGGTTTCGAGCGGCGCTGCTATGCGGCGATGTCGTCAAACTGAAGGCGGGCTAGGCGGGCATAAAGTCCGTTGTCGGCGCTGAGCGAGGCGTGAGTGCCTTGCTCGACGATCTTGCCCGCGTCCATCACCACGATCCGGTCGGCGGCACGGACGGTGGCGAGGCGGTGGGCGATGACGATCGTCGTCCGATGTTCCATCAGCCGGTCGAGCGCGTCCTGGACCAGCTTCTCGCTTTCGGCATCGAGCGCGGAGGTCGCTTCATCGAGCAGCAAAAGAGGCGAATCGCGCAGGAGCGCGCGAGCGATCGCGATCCGCTGTCGCTGCCCGCCCGACAGTCGCGCACCGCCTTCGCCCATGAACGTGTCGAGGCCATCAGGCAGCGCACGAAGGAAGGTTTCGGCATTGGCGTCGCGAGCGGCCTGCCACAGATGATCGTCGGTCGCGTCCCACTGGCCATAGCGCAGATTGTCGCGTGCCGAAGCGGCAAACAGGACGGTATCCTGAGGCACCATCGCGATCCGCGCTCGGATGTCGGCCGGGTCGGCGTCCTTTAGATCGACCCCGTCGAAGGTCACGCGCCCTTCCTGGGGATCGTAGAATCGCTGGGCCAGTTGAAACAGCGTCGTCTTGCCAGCGCCCGACGGGCCAACGACGGCCAACCGCTCGCGCGGGGCGAGGGCGAGGCTGAACCCTGCGAGCGCGGAGACTTCAGGGCGTGTCGGATAGCGAAAGGTGACGTTTTCGAAGGCCAGTTCGCCGCGCGACGGCGAGGGCAGGGTCGCGGGGTATGCCGGAGCGCTGATATCGGGTTTCGCGTCGAGAAGCTCGTTGAGGCGCTCGGATGCGCCCGCCGCTCGTAACAAGTCACCATAGGTTTCGCTGAGCGCTCCGAAGGCGCCTGCGAGGAGGCCGCCATATAGGACGAAAGCAGCGATCGTGCCGCCGGTCATTCGGCCGGCAGCGACATCGACCGCGCCTTGCCAGATGACGAGCGTGATCGCGCTGAACATCAGGAAGATAACGATGGCGGTCATGACGGCACGAAGCAACATGCGCTTCTTGGCGGTGGCGAAGACGCTTTCGACCGCGGCCGAGAAGCGACTCGTCTCGCGCCCTTCCTGGCCGAACGCCTGGACGATCTTCATCGCGCCCAGCACTTCGGAGGTGACTGCACCGACATCGGCAATGCGATCCTGGCTCTTGGTCGAAACGGCGCGCACGCGCCGCCCGAGAACGACGATTGGGCCGACGATCAACGGAATGCCGAGCAGCATCAGCCCGGCGAGCTTGGCCGAGAGCACGAACAGGATGACGATGCACGCGCTGCCCATGACGATATTGCGCAGCGCAACCGAGACCGTCGTCCCGACGACCTGTTCAATGATGGTCGTGTCCACGGTCAGCCGGGAGGTAATCTCGGCCGGGCGGTTTTCCTCGAAGAAGGCGGGTGACAGGCGCAGCAAGTTGCGGTGAACCGCAAGACGGATGTCCGCGACGGTCCGCTCGCCGAGCCACGAAACGAAATAGAAGCGAGTGGCGGTAGCGAGCGCCATGACCCCGACGAGAAGCAGCAGATATTCGAACCAGCGGGCAATCCCGCCAGTACTGCCCTCGGCAGCGCCAAAGCCCTTGTCGATGATCAGCTTGAACGCCCACGGCACGCCCGACGTAGCACCTGCGGCGACGAGGAGAGCCAGCGCGGCAATCGCAATGCGGCCGGGATAGGCTCTGGCGAAGCGCCAGATCATGCCGAGGCTGGAGATGCTGCGCCCGCGAGGACGCGCTGGAGTGCTGGCCATGGCACGGCGCCTAGCAGGTGGTGCGTGCAGGCTCAATCGGGCCGATCATGCACGGCGACAGCACTTTGTGTGCGACTGCGAGAGAAGACTTGCCGACGGAGCAAATCAGGCCCACATCAGTTGATCGGGGACCTCTACGCAAGGAATTCGGATGCTTTACGACGCCTATGAGGTGCAGCGCTCAATGCTCGCTGGAGCAAGCCGGATGGCAGGCATTGGCGCGGACTGGCTCAATCATCCCGCCAACCCGATCAGCTATTCCTCGATGGGACCCGTTGTTGCGGCAAGCCTCGACGTCTTCTCGCACGCATCAGCGACTCGCGGAAAGCCCGAGTTTGGCTTCACGTCCGTGAAGGTCGCCAAGAAGATGGTCGATGTGGTGGAGCAAGTGCCGCTGAGGCTTCCGTTCGGGCAGCTCAAGCATTTCGCCAAGGCGGGCGTTACCGGACAGCCGCCGTTACTGATCGTGGCGCCGATGTCTGGCCACTACGCCACGCTGCTGCGCGGAACGGTCGAGCGGATGTTGCCGAAGCAGGACGTCTTCATCACCGACTGGCGCGATGCCAAGCTGGTGCCGCTGTCGGACGGCAGTTTCGACCTTGACGATTATATCGATTATCTGATTCAGTTTTGCGAGACGATCGCCACAGCGACCGGGCAGCGGCCGCATATGCTCGCGGTGTGCCAGCCGTCGGTCCCGGCGCTTGCCGCGACTGCGCTGATGGCCGCCGATCGCAACGCTGCGCGCCCCAAGACGCTAACCCTGATGGGCGGGCCGATCGATACGCGCGAGGCGCCCACCGCGGTCAACACGCTCGCCACCGAGCGCCCGCATAGCTGGTTTCAGCGCAATGTCATCGCGACAATCCCGATGGTCTATCCCGGGGCCGGGCGGAAGGTTTACCCCGGCTTCCTGCAACTCGCGGGCTTCATGACGATGAACCTCGGCAGCCACATGGTCAGCCATTTCGAGATGTTCAAACATCTCGTCGACGGCGACGACGAAAGCGCTGCTTCTACGGGTTCCTTCTATGAGGAATATCGATCGGTGTGCGACATGACCGCCGAATTCTACCTGCAGACAATCGACGTGGTGTTTCAGCGCCACTTGCTACCCAAGAGCGAATTTACCCATCGCGGACGCAAGGTCGACGCTGGCGCGATCAAGGACGTTCCGATCCTCGCGATCGAAGGAGAGCGCGACGATATTTCGGGGCTCGGGCAGACCAGGGCAGCACTCACGCTGGCCAAAGGACTCAAGGCGAGCCAAAAGCAATATTATATGGCCGAGGGCGCAGGCCATTACGGCATCTTCAACGGCCGCAAATGGCGCGAGGTTATTGCCCCGGTAGTCGAGGAGTTCTTCGCCAAGGCTGGTGGCCGCACTTCAGCCTGAGTAATGAGTTTCGTTCGGACTATTGTCGAGCGGCTTGCTCGCGGCCGTATCGTGTGGCGCACATTGCCGAACGGAGTGCGAATTGCCGCCAGCCCCGATGCTCAGCTCAAATATCTAGCGGGGCGATTTGACGAAGATCTGATCGAACTTGCGCGCCGCTCCGTTAGCCCCGGAATGATTGTGTGGGACATCGGAGCAAATTGCGGAACCTTCGCATTTTCGTGTGACTTGGCTGCGCAAGTTGTCGCCGTGGAAGCTGACCCATTCCTGGTCACGCTTCTGCGTCGGTCCGCTGCCGGTGCGCGTGTTCCGGTATCGGTTCTTGAAGCGGCCGTGAGCGATACGGTTGGCACAGCGGAATTTTCCGTCGCAGCGCGAGGGCGCGCTTCCAATCATCTGACGGTCGTAGCGGGATATAGCCAGAGCGGGGGCGAGCGATCGCGGGTGGAAGTCCGGACTGTAACTCTCGACTCGATGATCGACGAATGGGGGAGGCCGGACTTCATCAAAATGGATATCGAAGGGGCTGAACAAATGGCGCTCAAAGGAGCCGAACGCCTGCTCAGCGAGGTTCGCCCGGCCATTTACCTTGAAGTCAGCGACGAAACACAAGCCTCGCTGCGAACGACGCTGGAGCAGGCGCATTATGCAATTGAAGAGCGCGGGGGTAATTGGCTGGCCGTTCCTATGCCCGGGGCGTCGGGTCTGGCGGCGTGACGTTTTTCATTGGCGGCGTGCCGGGCTCACGCATCGCGAATGGAGCAAGGATCCGCTTTATGAACCTCCGAGCTTTGTAGACAAGCCAGCCCGTGCCGAGCACGATAACGGCAGCGACGATTGCTGCGAAGATGGGGTTTGCGATGGTCAGGGCCATCAAGCCGGTCGTCACGACGTCTTCGACCGCCGATACCGCGATATTCGAATAGGGTTCGGGACTGGCGTTAATCACGGCGCGAGCGCTCGCCTTTCCGGTGTGGGCGAGCAGCGCCGCGCCTCCGCCCAGCAGGAAGCTCACGACTTGCCAAGTCGGACTGCCGCTATCGACAATCGCCAAGCTGAGCAGCGCCCCGCCCAGCGGTCGGATCACGGAGTGGATCGAATCCCACAGGCTGTCGACGAACTGGATCTTGTCGGCAAAGAATTCGGCAAAAGTCCCGCAAGCGGCTGCACAAATCACCCACGGATTCGCAAGAACCGCGAACACCGAAAGCTTGTCGGGCAGGTCGATCCAGCCAAAGTGCATCGCCACGCCGGTGACCAGCGTCACGAGATATAGCCGCCAGCCAGCCAGCAAGCTGGTGGAGGCGGCAAGCGCGATCAATTCAGTCGAACCCATCGCCGCCCTCTCTCACCTACTCTCGAGCGGAGCCCATCTCCGCGCAATGCAATGCTACCACGGGCCAAAGTTACAGCACCTCGAACAAACCCGCAGCGCCCATTCCGCCGCCGACGCACATCGTGATGACGACATGCTTCGCGCCGCGCCTCTTGCCCTCGAGGAGGGCGTGGCCGGTGAGGCGGGCGCCTGACATGCCGTAAGGGTGGCCGATCGAGATCGCGCCGCCGTTGACGTTGAGCTTGTCCATCGGGATGCCCAGTATGTCGGCGCAATAGAGCACCTGCACCGCAAAGGCTTCGTTGAGTTCCCACAGACCGATATCGCCGACCTGAAGGCCGAAGCGCTTCAGCAGCTTGGGAACCGCATAGACCGGGCCGATGCCCATTTCGTCAGGTTCAGTGCCCGCGACTGCCATGCCGAGATAGCGGCCGAGCGGGTTGAGGCCGCGCTGGGCCGCCATGTCGCTGGTCATGACGACGCAGGCCGAGGCGCCGTCGGACAGCTGCGAAGCGTTGCCGGCGGTGATGATGTTGCCTGGGCTGCCGCGCACCGGCTGCAGCTTCTGGAGGTCGGCCAGCGTGGTCTGCGGGCGGTTGCCCTCGTCCTTGTCCAGCGTGACCTCATGCATCGAGACCGCGCCCGTCTCCTTGTCCTTGACCCCCATCCTGGTGGTGACCGAGACGACTTCATCGGTAAAGATGCCAGCGGCCTGTGCGGCGGCGGTGCGCTGTTGCGATTGCAGGGCATATTCGTCACACCGCTCGCGGCTGACGCTGTAGCGGTTGCCGATGATTTCGGCGGTGTCGATCATCGGCATGTAGACGCCATTGTGCATCGCCAGCAGCTCGGGGTCGGCGCCGACGCGCATTTCGCCGGTCTGAACGAGGCTGACGCTCTCGACTCCGCCCGCGACGCAAACATCCATGCGGTCGACGATGACCTGCTTGGCGGCAGTCGCGATGGCGACGAGGCCCGAGGCGCACTGGCGATCAATCGAGAGACCCGCGACGCCGACGCCGAGTCCGGCGCGCAAGGCAGCGGTGCGGCCGATCGTGGTCTGCACGCCCTGCTGCATCGCGGCGCCCATAACGACGTCCTCAATATCGGACGGAGCGACCCCAGCGCGCTCAACCGCCGCGCGAATGGCGTAAGCGGCGAGGGTTGGGGAGGGGATGGCATTAAAGGCACCGCGATAGGCGCGCCCGATGGGTGTACGGGCGGTAGAAACGATAACTGCGTCTCGAGCGGACATGATTCTCTCCTGAATTCTTGTTGTTATTTCAGTGTCAGACGAACAGCATTCCAAGCCACTGCGCGATCAATGCGGGTTTGGCCTCGCCTTCGATCTCAACCGTCACGCTGTGGCGGGTCAGCAGTTGGCCCGGCGCCTTGTCTTCGATGCTGTCGAGCGTGAACTGCCCGCGAACCCGCTTGCCCGCACGGACCGGAGCAATGAAGCGGACCCGGTCGAGACCGTAGTTGACGCCCATCTGGAGCATGTCGGGCGCCAGCATGACGTCAGCGGCCATTCGGCTCAGCAGCGACAGCGAGAGGAAGCCGTGGGCGATGGTGCCGCCAAATGGAGTCCGCGCGGCGGCGGCGGGGTCGACGTGGATGAATTGCTGATCTTCGGTCGCGTCGGCGAAGGCGATGATCCGGGACTGGTCAACCATGATCCAGTCGGACGTGCCAATTACGGTGCCGACCCTGGCGCGGATTTCGTCGAGAGACATGGTGGGCATGGCCCGTTCTAGGCCGGGCAGACTGGCCCCGGCAAGCGGCGCTCGCGCGACGCTACGTCAGGGCCGCTCCCTGATAAGGCGGTATCAGCCGACCATCGGGCAGCGCGGTAAATGCGGTCTGCGTCGGAGTCGCGAGAAGCAGTTGTTCGCGCTCGAGCCCGGCCAGCAGCGCCGCAAGCACGGCGGCTTTCCGTCCGGCATTGGCATCAGGATCGAGGCTGTCGTCGTCGTAGATCAGTTCATGGTCGAGGCTCGATGCGCCAAGGCCGGTAAGTACGCAGCGGACGAACCGACATCCAGGGACGGCGCGGACTGCGGCCAGAGCAACCGGCTCAAGCGCAGCGAGCCGCTCGGCGTGCGTGCGCAGGCCAAGGCCGAAAGGTACCACGACGCGACGACGATGCGCCTCTGCGAGGTTGTGGATTTCGCGCTCGAGCAGCTTGGTGTTGGCCATGATGACCTGTTCGCCGCTCGGCGAGCGCAGGCGGGTGGTTTTCAACCCGATCCGCTCGACCGTGCCGGTGGTCGTGTCGTAGCGGATCGTGTCGCCGCGGCGGAACGGCTTGTCTAACAGAATTGAAAGCGCGGCGAAGAGGTCGGAGAAGATCCCTTGCGCGGCGAGGCCGATGGCAATGCCGCCGACGCCGAGCCCAGCGACCAGCGCGGTGACATTGACTCCGAGGTTGTCGAGGATGGCGACCAGCGCGAGCCCGAACAGAACAACCGAGACGAGCACGCGGATAACGCCATAGGCATTGCCGAGCGCCGTGCCGCCGGCGTCATCCCCGACGTTGCGGTGGACCACGCCGAGGATCAGTTCGCGCGCCCAGAAGGCCACCTGAAGCGCGGCGGCGATGGTGAACAGAACATGGAGAAACTGTTCGGGGCGCGGCGGCATGTCGGCGTAGCGAGCGACCATGTCGGCTGCGACGAGGGTCATGAACGCCAGCGATGTTTTACTGAGGGCCCGGCCGACCACCCCCTTCCACGTCAGGCAAGTCGGGTCGGAGCGGACCATGCGATGACCGAGCCAGCGCAAGACCAGCATGATGAGCACGAGGAGCGCGGCCATCAGGCTGCCGAGGATGAGGGCTTCGCCGTTGGTCAGGAGCCACTCGAATGCGCGCGCGGGGTAATTCATTTCGGGGTCTTGGCGCGGGGCGCGTCGGCTCGCAACCCGCGATAAGTCAGGCGGCGGCCCCCGCCCTCGGCTTGCGGCGCGGCTTCTTGCTGAGGAAGGCGATCATTCCGACCTCCGCGCCCGACAGATATTTGCGGGGCCGTGGCGGCTTCAAACCCTTCAATGCGTCCCGCGGATCGTCCCGCACCGCTTCGATCAGACGCGGATGAACATAGGATTTGCGGCTCATCGCCACGGTGTTGCCGAGCGCCTCCGCGACCGGCTCGACCATCGTCTTGACACTGAGCCGCGCGCCTTCCTCCGATGCCAGCATTT
Organism: Sphingomicrobium sp.; assembly: GCA_039919075.1. Classification (GTDB taxonomy): domain Bacteria; phylum Pseudomonadota; class Alphaproteobacteria; order Sphingomonadales; family Sphingomonadaceae; genus Sphingomicrobium. The sequence goes on from JBDSGJ010000042.1 coordinate 24,067, forward strand.
GCTCGAAGGCAATCACCGAGGCCCCCCACGTGCGAAAGCTTTTGGCCGTAAAATCGTCGCCTGATGCCTCGCGGATATAGGCGTTGACGTCGGCCGACGTGATCGCGTGGGGCTCGCCATCATCGCCGACATATTGGAACAGGTTCTGGCCCGGAAGGTCCTGGCATTTGGCGACGATGCGCTTGAGATTGGCGTCGGTGACGGCGACTTCGTGGACGATCCCGTGCTTGCCGGTGAAGCGCATCTTGAGCTTGTTCCCAGCCTTGCGGACGTGACGAGTGCGTAGTGTCGTCGCACCGAAGCTCTTGTTCGAGCGGGCATATTGTTCATTGCCGATGCGAATATGCTGGGTGTCGAGCAAGCGCACGACCGCAGCGAGGACGGTGTCGCGACTGAGCGTGCGCTTCTTCAAGTCGGCCTCCACGCGCTTGCGGATTTTCGGAAGCGCCGCCCCGAACTCAAGCGTGCTGCCGTATTTCGACTTGTCACGACGCGCGCGAAAATCGTCGTGATAGCGATATTGCTTGCGCCCGCGCGCATCGCGGCCGGTTGCCTGGAGATGGCCGTCGCGATCGGGGCAGAACCACGCGTCGCTGTAGGCGGGAGGCAAGGCGAGGGCGTTCAACCGATCGATCTCGGCGCGGTCGGTGATCCGCTGTCCGTCGGGCGCGAAATAGCCCCAGCCGCTGCTCTTGCGTTCGCGGGTGATCCCGGGCTTGCTGTCGGTCGAATGACGTAACATGGAGCCCTTTCCGGTTGCTATCGCGCTGCCGTAATGAAGGGGCGCGGGTACAAGTTCCGCTCGACCGACAAGGAGAAGTGCGTGACGGCGATCGGCAGCGCCAGAATCCTCATCATGGCGACCGACGGGTTTGAGGAAAGCGAGCTGTTCGGGCCGCTTGCTTTGCTGCGTGAGCGGGGCGCGCGCGTGATGCTGGCCTCGCCCGACCGGCGACCGATCCAGGCAACGGTGCTCGACGATCCGGGCAGGACGATCGCACCTGACCTGACTGTCGCAGATGTGATGCTGGCCGACTATGAGGCGCTTATCTTGCCGGGCGGGCTGATCAATCCCGATATGCTTAGGACGAATGCGGCGGCGGTCAGCTTGATCCGACGATTCGCCGCCGACGACAAGGTCATCGGCGCGATCTGCCACGCGCCGTGGCTATTGATCGAGGCGGATCTCGTGCGCGGGCGGCGGGTAACAAGTTGGCCATCGATCCGCACCGACCTGCGCAATGCCGGTGCAATCGTGGTTGACGAGGCGGCGGTGACCGATGGCCGGCTGGTCACCAGCCGTCGTCCCGACGACGTTCCCGCCTTCACCGAAGCAGTGATTGCCGCAATCGAGGCGGCTTAACGGTCCGCCAAGCTTTGCGCGTTATCGTACGCCGATGGGGAATCAAGCAGGGCATTGGGCCGACCGTACGGTGGAGATATGCGGAGCGACCGCGTTGGCCGGCGGAATCGGAGCATCGGCATGGCTGATCGCGCCGCTCGCGGGCTTCGCCCCGGCCTCTCTGGCTGGCAGCGCGGCCGCGATTGGTGGTCTGGTCGGCTGGGCCATCGTCCGCGCGGCACCGAGCGCTGATGCTCAGCGACCGTTGCCCGAATTTCACATCGATCCGGTCGCGAATGTCATCGGCGCTGAGCATTCGGCGGATGAGGCGCTGCTCGATGAATCGGCCGAGCAGCGTGAGCTGCCCGAGCCGTCGCGCGTTATCCAGCTGTTCGATCCCTCCATCGCCGAAACGCCTGGCGCAACGCAGGCGCGGATCGCGGCCCATCTCGGCGATTCGTCTCAACTCTCCGCATCCGAAGGCAAACCGCCGACGCCGTGGCATGGCCCCCCTGCCATCCCCGACGCCAGCGACGCGCTTCACGCCGCGCTTGCCGAAATTCGTCGTTCGCTCCGGGCGGGGTGAGATCAGGCCTCGATCGTCAGCGCTTCAATCCGTACCGCGACGGCGTTGTCGTCATCGAAGGCCGGGGTCGCCGCGCCCCAGATGTCGGCGACAATCTGTCCGGGAACGTCCATTTCCTCGTCGGACAAGCCCGCAATCAGGGCTAAAGTCGTTTGCATCAGGTCGGAACCGGGGATTCGAAAAGCGATTTCGTGGCGCTCGCCGGCGAAGGTCAGGGAATGCCATTCGGTCGCTCTGTAGGAAACCAGCCGAATCTCGTCGCGCCGGACACCGGCCTTTCTGAGAAGGGCGCGCAAGAGGCCGGAGCCAGCCGCCGACATTGCCAATTTCATCATCGCCCCGCCTCCTGGAGAAAGATGCGAACGCGCTCGACCGTAGCTTGGCGCGGCTCGCGGCCGTTGCGCAGATCGAACACGAAACGGGGATCGCGGACAGCATCGCGTCCAAAACGGGTCGGCTTGGTCTGATGGTTTCGAAGATGTTGTTCAATATCTCTTAGGAGTTTCACTTTATGGTCCCCGCTTACGTACAGCGACTCGGCTCCTGCAGGATTCCAATTCGTTTCCTACTTGTCTAGGGACTTTCCTTCGAGTATCTCAATGCGCCTCATGCCGGAAGATCCCAGGAGCGCCCTTGAGCGCCTGTGCGTCGAACGCGGCGAAGACTTCTCGGCGTTGTCGCGGCTGCTCGGGAAGAACAGCGCCTACATCCAGCAATTCCTGCGTCGCGGAACACCCAAGAGGCTGAAGGAGGATGAGCGGCGCATTCTCGCGCGCTATTTCGGCGTTGCCGAAAGCCTGTTCGGAGCGCCCGAAGGTGCACCGGTCACTGGTGGGCTGATCGCAGTGTCGCGCGTGCCGATCGCGGCCTCGGCCGGACCGGGTGCCTTGCCGGATGACGAGCGACCCAGGCCCTACTTCGCCTTCGATGAGCGCTGGCTTCAGGCGATGACCTCGGCCAGCGCCCATAACCTCATCATCATCCGGGTCGAGGGTGACTCGATGGCGCCGACGTTGGGCGATGGCGACGACATCTTGATCGACAAGGGCGACGCTGCGAGCCGCCTGCGCGACGGGATTTACGTGCTGAGGATCGAAGACGCCCTGGTCGTCAAGCGGTTGGCGCTCCACCCCGTGACGCGTCGAGTAACGGTTCAGTCGGACAACCCCGCCTATCCCGACTGGCCCGACCTCAAGCTAGACGCGGTCCACTGCATCGGCCGGGTGATCTGGGCGGCGCGCAAGGTCGCTTGAGCCTGCCGCGCTCGGCGCTATCCGTTCGAGCAACCCAAGCATCTTTGCGGCGAGACGCTTGCGATCATAGGCTTCGGCCAATCCGCGGCAGCCCGCGACCATGACTGCCCGATCCTCGCCGCTGACGCGGATCGCGGTAAGCGCCGCCGCGAAGCTGTCGAGGTCCTCGGGCTCGTAATAGCGTCCCGCACCATATTTCTCGACGATCGCGCGCGCTTCCCCGTCCACCCCGATAAGGATAGGTCGCTCCATCCCGGCGGCTTCGAATATCTTGGACGGAATTACCGAGCGATAGATATCGGTCTTGCGCAGCGGCACGAGCATGATGTCGGACAAAGCGAGGTAGCGGGTGACCTGCTCCTTCGGGACCGTCTCGAGAAAGGTCATGTTGGCGAGGCCGAGCCGCTTCGCCTTGGCGACGACCTCGGCGCGCTCCGCCCCTGCGCCGACGAACAGGAAGTGGACCTGCGGATCGGTTACCGCAGCGGCAGCGTCGACAATGAACCCGAGTTTCTGGCCATGCCCGTGGGTGCCGATATAGCCGACGATGAACTTGCCCTCGAGGGCAAGCTCCCGCTCGAGCGCCACATCGCGCGGGCGGGGCGCGAAGTTGGTTAGATCGACCCCGTTGGTGACGACCTCGATCTTCGCCGGGTCGATGCCGCGCGCCACAAGGTCGCCCTTGAAGCTTTCTGTTACGACCACGACCATCGCCGCGTCGCGATACAGGGCAAGTTCGATGAGTTCGAGCCAGGCGAGAATACGCTCGTGACGGACGAAGCCGAGCGCGCGGATGGCGGCGGGCCATATGTCGCGCACTTCGAACACCCATGGCCGACGTTTGAGCTTCGACAAGGCGAAGGCGGCGAAGGTGGTGAAGAATTGCGGCGAGGTCGCGACGATCACGTCGGCCGGCTGGCGAAGTCCAGCGAGGAAGGCGGTCAGTGCGAAGCTCAAATGGTCGAGGATTCGCTTGAGGAAGCCCTCGTTGGCGGTGATGAAACTCCACACGCGGATCAGCTTGATCCCCTCTACCGTGTCGCGCTGGCGCCATTTGTTGCGATAGCCGGGGAGCAGTTTACCTTGCGGAAAGTTGGGCGCGCAGGTGATCACCGTGACGTCATGGGCAGCCTTCACCCATTCGCGCGTGTGTTCGAAGGTGCGTGACGCCGGGGCGTTGACCTCGGGCGGGAAATTATCGGTCAGGAACAGGATTTTCACGGCTGTGACGGGCCCTTGTTGCACTGGCGCGAGGCGGCCCTAGCGCCTAAATCGCCAGCGTGACCAGTCCCGGCGACCAGAACCGATTCAATGAGGACAAGGCGACCTATACCGTTCGCGGGTCGGATGCGCCCGACCTTGAGGCTGGAGTGGCGGCGATCCGCAACGTCGTGAAGACCCTCCCGGCGCGGCCCGGTGTGTATCGGATGCAGGACGCGCGGGGCGAGGTGCTTTATGTTGGCAAGGCGCGCGCGCTCAAGCAGCGGGTGACCAATTACACCCAGGTCTCTCGGCTGCCGAAGCGGCTCCAGCGGATGGTGTCGCAAACCCGCGCAATGACGATAGTCACGACCCGGAGCGAGGCCGAGGCGCTGTTACTTGAAGCGCAGCTGATCAAACACTTCCGGCCGCCCTATAACGTCTTGCTGCGTGACGACAAAAGCTTCCCGTTCATCCTGCTCCGCGAGGATCACCCCTTCGCTCGCGTCCAGAAGCATCGTGGCACGCGGCGAGCGAAGGGGCAATATTTCGGGCCGTTCGCGAGCGCCGGCTCGGTAACTCGGACACTCAATGCGCTCCAGAAACTGTTCCTCCTGCGAAGCTGTTCGGACAGTTTTTTCGCCAATCGCTCGCGACCGTGCCTGCTGTATCAAATCCGGCGCTGCTCGGCGCCATGCGTCGGCCGGATTGAGCACGCGGCCTATGGCGAATTAGTCGAAGACGCGAAGAACTTTCTCGCGGGCAAAACCACCGGCGTGCAGGCGCGACTGGGAAAATCGATGTCGGACGCCGCCGAGGCGCAGGATTTCGAACTCGCTGCAATCTATCGCGACCGGCTGCGAGCGCTGACCTATATTCAGGGGAGCCAGACCGTTCATGCTGAAGGTCTAGGTGACGCCGACATTTTCGCGCTCGCGTGCCACGCCGGACAGATGTGCATCCAGGCCTTCTTCATTCGCGGCGGGCAGAATTGGGGGCATCGCGCCTTTTTCCCCGCACATACGCAGGACGTGCCAGAGGATGAGGTCATGACTTCGTTTCTCGTGCAATTCTACGAGGACATGCCGCCGCCGAAGCGGATCCTCGTCGATCGCGACCTCGAGGAAGTCGAGCTGCTGACCGAAGCGCTAAGCGAACGCGCCGAGCGCAAGGTTGCGATCGAGCGGCCGCAGCGCGGGGATCGGAAGAAACTGATCGAGCAGGCCAGCCGCAATGCTCAGGAAGCGCTCGAGCGGCGGCTGGCGGAGGGGACGACCCAAGGCAAGTTGCTGCGCGAACTGGCCGATACGTTCGAACTGCCCGATTTGCCGAAGCGGATCGAGGTCTATGACAACAGCCATATCATGGGCACCAATGCGACCGGAGCAATGATCGTAGCTGGGCCCGAGGGCTTCCAGAAGGGAAGCTATCGCAAGTTCAACATAAAGTCGGCGCAGAGCGACGATGACTTCGGGATGATGAAGGAAGTCCTCGAACGGCGGTTCGCGCGGCTCGAAAAGGAGGATCCCGATCGCGCCACGGGGGAGTGGCCCGATCTCATCCTGATCGATGGCGGCAAGGGGCAATTGTCGGCGGTGATGGAAATCATGGAAGGGGCGGGGGTGCACGACATTCCGGTCGTCGGGATCGCCAAGGGGCCGCACCATGGGCGCGACGGGCGCGAAATATTCCATCTGCCCAATGGTCGCGAGATCAGCCTGGCGCCCAACGCGCCGTTGATGTTCTACATGCAGCGGCTGCGCGACGAGGCGCACCGCTTCGCCATCGGAACTCACCGCGCGAAACGAGCCAAGTCGTTGACCACGAGCACGCTCGACGAGGTTCCCGGCATCGGTCCCAACCGCAAGCGTGCGCTGCTGATGCACTTTGGTACCGCGCGCGCGGTCAAGGGCGCGGCGCTCGACGATCTCGAGCAAGCACCCGGGATCAGCAAGGGCACCGCGCGGCAACTCTACGACTATTTCCACCCGCGCGGCTGATGCGCTTCGACACGCCCGCCATCGTCGTCGCGCTAAGCCAGCATGGCGAGCATGGCGCGGTGGTTCGGCTGCTGACCCCCGAGCATGGCCTTCAGGCGGCCTATGTTCGCGGCGCGCGCGGGCGACGGATGCGACCGGTGCTGATCGCGGGCAACCTCGTCGCGGCGCGACTCTCGGCGCGGAGCGAAGGGCAATTGGCGCAGGCGGAGATCGAACTGACCCACAGCCGCGCACCGCTGCTCGCCGAACCCCTTCCGGCGGCGGCGATCGAATGGGCGGCGGCGCTGACCGCGACGATCCTTCCCGAGGGCCAGCCCTATCCGCGCCTCTATCAAGCGCTCGAAGGGCTGCTTGCTGCGATTGAGGCGGCGTCGGCGGCGGGCGGCTGGGGCGCGGCAATCGTATTCTATGAATATCTGCTGCTTGCCCAACTCGGCTTCGGGCTTGACCTTTCCCAGTGCGCGGTGAGTGGAGCCGAGCACGGCCTCGTCGCGGTCAGCCCGCGCTCGGGCCGAGCGGTCAGCGCCGCCGAAGCAGGTCCCTATCGGGGGAAACTTCTCCCTCTGCCAGGATTTATCGTCAGCGGCGGCAATGCCACGCTTCCCGAAATTCTCGATGGGCTTGCGCTGACGGGCCACTTCCTCCTGCGTGACCTGGTGACCGATCGCGCCGCCCCCATCGCCGAAGCGCGCGCGCGGCTCATCGAGCGGCTAGAGCGGGCCGCGGCGTGAGGCGCTTGTCGTGCCTGCCACGCTCGCCTAGCGTCGCGAGATGAGCCGCAAACCCATCACCTCCTCGCTCGCAATCCTGTTTGCTCACGCCGCGACGACAAGCGGAGTCACCGTGCGAGTTGCCGTCAGCTACCTCGCCGAACAATCCGACCCTTCGGCCGGTCGCTGGTTCTGGTCCTATCACATCCGCATCGAGAATGGCGGTCGCAAGGCGGTGCAACTGCTGTCGCGTTGGTGGCAGATTACAGACGGGCGCGGCGCGGTCCATGAAGTCATCGGTGACGGCGTCGTCGGTGACATGCCGCTGATCGCGCCGGGGGCAAGCTATGACTATGTCTCCGGCTGCCCGCTCCAAACCGCCTCGGGGGCGATGGAGGGAACCTATGGCATGGTCGATGAGGACGGGGAGGCGTTCGACGCGGCCATCCCGCGCTTCGCCTTAATTGGTCCCGCCGCCTGATTACAGCGAAGGAATGGGCGCATCGGCGAAGCGTCTGGCCCACAGCTCGATCGCCATGACCGACAGCAGCGAATAGCTTCCGTCGATCCGCCCGCTCAATGTGTCTTGGCGCAATCGGGCCACCGCCGCCGGGTCGAACAGGCCGCGTTGTTCGAGGATTGGCTTGGCGGTCAGCTCTTCGAGCATCGGCCGCATCCGCCCCCGAAGCCATGCGCGCAAGGGAACGCCGAAGCCGGTCTTGGGACGATTGAGCGTTTCGGAGAGCACGTCACCCGCGATCGCCTGGCGCAGCGCCCATTTGCTGGTCATCCCGCGCAACTTGGCCTTCGCTGGGAGCGTCGCTGCCCACGCCACGAGGTCGGGATCGAGCAGGGGTACCCGGATCTCGACGCCATGCGCCATCCCGGTCTTGTCGGTGTAATTGAGATTATGATCGGTCAGGAAAAAGCGCTGGTCGAGCGCCAGCGTACGTTCGACCGGATCGCTAGTGTCGAGCGCGTCAAGCGCCGCGATCATCGGTGCGCGGATGAGATCCACATCGACGGGCTCGGCAAGCAGGCGGGCAGCACTTCCTGCTGGTAGCCATTCGAAGCGGGCGATCGTCCGGTCATCGCGACTGCCGCCGATCGTCGAGAGGAGCTTGGCCAGGCGACGGGCCGTGGAAGAGGAGGCACCACCGCTGCGCGCAGCGACCGTTGCCAGCCGATCGCGCAACGCACGGGGGAGCAAGGCCACCGCGCCATCGATCCGCGCCGCGGCGTGGCGTCGATAGCCAGTGAAGATATCGTCTCCGCCAGTTCCGCTGAGTAGCACCTTGATCCCATGCTGGCGGGCAAGCCCGGCGATATGGTCTGAAAGCAAGGCGGCCGGGTCAGCCTCTGGTTCGTCGAGCGTAGCAATCAGCGCGGGGAAGTCATCGATCATCCGCTCGTCGACGGACACTTCGTGGAGGGAAACGCCAAAATGCGCGGCCAGACGGCGGGCGTAGGGCAGGTCCTCGACCAGCTCGCTCTGCTCGTCGCTGCGGCGCTCATAGCGGGCAGTGAAGCATTGCAACGGCTTGGCAGTATGGCGGCGGGCAAGCGCGACAATCGCCGCCGAGTCGACTCCGCCCGACAGGAACGCGCCGACTTCGACGTCGGCCATCATCATCTGCCGCTCGACCGCCCGATCGAGGCGCGCGCGAGTCCCTGCAACCACTTCGGCGTCGTCGAGCGATGTCGGGGCAGGAGCGGGCAGGCGGTAGAATATTCCGCTCTGCTCCTTCCCATCGGCGCCAATCGTCAGCCAGCTGCCCGGCGCGAGCTTGCGCACGCCGTTGAACATCGTCCGCTCGCCGGGCGAATAGAGATAGGTGAGGTAGGCGCCCGCGGCGCCGCGATCGATCGTCCGGTCGAGTCCGGGGACAGCCAATAGCGCCTTGAGCTCGCTTGCAAAGGCAATGCCGTGGCGCGTGCGGGCGAGGTACAGCGGCTTGACGCCCAGGCCGTCGCGAACGAGCGTCAGGCGGCGTTCGGCGCGGTCCCACCAGGCGAAAGCGAAGATTCCATTGAGACGGGCAAGTGCGTTGGGTCCATCCCGCGCCAGCAGCTCGACCAGAACTTCGGTGTCGCTGGTACCGCGAAACGACGCGCCGCGCGCTTGAAGCTCTCGGCGCAACTCGGGTGCGTTGTAGAGTTCACCATTGTAGCACAGTATGAACCGCCCTGATGAATCGGCCATCGGTTGGCGTCCTGTCGGAGATAGGTCGACGATCGCCAGCCGACGATGAACCAGTGCCAGCCTGTTCCCGTCATCGCGGAACATGCCATGTCCGTCGGGTCCGCGATGCGCGATCGCTTCGCCCATCGCCCCAGCTATGTGAGCGGGAAAGTCGCCGCGAAAACCGGCAATGCCGCACATCGGCGGGGCTCGCTACTTGCCGTACTTGTAATCATAGCCGTAGCCATAGCCGTAGCCCATATTCTTCTCGTCGAACTTGGACAGGATGGCTCCGATGAAGTGGCCGCGAACCGCGAGGATTCGCTCGATCGCATGACGCGCCTGGGTCGCGCGTGTGCGCCCCGACTCCACGACGAAGATCACGCCCTCGGCCACGCGCGACAGCAGTGGGGCGTCGGCCAGCCCGAGGATCGGTGGCCCGTCGACGATGACATGGTCGAACAATTCGGTCGCGCGCTGTACGATTTGTCCAATGATATCGGACGATAGCAGCTCGGCCGGATTGGGCGGGATCGGCCCAGCAACTAGAAAGCTGAGGTTCGCAGTACCCGACGGCTCGACGAAGTCCTCCAACTTGCCGTCGCCGGTCAGCAGGCTGCTGAGGCCGCCGCCGAGGGGCTTGCCGAGGACGCGGTGAAGGCCGGGATTGCGCATGTCGGCGTCGATCACGAGCACGCGCGCGCCGACCGAGGCAAGCCCCAAGCCAAGTGCCAGCGCAGTCGTCGATTTGCCTTCGCGCGGTTGTGTACTCGTCAGCAGGATCGACTTTGGCGTGCCGTGAGAAGTCGAGAACTGGATCGAGGTAAGGATCGAGAAATAGGCTTCGGACAAGGGCGATTTGCTCTCGACCATCGCCTGATCCATCGTCCCCAGCTCCAGCTTCGGCGTAGCGCCGAGCAACGGAACCCCCAGCTTGCGCTGGAAGTCCGCCGGGAGGACGGCTGCTTCGGCCAGCTGTTCGAGGATGAGCGCAGCGCCTACTCCAAGGATCAGCCCGCCCAACAGGCCGACCATCAGGTTGAGCTGAAGATTGGGCTTGGACGGGCCCCCGGGCACCAGCGCGCGGTCGACAATCGAAATATTATTTGTGCCGACGCCGCCGGCCACGCCGACTTCCTTGAACCGCTGGAGGAGTGAGTCATAGAGCGCGCGGTTGGTGTCCACATCGCGCTGGATGATATTATACTGGATGGTGCGGCCCTGCTGGTTGAGCACGGCGCCCTTGAGCGCGTTGACGCGCGAGCGAATGCCATTCTCGGCCGCCACCGCGGAACGATATTTGCCGCCGATGCTCGACGCGACCGAGGAATTGACGCGGCTTTGCTCGCGGTTCAGCTGGCGGTCGAGCTCGGCGAGCTGCGACTTGATCGCGATAACTTGTGGATAGTCGGGACCGAAGTCGCTCTGGAGCTTGCTGAGCTGGCCGGTGAGCTCGCTACGCTGCTGGCGGAGTGCGTTGACGGCGGGGTTGGTCAAGCCGGCCTCGGCCGCCTGTCCCCCGGTCGCATTGCGAAACTCCGATTCAGCCTGGACCCGCGCCGTCTGTGCGGCGGCAAGTTGCGACGAGAGCTGCGACAGATCCTGCGAAGCGAGTGTGTCCTCGCTCGAGATGCTGCCGTCGGCGCGACCGCCGGTCGTGCCCGTTCCCGAGACGATTTTGATGAGACCCTGGGCCTGGGCGTAAGCGGCGGCCTTGCGCTCCGAATCCTCGAGTTTCGCGCGAACGACGTTCAACCGATTCTCGAGAAACTGACGTGCATAGGCTGTCGCTTCGAACCGGCGATTGAGATTCTCCTCGATATATTTCTCGGCGATCGAGTTTGCGATCGAGGCTGCCATTGCTGGGTTGGGCGAGGTGAAATTGACGTCGATGATGCTCGACATGCGGACCGGCGAGACGATCGTATTGCCATTTACGACACCAGTCGCGATCTGAAACCGGCGGGTGCGTGGTAGCGACCTGATCTCGTCAACACTGTTCGGGTGGTAGTTCGACAGGAAATCGTAATTGTCGGCGAGACGAAGGTCGCGCACCACGATAAGCTGTTAGCAAAATCGTCTACCAACCACAATGGACTAATTCCTTACCGGTAAAACAACAATCGCACGATTAAGTTGCAACCGCGTTCCGCACCTGCGATTATAGGTTGTCACGAATTTGACGCTTTTTCAATGACTTAAACGAACAAGGTGTGTTTGCAGTGGTGTTCGGTCTGTTTAGGCGACCAAAAGGGTCGGTAAATTCGCGGCGCTGTGTCCCGCCCGCAACACGAGTCTATGCGATTGGTGATGTTCATGGGTGTCTCGAAGCACTCGAGCGATTGCTAACAGAAATCACTCTCGATTCAGCATCTTATACCGGTCGCGTGATCCTTGTCATGCTTGGCGACCTGGTCGATCGCGGACCCGAAAGCGCGGGTGTCATCGATCGCGTTCTTCACCGCCGACTCCCCGGGGACGAGCAGCATGTACTGATGGGCAATCACGAAGAGGCAATCCTGGGCGTCTATCAAGGGTCGGTCGAGCCACGCGGGTGGCTCAGCTATGGCGGCCTGCAAACGCTCGAAAGCTATGGCATCGATCGGACCGAACACTTTGCGCGCGCCTTCGATCTAGGCCGACGAATGCACGAGGCGATTCCGGTCGACCATGTCGATTTCCTCCGCAGCCTGCCCGATCAACTGCGCATCGGCGATTATCTGTTCGTTCATGCCGGCATCCGCCCCGGCGTTCCGATTGAACAGCAAATTCCGGCCGACCTTCGCTGGATTCGGTCAGGCTTCCTCGATAGCGACGCCGATCATGGCGTCACCGTCGTCCATGGCCACAGCATCAGCAGCGAACCCGAAGCGATGGCCAACCGAATTGGCATCGATACGGGTTGCTATGCGGGGGGACCACTCACCGCGCTGGTCCTTGAGGGGAGCGGGCAGCGCTTCCTCCAGGTGCCTGGCCCCACCGTGGCGTAGTGATCACAGCTTGGACGACCGCCGTGGGGCAAAGGAATGCGGCTAATAGGCAACATTGATCAAGGAAATGGCGGCAGATTGCCGGCGCGGCGCTGTCAGTGCTTGTTAAGGAACGCTCGCTTAGTTACAGGCCCGGTCGGGGAGCACTGACACCGTGGGACAAGTCCCGGAAATGTCAGTGGAAACACCTCCGGCTGCTGGTTCGCCGGCATTGCTCGGTGCTGGTGTTGAGTTGGAGGGTGACATGGCCATCGCGTTGGTTGACCTCTACGGTTCGGGCCCGGAGCGTTTCGACACGCTGATTTTGCGCGAAGGCTACCGACCGTCGGACGACGAAGACTTTATGAACGCCCGTCAAAAAGCCTATTTCCTGCGCAAGCTACGCGACTGGAAAGAGGCGATTGTCGACGAGAGTCGCGCGACGATGGCGCAGCTTCAGGTGGATTGTTTGCGCGAGCCCGACCTTGCTGACCGCGCCTCGAGCGAAACCGACTGGTCGATCGAACTTCGAACCCGCGACCGTCAGCGCAAGTTGATCGCCAAGATCGACAGTGCGGTCCGGCGCCTGTTCGACGATGAATATGGCTATTGCGAAGTGACCGGTGAGCCGATCAGTCTCGCTCGGCTTGAGGCTCGCCCGATCGCGACCATGACGCTCGAGGCCCAGGAAAAGCACGAGCGGATCGAGCGCGTCAGCCGCGACGACTGACACCGGTTCGGTCACTGCAAGACCGGGCGCTGAGTTTTAAATCATGGGATTTGCTGGCATTTAGTGGCCGCGCATGACGTCCTTGACCTTCAGCTTGGCTTTCTTGAGCTGGTGAAGGACAGTCTCGTCGGGGTGGGGACGGTGTTCCTCGTCGTCGATCCGCGCCTGAAGCGCGGCATGCTTGTTACCAAGGGCTTCGACATGGGCTTTGTCCATTGAGGATGGTCCTTTGCGTTGGTCGATGACACTCGGCAATAAATCACGATTCGCGCGGCTTGTCGCGTGCCATCGACTCCACCCGTCGTGCATCCCGGGCGGCGCAGCGGGAAGGTGACGCGATTGCGTGTGCGCGCTATGGCGATGTCATGAACGACGATGATCCCGCCGAACTGCTGGCGACGCTCAAGGCCGAGCATCGTCGACTGGACGCCGAGATCGACGTCATGCGCAATGCGGGCAACTGCGACCAGCTCGAACTGGCCCGCATGAAAAAGCGCAAGCTTTGCCTCAGGGACGACATCGCGCAGCTTGAGGACCAGCTTGTTCCCGACCTACTCGCCTGACCGTCCCGCAGCGAGACAGTTTGGGCGGGATCGACGCCATCGCCGCCAAACAGGCGTTTTGTCGGCACCAAAGGCATGACATGGTGAGCGCGATGACCGACTCGCAACTTTCCGACACCGGCGCCCATATAACCCCGCGACTGATCGACTCCCTCTACACCGAGGCGATGCTGTTCGCCGACGAGGCCCGCGCCTATTTTGATGATATGGGGCGCGAAGAGCGGCTGACGCTCGACCCCTTTGCGCGCGTTGGCTTTGCCTGCGAATCGCTCAAGGTGACGACCCGCATCATGCACATTGTCGCCTGGCTGCTGACCCAGCGTGCGGTCGAGAGCGGCGAGATCGTCGGTCACGGCGGACGTCGGCCGGAGCGGCGGCTAGGCCACGCCAATCAAAGTGACGAGCAGGTTGTCGAGTTACTGCCGCGCTCCGCCCGGCGGCTGATCGCCTCGAGCGTTGACCTTTATGCTCGCATCCAGCGGCTTGACGAAGGGCAGCTGTCGAGTGAGCCAGCGCCGAGCCCTGCACGCGCGCTGATGGGTCGGCTGGAGCGCGACCTCGTCTGGGTCCGTCGCTGATGCCCGTCCAGGGTCGGCTGGCCTAGGCTCCCAAGCGCGCCTTGGCGGCTGCATATTCGCTCTCCAGTCGGTCGACGAATTCGCTCACGGACCCAATCCGGTCGACGGCGCCGATGCCCTGGCCCGACCCCCAGATGTCGCGCCATGCCTTGGCGCCTGTGGAAGACTGGAAGCTCATCAATTCGGACGTGCCGTCCGGCAGATTGTCCGGGTCGAGGCCGGCATTGACGATCGAGGGGCGCAAATAATTGCCGTTGATCCCGGTGAACAGTGACGAGTTGACGATGTCCGCGGCGGTGCCCTCGACAATACCCTGTTTGTAACTATCCTCTGCCCGCGCCTCGGTCGTGGCGATGAATGGTGAGCCGATGTAGGCGAAGTCGGCGCCCATCGATTGTGCCGCAAGCACTGCGCCCCCTGTGGCGATTGAGCCGGACAGCGCCAAGGGCCCGTCGAACCACTGTCGGATCTCCTGAACCAGCGCGAACGGCGACCATTGCCCGGCATGCCCGCCCGCACCCGCTGCCACCGCAATCAGTCCGTCGGCGCCCTTCTCGATCGCCTTGCGCGCGAAGCGGTCGTTGATGATGTCGTGCAACGTAATCCCGCCCCAGGCGTGAACCGCCGTGTTGAGGTCTTCGCGCGCCCCCAGTGAGGTGATGGTGATCGGCACCTTCCACTTGGCGCATGTCTCGATGTCCTGTTCGAGCCGGTCGTTCGAGCGGTGAACGATCTGGTTGACCGCGTAGGGTGCGGCGGGGCTGTCGGGATAGTCCCGGTCATGCGCCGCAAGCGCTTCGCTGATTTCGGCGATCCATTCGTCCAGCTGGCTCTGCGGGCGGGCGTTGAGCGCCGGGAAACTGCCGACGATGCCTGCCTTGCACTGCGCGATGACCAGCGCCGGGCAACTGACGATGAACAGCGGCGCGCCGATCACGGGCATTCGCAGTCGGGAGAGGATCGCGGGAACGCTCATCGGTTCGGTCCTTCAGGCTTCATCGTGAAATCAGCTTGGGCGGTGATAGTCGTGATACCATTTGACGAAGCGCGGCACGCCGACGTCGATGGCGGTGGTCGGCGCATAGCCATGGTCGCGGGCAATGGCGCTGACATCGGCGAATGTATCGGCCACGTCGCCAGGCTGCATCGGACGATTATCGCGAACGGCCGTGCAACCGGTCTCGGCCTCCAAAATTTCAACGACCCGCATCAGCTGCTCCGACCGGCTGTTGCCGATGTTGTAGAGTGCGTGCGGCGCGTGGCTCCCGCCCGCTTTCTCCGATCCGTCGGCAATCGGTGGCCCGTCGAGGCACGCGACGACCCCGCTGACGATGTCGTCGATGAAGGTGAAGTCGCGGCGCATGTCGCCGCCGTTGAACAGGGGCAGGGGACGACCTTCGTACAACGCCTTGGTGAATATCCACATCGCCATGTCGGGGCGCCCCCATGGCCCATAGACGGTGAAGAAGCGAAGGCCAGTCAGCGGGAGCCGGTAGAGATGGGCGTAGCTTTCGCTGATTAGCTCGTCAGCCTTCTTGGTCGCGGCGTAGAGCGACATCGGATGGTCGACGCGGTCCTCGACGCGGAACGGCAGCGTCTTGTTGCCGCCATAGACTGACGATGAGGAGGCATAGACCATGTGGCTCGACCCACGCTGGCGGGCGAGTTCGAGCATGTTGGCGTGGCCGACGAGATTGGCCTGGATGTAAGCTGAAGGATTCTCGATCGAGTAGCGCACCCCGGCTTGCGCGCCGAGATGGACGATGCGGTCGAAGTCGTGGCGGCGGGCAACGTCGGTCAGCGAGCGATGGTCGGAAAAATCGACCTTCTCAAACGCGAACCCATTGCCGAAGTCGCGGCGCAGCCCGGCCAGCCGTGCCTCCTTCAGCGACACGTCATAATAATCGTTGAGGTTGTCGATCCCGACGACACTGTCTCCGCGCTCCATCAGGCGGCGCGCGACCGACGATCCTATGAAGCCGGCGACGCCGGTGACGAGCACATTCATGGAGCGCGCTCTAGCCGGGCTGAGACGGCTCGACAATTCGCTGCGGTCGGCATCGGGCAGGCGATGCCGCTGACCGCCAATGTCGGACTCCTGACGCAACCTTTCGCCGCTTCGCGCCGTTCCTGCGCCAATGCTTCCCGCTGCCAACGACCTCCACCATCCGCTGACGGAGCGGTTCCGCCAGTTCGTCGGCGACGCCGCCTTTCCCTGCGTCGGCGCCAAGGCCGCGCTCAACCGCGACGGGATGCGCTTTGTCGTCGCTCGCGATTTTGGATCGGGGTGGGATGATTTGCGGATCATCCCCGCGCTGCTCGACCTCGCGCGCGGCTATCGTGCCGATCCGCAGTTGTTTCAGTCACTGGTCGTGATCTTCGATCAAGGCGCGCCCGAAGACGAAGCCGGTTTCGAGAAGATGCTGTGGGCGCGGCTTCAGTCACTGACCGACAAGGACCAATGGCTCGGGCAGCCCGCGGACCCCCGAGTCGCGCATGATCCCGAGGATCCGCACTTTGCGATGAGCTTCGGCGGAGAGGCCTTTTTCGTCGTCGGTCTGCACCCGCGCGCGAGCAGGCCCGCACGGCGCTTCGAACGGCCGGTGATGGTGTTCAACCTGCACGACCAGTTCGAACAGTTGCGCGCGACCGGCCGCTATGAAAAATTGCGTGAGACGATCACGGACCGCGACGTCGCGCTCGCCGGGACAGCAAACCCAATGCTTTCCTCGCACGGCAGCATATCGTCCGCGCGTCAGTATAGTGGTCGTGTGGTCGGGGCCGAGTGGCGCTGCCCGTTTAGCGGCCGGTCAGCAGTTCCTGAAACTTCTGCCTTTTCGTTCGATCGCGCTTCGAATGAGACATGAGATTGCGCCGCGCACGGGCGTCGCCTTCACGCTCGATCGCGGAAAGACACTGACCGTGATCGATCCGCAAGGTCAGCAAGTTGCCGATCTGCTTGCGTATAATCGCGACGATATCGGCGAAGTTATTTCGGGTGGGCGGACGCTTGATTATGCAAGCAAAATTTATCTCACCACGGGCGACGCGCTCTATTCGAACCGAAGCAAGGTCATGCTCGAGATCATCGCCGACGATGTTGGGCGACACGACTTTCTGCTGACCCCATGCTCGAAGGACACGTTCCGAATCATCTATGGGGACACCGATCCGCACCAGGGGTGCTTCGGCAATCTTGCCACCGCGCTCGCGCCCTATGGCGTGACAGAGGACGCGATCCCGACCGCGTTCAACTGCTTCATGAATGTCCCGGTGGACGGCGTTACGGGGGCACTGACGGTCGAGCCGCCGCTCAGCAGGGCGGGCGACAGGATCGTGTTCAAGGCCAAGATGGACCTCGTCATTGGACTAACCGCCTGCTCCGCGTTGCAGTCGAACAACGGCAGTTTCAAGCCGATCCACTATCGCGTCGAATAATGGCGACGGTTTTTTCATCAGCGCTTCGGTCGGACGTTCCTACCCCGAACGGCGGCGCAGCGGCGCGGCTTCGCGTGCAACTCAGTTATTGGTGGCGCCATGGTCGCTTGCCCGACCTCGATGCACCCCGGCGCTTCACCGAATGGGTCCAGTGGCGCAAGCTAAACGAGCGCAGCCTTGTACTTGCTGCGATGACCGACAAGCGCAAGTCGAAGGCGCTTGTCCGGGCGATCCTCGGGGAAGAGTGGATCGTGCCGACTTTGTGGCAGGGGCGAGCGGCGCCCGAGATCCCGCCGTGGCCGACCCCGTTCGTGATCAAGTCGAGCCACGGCTGCAATCAATATGCGATCATCCGCGACGCGGCGCGCGATTGGCCCGCAGCGCTGGTCAGAAGCCGCGAGTGGACGCGGTCACGCTATGGCGTCTGGCTCGACGAATGGCTCTATTCGCGCAGCGCCCCGGGCCTGATCGTCGAACCGTTCATCGGCCAGGGCGAGGTGCCCCCCAAGGATTACAAACTCTACGTTTTCAACGGCGTCGTGGCAATCGTTCAGGTCCATAGCGGTCGGATGACCAACCATCAGTGGGTCCAGTATGATCGTCATTGGGGAATGGTTTCAAATGGGACGCCGGTAGTGAGGCCGGAAGGTTTGGCGGCGATGATCGAGGCGGCTGAGGCGCTCGGTCGCGGGCATGATTTCCTCAGGGTCGACTTCTACGACATGCCCGGCCAGCCGCTATTCGGTGAGTTCTGCCTCTACCCGGGGTCGGGGCTGGACCCATTCGATCCGGTCGAGCTCGACGTGATGCTTGGTGCGAAATGGAGGGCTGCTCGGGCCGAGCTGGCGAGAAGCTAACCCCCGCCTGTATTTCGCCACGCTTTTCTGTTAGCGGGTGCAGCATGCTGAATATCAACGCAATCACGGTACGCCTTGGCGGGCGAACGATCCTCGACCGCGCGACCGCGCCGATCCCGCCGGGCGCGCGCGTCGGGCTGATCGGGCGCAACGGTGCCGGCAAGTCGACGCTGATGAAGGTCATGATCGGCCAGCTCGATCCCGACGACGGCGAGATCGAGATGCCGAAGAAGACCAAGCTCGGCTATATCGCGCAGGAGGCTCCGTCGGGGACGAGCACGCCGTTCGAAACGGTGCTTGCCGCAGACACCGAGCGGGCCGAGCTCATGGCCAAGGCCGAGGATTGCCACGATCCCGACGAGCTTGGACATGTTTACGACCGGCTACTGGCGATCGACGCTTACACCGCCGACAGCCGCGCGTCGCGGATCCTGATCGGGCTTGGCTTCGATGAAGAGATGCAGGGGCGGCCGCTCGACAGCTACTCGGGCGGCTGGAAGATGCGCGTCGCGCTCGCCGCGCTGCTCTTCTCCGAGCCCGACGTCCTGTTGCTCGACGAGCCCTCGAACCATCTCGACCTCGAAGCGACGCTATGGCTGGAGAATTTCCTCAAATCCTATCCGGGTACGCTGGTCGTCATCAGCCACGAGCGCGACCTGCTCAACAATGTCGTCGACACGATCCTCCATCTCGAGGGCGGCAAGGTCACGCTCTATGCTGGCGGCTACGACAGTTTCGAGCGGCAGCGCGCCGAGCGGATGGCGCAGATTGCCGCCGCGCAAGCTTCACAGGACGCACAGCGGGCGCGCCTTCAGGACTATATCGCCCGCAACTCCGCCCGCGCCTCGACCGCCAAGCAGGCCCAATCGCGCGCGAAGATGCTCGCCAAGATGCAGCCGATTGCCTCGATGGCCGACGACCCCAGCCTTGCCTTCGACTTTCCGTCCCCGACTGAACTCAAGCCCCCGCTGATCACCCTCGACATGGCGGCGGTCGGCTATACCGAAGGCGCGCCGATCCTGCGCAAGCTCAACCTCAGAATCGACCCCGACGACCGGATCGCGCTGCTCGGGCGCAACGGCAATGGCAAGACGACACTCGCCCGCCTGCTCGCCGCCCAGCTCGCGCCGATGGAGGGCGAGATGCACGCCACGGGCAAGATGCGCGTCGGCTATTTCACCCAATATCAGGTCGAGGAGCTTCACGGCGACGACACCCCGATCGAGCATATGAGCCGGTTGATGAAGGGCGCTACCCCCGGCGCGGTGCGCGGCCAGCTCGGCCGGTTCGGCTTCTCGGGCGACAAGGCCACCACCAGGGTCGCCAAGTTGTCCGGCGGCGAACGCGCGCGGCTGGCGCTCGCGCTGATCACGCGTGACGCGCCGCATTTGCTGATCCTCGACGAGCCGACCAACCACCTTGACGTCGACAGTCGGGAAGCGCTGGTGCAGGCGCTCAACGGCTATGATGGCGCGGTGATCCTGGTCAGCCATGACCGCCATATGGTCGAGCTGACCGCTGACCGGCTGGTGCTGGTCGAGGATGGCCGGGCGACCGACTATGCCGGGTCGATCGACGATTATATCGACTTCGTGCTCGGCCGAAATCAACCGAAGGTCGAGGCCAAGGGCAAGGCCTTAAAAGCGGACAAGAAAGCTGGCAAGGCGCGTGATGATGCCGGGGCGCTGAAGCAGGCCGCGATCGAAGCCGAGCAAGTCAGCGCGAAGCTCGCCGCACAATGCTCAGCGCTCGATCAGGCGATGTTTAACCCGGCCACCGCTGCGCCTGACCTTGCCGCGTTGCCGATGAGCGAATTGTCACGACGCCGAGCAACGCTCGCGGCCGAATTGGAAGCCGCCGAGGCGCGCTGGCTCGAGGTTAGCGAGCGACTAGAAAAAGCCGCGTAACCGACGACAATCTGGCGGCTGCTAATAGGCACGCCAGAAATCGAGGATTTCGATCACATCGCCAGCCACGAGCGGCGGCGATCCAACGTGTTGGCGGATCAAGCAGTTCGAGTCAGCCAACGCCTTTTGCGCCGCGCTGTCCTGGTTGACCAGCGGGCGAACCATGTCACCAGTGCGCTGTGCGCGAACCAGCGTCTCGCGATCCCCACAGCGCTCCAGTGGCTCAGCCAAAATCGCCGTCCGCCACTGCGCCGCATCCGCCGGGTCGCCGCCCGCCATCCCGGCGACGAGCGGCGCCAGGAGGAGGCGGGCCATCACCATTGCAGATGTCGGATTGCCCGGCAGGCCCAGAACGAGCGTGCCGCCGACGCGCCCGAACCACACCGGCTTGCCGGGCTTGACCGCAACCTTGGTGAAGCCGCTCGCCAAGCCGATCGCGGCAAACGCAGCCTTCGAATAATCCCTTTCGCCGACCGACGCGCCACCAGTCACAACGACCACATCGGATTGTTCGACCGCATTCGCCGCCGCGCCGGAGATTGCGTGCAAATCATCAGGCAATCGCAGGCGCTGAATCGTTTCCCCGCCCCACTCTTCAACTAGCGCCGCGACTCCGAATGACACGCTTTCGGGAATGGTTCCGCTGCGCTCGCGCGCGGTCCCCGGGGCAACCAGCTCGTCACCCGTCCCCAGGATTGTCACGCGCGGACGACGCCACACGCATACGTCCGCGACGTCAGCACCTGCGGCAACGACCATCGCAAGTGCGTCGAGCCGGCGGCCAGCGGGCAATAGCAGATCACCGGTGCCGAAGTCCGAAGCCTTTTGGCGAATGTGCCTTCGCCCGGCATTGGGGGCGGGCAGCGTCACCGAGTCTCCGTCTAGTATGACGTTCTCCTGCATCACGACTCGATCGGCACCGCGAGGAAGTGGCGCACCGGTGAAGACGCGGACGCAGTCCCCCGGACCCATCGTCCCGGCGAATCCCGTGCCCGCAAACGCCTGGCCGACAACTCGCCTCGGTCCCGGGTCGGCGTCGCGGACCGCATAGCCATCCATCGCCGACACATCGGCCGGCGGCCAATCGACGAGCGCTACTACGGCCTCTGAGAGAATTCGCCGATGCGCATCACTCAGTGCGACTCGTTCGGTTGCCAAGGGCTTCGCTTCTCGCGCGACGATCGCCCATGCTTGGTCGAGGTCGATCACGCCCAGGTTACGTCCCGAGGATCATCACGCAACGTCACTGCCGTCAGCCGCCGGTCACGCTCATGTGGCGAGCGACCGCCGGGGTCGCCGCCGCAATGTCGAAATCATGGCGTTGTGGCTTGCCCGCGAGGAGGAGGTCGAGCGCGGCATCGACCGCCATTCGCCCGCCACTGCGCAAAAGCTCGCGAAGTTCGACCTTTTGATCATGGCCGAGACAGCCGTAGATGGTCCCAGTTGCGGCAATGCGGATGCGGTTGCAGCCGGCACAGAAATTGTTCGTGAGTGGCGTGATGACGCCGAGGCTGAGGCCCAGTGCGGGGACCTCATAGTAGCGCGCGGGCCCGCCGGTTCGGCGGGTCGACGGAATCAGCTCGAAGCGCTCGGACAGGTCGCGCAGGACGGCGTCTAGCGGCACGTAGCGGGTCGTCCGCCGCTCGGCGACCTCGCCGAGCGGCATCGTCTCGATCAAGGTCAGACCATGACCTTCGCCCCCGCACCACCTCGCCATTCGCTCGATTTCGTCGTCATTGAAGCCCTTGAGCGCCACCATGTTGATCTTGATCGCGATTCCAGCCGCACTTGCGGCTTTGATCCCGTCGAGCACCTGACCAAGGTCGCCGCGCCGCGTAATCTCGCGAAAGCGATTCGCGTCGAGACTGTCGAGGCTGACATTGATCCGGCGAATGCCCGCCGCCGCCATGGCTGGCGTAAACCGGGCCAGCTGGGTCGCGTTGGTCGTCATGGTCAACTCATCGAGGCCGTGACCGATTTTGCGCCCGAGCCGCGCGACCAGATCGGCGATATCGCGTCGGACAAGCGGCTCCCCGCCGGTGAGCCTGATCCGCTTCACGCCCCGCGCGATGAGCAGGTCCGCGAGAAACTCGATCTCTTCGAATGTAAGAATATCAGCGCGCGGCAAGAACTGCATCTTCTCCGCCATGCAATATTGGCAGCGCAGGTCACAGCGATCGGTTACCGACAGCCGGACATAGCTGATGTGCCTGCCATAACCATCGATGAGTTGTTTTGTCGCCACGCGAGCGTCACTTACCATTTTCGCGGCTCAGCTACCAGACTGCGCGGTTAATTCCTTGAGCGTCGCGACGCTTGCCAGCGCCTCCCGTTCGGGCGACGCGCCGGCCAGCACCAGCGCGCGACCCTGCACATAATCCTTGACCGCATTGACGCAGTCGAGCGCGATGACCTTGCCTCCGCGCAGATAGACCAGCGAGAAGCTGCGGTTCGCCGGATCGCCGCGCTCGATGACCTCATCATGGTTGATGCTTAGCCCCACCGTTTGGAGACGCAGATCATATTGGTTCGACCAGAACCACGGGACGGTCTCGTAGCGCGCGTCCTGGCCGACGATGGTGCGGGCGACGACGCTCGCCTGGTCATTGGCGTTCTGGACGCTTTCGACGCGCAGCCGGGCATGCTCGGCGAAACCATTGCGGTGCGCGGCGCAATCGCCGATGGCGAAGACGTCGGTCAGGCTGGTGCGGCACTGGTCGTCGACGTCGATGCCATTCTCGCCGATGCCACCGGCGTCCTTCAGCGGCGCCACGGCCGGGATGATGCCAATGCCGACGATCACCCCTTCGCAAGCAATCGTCTCGCCGTCGTGAAGCCTGACGCCCGCGACTGTGCGGTCACCGACGATGCAGTCGACCTGCACCCCGACGCGAAGGTCGACGCCGTGCGCGCGGTGCGCCGCCTCGTAGAAGCGTGACAGCGCGCTTCCAGCGACGCGGGCGAGCACCCGGTCCTGCGCTTCGAGCAGGGTCACCCGCTTGCCCAGCTTAACCAGCACCGCGGCGGCTTCGAGGCCGATGTAACCCCCGCCGATGATCACGACATGACCGATCGCGGGCAGCTCGGACATCAGTTGGTCGACATCGGCGCGGGTCCGCACGGCATGAACTCCCGCAAGGTCATGCCCGGCACACGACAGCAATCTCGGCGCGCCACCTGTAGCCCATACGAGGTGCTTGTAGGTCAGGCTTTCGCCCTTGTCGGTTAGGACGAGATGATCGCCCGCACGTACTTCGATAACTCGCTCGCCGAGCCGCATCTCGACCTCCCGCTCGTGCCAGAAAGCAGCCGGACGGATGAGGATGCGTTCGAAAGCCTTGTCTCCCGCAAGGTAATCCTTCGATAGCGGGGGTCGCTCATACGGCAGCTCGGGCTCGTCACCGACCATGGCGATGCTGCCGTCATATTTGGCCTGGCGGAGCGCGATGGCGCATTGCGCGCCGCCGTGCCCGCCGCCCACGATCAGCACATCAAAGTGCGCCATTTGCCCTCCCCTTGATACCAAGTCGCGCGACCAGGCC
Organism: Sphingomicrobium sp.; assembly: GCA_039919075.1. Classification (GTDB taxonomy): domain Bacteria; phylum Pseudomonadota; class Alphaproteobacteria; order Sphingomonadales; family Sphingomonadaceae; genus Sphingomicrobium. The sequence goes on from JBDSGJ010000042.1 coordinate 47,924, forward strand.
AGTCGCAAATTCGCTCAGCGTATCATCACGCGCACCCATGACGACGATCCTGTCCCCGAACAATGCGGTGCCAAGTAGCGCTTCGGCGACCGCCGAACGCTCGGGGATATGCATTGCATCACCTCCAGCGCTGCGCACCGCCCCTGCTAGCCAGTCGGAGCCACGTCCGCGATCGACGGTGCCGCCCTGATAGACGGGGTCAGGCAGAAAGAGTTGGTCACCTTCGCGCAGCCCGCTTGCGAATGTCTGGGCAAGCTCTTCGCCCATCTTGGCAAGGGGACCGAATCCATGCGGCTGGAACATGATCAACAAGCGCCCCGGCTGCGCGGTCAGTGTCGCCAAGGTCGCCGCTATCTTGTCGGGGTTATGCGCGAAATCGTCGATAACCGTCACGCCGCCCGCCGTGCCGACGGTCTCCAGACGACGGCGAAGTCCGGCGAAGCTGCCGATCGCCGCAACCGCGTCGCCGAGCGGAATGCCGAGTGCCGCCACGGCAGCAAGCGCTGCGAGCGCGTTGGAGGCATTATGACGCCCGGGCATGGCGATGCGAACGGCGTGCTGTTCGCCGCGATGGTCGAGGGTGAACGTCGCCCCATCCGCAAGCAACTCGAGATTGCGTCCCGAGAAAGCTGCGGCGGGACTATCGAAGCCATAGCCGAACAATCGGTCTGCCGGCACTTCATCGGCCAGCATGCGCGCTTCGGGATCGTCGAGATTGATGACGGCGCGACCGGCGACGGCAAGAAAGCCGCCGAACAGCGTGCGTAACGCGTCCATCGAATGATGATCGAGGCTGACGTTGGTGAGCACTGCGACGGTTGGGCGATAGAGCGCGATCGAGCCGTCGCTTTCGTCGACCTCGCCGACGAACAGCTCGGAGTCGCCGACCAGCGCGCTTGCGAACGGTGCCTCGGGCGAGACGAAATTCTTCATGACGGCACCGTTCATGACCGTCGGTCGGCGATGGACCGAATGGAGGATCCAGCCGATCATCCCGGTCACGGTCGACTTGCCCGAGGTTCCGCCGATCGCGACGGAGGTCGCGGCAGCGTTCATCAGCTGGCACAGCAATTGTGGGCGGGTGAGGTGGGCAAGGGAGAGCTCCATGGCGCGCACCACGTCGGGAATGGTCTCCTCGACCGCCGCCGAGGTGACCAGCGTCGCGCCCGCGCTCAGCCCAGAGCCATCCTGCGGCGAGAGGCTAATGCCGAGCGATCTGAGATAATCGAACTTGGCCACCATCCGCCCGGCATCGAGCGCGCGGTCGGAGCCGGAGACGGTCGCACCCGACGCGCGGACGATCGCCGCCAGCGGAAGCATGCCGCTGCCACCGATCCCGCAGAAATGAAAGCTGTTGCCGGTCATCGCCGCTGCCCTATTGCGGGCGCGGGCAATTGCAAAGGGCAGCATGATGCGGATCGCGGTCGTCGCGCCGAGTTGCAGGTTGAACGAGGCCGCGGCGGGACAGGTCGAGGCGATCGTCGCCGCTCGGGGCGACGCTACGCTATTGATCCACCCGCAGTGCTTCGAATCCGCCGGGCATTTTGCCGGCTCCGACGCGGTACGCCTCGCCGCGTTTCGCGAGATCATGGCCGATCCGGCGGTTGACGCAATATGGTTTGCACGCGGCGGCTATGGCTCCAATCGGATCGCGGAGGAGGTGGTGGCCGATCTGCCGGCGGCGGCGCGGCGCAAGAGCTACCTCGGCTATAGCGACGCAGGCTTCCTCCTGGCCGGGCTGCAGCGGGCGGGGTGTGACGTGGCGCATGGCCCGATGGTCCAGGACGTACTTCGTGACGAGGGGGAGGCCGCAGTCAGCCGCGCGCTGGACTGGCTGACGCGGCGCGATCCGGGGGCGCTCGAGCCAGGATTGGCCGGACCCGCAATGGCATTCAACCTGACCGTCCTGTCGAACCTCCTCGGCACCCCGCTCGAGCCTGACTTCACCGGGGTCGAGTTGCTGATCGAGGACGTCGCCGAGCATCTCTATCGCATCGACCGCATGATGTTCCACCTGGTCGGCTCGCCCGCCATCGGCCGAGTGCGCCAAATCCGCCTCGGCCGGATCAGCGAAGTTCCCGCCAACGATCCGATGTGGGGCGGCGATGCGACCGCGATCGTCGCCGACTGGTGCGCGCGCGCCGGAATCGCCTTTGGCGGCGGTGCCGACATTGGCCATGATGTCCATAATCGGGTCGTTCGCTTCCCCCTTGCGCCTAGTTAATTGCACTCTGCGCGCGCGGCCCTTGCAAGGGGGGGCGGTTTGCGCTCTATCTCGGCGCCGAAACAGAGGAGGGCTATATGGCAAAAGCAACAACGACCGGTACACCGCGCAAGGCTGGGGGCGGGCTCGCTCGCCCGGTCACCCCGTCGCCCGAACTCGCGGCGGTCGTCGGCTCGGATCCGCTTCCGCGTAGCGAAGTGGTGTCGAAGGTATGGGCGCATATTCGCAAGAATAATCTGCAGAATCCGGCCAATAAGCGCGAAATTCTGGCCGACGACAAGCTCAAGAAGGTGTTCGGCAAGGACAGCTGTACCATGTTCGAAATGAACAAGCATCTTTCGGCGCATCTCAAGGCCTAGGCCGTATTCCTTACGGGAAGCGAAGGGCTCGCGGGTGACCGCGGGCCCTTTTCGTTGGCGCGTCGATGGCGCCGACTCGGCGTGGCGCTCGTTCGTATGCGTCGATTATGCCTAGCCGCGCCTTGCGCTCGCCAGCAGTTCAGCAGTGATCGGGTAGCCGACACCGTCGTTAATCGTCAGCCATCGCCCCCCGTCGCGCTCCTCGATCCACGGCGAAATGGTCGTTGGCGGATATGCAGAGACGTCGGCCAGCATGGCGGCAAAATTGTCATGCTGGGCGAGCCGCACGAGATTGCAGCGGGTCGGGAAGATAAGACCGGCAGTCCCTGTCCGGTCGCGTTCGAGCGCGTCGGCCGCGGTGAGCCACTCGGCTGAGCGGTTCTCCTCCTCGCCAACATTTGGGATCCATTCGCCCGGTGGCGCTGCCGCAAGGAAGAACCAGGTGTCGAAGCGGCGCGGGGCGTCGAGCGGTGGCAGCCAGCGCGTGAAGTGGGTGATTGCCGTAGGATCGAGGGTCAAGCGATGCTCGGTGAGCAGGTCTCCGAGCGGTGCGCCGGCGAGAAGCGCTCGCTGAAGTTCGAGCGCCAGTTCCGGTGACGGTAGCGGGTGCAGCGAAACTGGAACCGCGGTCTCTTCAAGTGTCTCACGCACTGCGGCTACGATCGCGCTACCGGCCTGCTCGTTCAATTGGTTGCCGAGGTCCATATCGCCGGGGTCGATCCGCCCACCCGGGAAGACCATCATCCCGGCCGCAAAGACCATTGTCGAAGCGCGCTCGACCATCAAAAGTTCGGGAGGCGCGCCAGTCCGGTCGCGCACGATCACGAGCGTTGCAGCAGGAATCGGAGACCGTTCGAACATTTGCCCGGGCCTAGGCGAATGAGTCTGCATAAAAAAGGCCGGGCCCGCGAACGGGACCGGCCTTCTCCTTGCTGCTCCCGCCCGAGGGCGGGAGCGCCGTATTACATCGCATTGACGGCCTTGTTGGCGGTTGCTTCGGAAACGTTGCCCGCGGCGACGTTGTCGGCCAGCTTGTCACCCTTGTCCTTGAGCGCGTCAGCCTGGTTCGACAGCGTGTCGGCAGCGGCGTCGTTCGACGTATTGTCCGCCATGGCGTCCAGATTGTCGGCGACGTTGCCGACGTTTGCCTCAACATTGTCGGCGGCAACTTCATTGGCATTCTTCTGGCAGGCGGCCATCGACAGGGCAGCGCCACTAAGCAATATCAGCGTAAGTTTCTTCATTGGAATAGATCCCCTTGTTCGGCCGAGATGGCCCGGAGTCGGGCACAGGCCCAAGTCAGGTGCAACGGCGATAGCGCCGAAGCAACACAATAGCGCCCAACGCCGATTTCGGCGCCGAAGTTCCATGACCGGTGAAAGCTGCGAACTTGCGGGCAACGCGCACCGCGCCTATCTAGGGCGGGCCGGGCAACCGGCTATGTCGGTAGATTGTTAGGTGGAATAGGCATTTCGGACCCGGGGGGCAGTACCCCGGCGCCTCCACCACCAGCGGCGGTTTCGTCTTGATGACGCCGTTGCTGATGGGGGCGAAATAGGATCGACGAGTGCAATAAAGTCCTGATTGCCGACCGGCCTGAATGCGCCGTAAAACCGTTCATAACCACAAGTGCCAACGACAACGTAGCACTCGCAATTGCCGCGTAACTGACGGTCTAACGACCTAAGTTATATGGACAAAAGCGCGGTCGGACCCCGCCGGGCAACAGAAGGGGAATCCAGCGGCTTCCGGGGGAGCCGGGCAACAGAATCCCCCGGACTTCGCTGTTCGTCCTGACATCACGCCGCCGGCAAGCGGAGCGTCACCAGCAGTCCCCCCAAATCCTCGCTTTCATCGAGGGAGACGCTGCCGCCGTAGATCTCGGCAACGTCGCGCACGATCGCGAGGCCGAGCCCGGTGCCCGGCTTGTCGGTGTCGAGCCGCGCCCCGCGCGCGAAAAGCGCCCCGCGCTCGGCCTCGGCGATGCCCGCACCGTCATCCTCGATCAGGATCGCGACGAGCCCTCCGGCGGGCTTATCAACCGTAACGAACACTCGCCCACCACCATATTTCGCTGCGTTTTCGACGAGGTTGCCGAGCATCTCGTCGAGGTCCTGCCGCTCGACCCGGACCGCTGCTGTGCGATCGCCTGCGATGTCGATAGTAACGTCCGGATAGAGCGTACCGACCGCCCGCTCGACCGCCTCGAGGCTGTCCCACGCCGTCGCCCGCGCCAGCGCCGACGCACGCCGCCCAATCGCGCGCGCCCGCGCCAGATGATGGTCGACCTGGCGCCGCATTACGCCCGACTCGCGGATCACGGTTTCGGCAAGGTCGGGAGCGTGCGCGGTGGCGGCGTTGGTGACGACGGTCAGCGGAGTCTTGAGCGCGTGGGCCAGATTGCCGGCGTGTCGCCGTGCTTCCTCCGCCTGTTCCTCGCCATGCGCCAGTAACTCGTTCAGTTCATGAACGAGTGGGCTGATTTCCTGCGGAAAATCCTCGCCGATTCGCCGCTGCCGACCGGAGCGGATTGCCGCCAGTTCGCGCCGCATTCGGCGCAGCGGCCAGAGCCCGTAAAATGCCTGCAGCGCCGCCAGTACGACCAGCCCCGCGCCGAGCGCGAGGAAACTGTAAAGCAGGATCGAGCGAAGCGCCCGGACCTGCTCGTCGATTGCCTCGCGCGACTGGGCGACCTGGAAGCGCCAGCGGGTTTTCGATCCCGGCAATAGCACATCGCGTTCGCTGACGCGGAGCGGCTCGTCCTGGAACTCGCTGCTGTCATACTGGTGAAGCTTGATGTCGGTGTGCGCCCCGACGCGCAGCCGACGATCCCACAGCGAACGTGACGGAAACGTGTCCGCGCCAGCACCGGTGACCTGGAAGTAGAGCCCCGAATAAGGCTCCAGGAAGCGCTGGTCGGCGGGCGGGCGGCTGAACCGCACTTCGCCGTCGGGACCGATTTCGGAGGCGGCGATCATCGCGTTCAGGACATAGGTGATCTGGGCATCGAAATTGTCGGTCACCGATCGGGTCAGCACCCGATCGAGGGCATAGCCGCCGATCAACAGGAGCACCCCGATCCACAGTCCGGCAACCCCGATCATCCGCCGGGTCAGCGATCCGCGCGGCGAATATCCTGCGCCAGCCGCCGACGGTTCGGCGGCTGGCTGAGTCAAGCGGGCACGTCCTCGAGGCTGTAGCCGAGCCCGCGAATGGTCGTGATCACATCGGCGCCGAGTTTCTTGCGGATGCGAGTCACGAACACCTCAATCGTGTTCGAATCGCGGTCGAAGTCCTGGTCGTAGATATGCTCGATAAGCTCGGTCCGGCTGACTACCTTACCCTTGTGGTGCATGAGATAGCTTAGCAGTTTATATTCCTGCGCGGTCAATTTGACCGGCTCGCCGGCCTTGGTCACCTTGCCCGAGCGCGTATCGAGGCGGATGTCACCCGCGATCAGCTCGCTCGAGGCATTGCCCGAGGCGCGGCGGATCAGCGCGCGAAGGCGGGCGATCAATTCCTCGGTCTGGAACGGCTTGGCGAGATAATCGTCGGCCCCGGCATCGAGCCCGGCAACCTTGTCCGACCAGCTGTCGCGCGCAGTCAGGACGAGCACCGGCATCCGCTTGCCTTCCTTGCGCCAGCGGTCGAGCACGGTCAGCCCATCGACCTCGGGCAAGCCGAGATCGAGCACGACCGCATCATAATTCTCGGTCGAGCCAAGATAATGGCCGTCCTCGCCGTCGGTGGCGAGGTCGATGGCATAGCCTGCGCCCTCCAGCGTCGAGCGCAGCTGGCGCCCCAGGTTCGGTTCGTCCTCGACGATCAACACGCGCATTCGGTCTTCCCCATGATTTTCTATCAGTCAAACACGCGCGAAGCTGAACGGTTGCTCGGGCGGAACGAAGCTGGGGTGAGGAAGCGGCGAGGTCAAGCCGGGCCCCCATTCCATCGCCATGATAGCGATGCGAGAGCGATCAGTTGCCCGTCTTGCCGATCACGCGTCCGGTCGCAGCGTCGACGTCGATCCAGATCACCCGTCCGTCGCGCACGAACTTCAGCCGATAGCTTCCGCCGTTGAATTCAGGACCGAGATAGTCCGCGTCGCCCATCATCGGCCTGACCTGCCGTTCGATTCGAGGCAGGGGCATGGCGCGGCCGTCCTGCGTAGCGCGAAACGCACGATCCTGGTCGCGCGGCCGTTCAGCCGCCGCAGGGGACGCGAGCAGCGCGCTTCCGAGAGCGGCGGCAAGAAGGGCAGGGAACAGGCGCATGGCGATACTCACTTCGCCGCCGGGTCTAGGGGCAAAGCATTGAATGCCTTATGAATGACGGGTTCAGCAACCCCGCAGTTTGGCAGGTGTGGCAGGGATAACACAGGTCCGCGCCTTTGGCCCCCACGGCGCGGCCATTGCCGCTTCGCCGAGCGGACCCTAAGTGCCCGCCATGCCTCCCCCCATTCTCAGTTATGAAGGCCTCGGCCTCGTTCAGGGCGAGGGCTGGCTGTTTCGCCAGCTCGACATCCATATCGGCCCGCGCGACCGGCTGGCGCTGATCGGGCGCAACGGGGCGGGTAAGACGACCTTGCTCAAATGCCTCGCAAACACGATCGATACCGACGAGGGAAAGCGCTCGATTGTCCCGGGCACGCGCGTCGTTCTGCTCGAGCAGGATCCGGTGATGACCGGCCACGCCACGCTCGGCGACTGGGTCTTGGGAGGAGAAGCTGCGCCCGAGCCGCACGAGGCCGCCGCGATCGCCGACCAGCTTGGCATCGACCTCGACCGTCCCACCGCGACCGCCAGTGGTGGCGAGCGGCGCCGCGCGGCGATCGTGCGCGCGCTGGCAGTCGATCCCGACGTGCTGCTGCTCGACGAGCCGACCAACCACCTCGACCTGGCCGCAATCGACTGGCTGGAGGCGTGGCTGGCGCGCTTCAAGGGCGCGTTCGTCGTCATCAGCCACGATCGCACCTTCCTCACCCGGCTGACCAAAAGTTGCCTGTGGCTAGACCGAAGTACGATCCGTCGCGCCGAAATCGGTTTCGGTGGTTTCGATGCCTGGACCGACGCGGTCTATGCCGAGGAGGAGCGCGCCGCGGACAAGCTTGACGCCAAGTTGAAGCTCGAGCTCCACTGGCTCGAGCGGGGCGTGACGGGGCGGCGCCGACGCAATCAGGGACGGCTGGCAAAGCTCAACGACATACGCGCGGCGCGCGCGGCGATGCTCGGCGCACCGGGTACGGCGGCGATCGCGCTTGGCCGCGACGATGTGAAGACCAAGGTCGTGATCGATGCCGAGCGTGTCACCAAGGCGTTTGCGGTCAAGGGGGGCGGCGAGCGAACCATCATCAAGGACTTCTCGCTCTGCGTGCAGCGCGGGGACCGGATCGGGCTGGTCGGCTCGAATGGTGCGGGCAAGACGACGCTGCTGCGGCTGCTGACCGGCGAGCTCAAGCCCGACGAGGGCAAGGTCAAGTTCGCCAAGACACTCTCGGGGATCGTTATCGACCAGCAGCGCAAGCTGATGGAGCCGCATCGCAAGGTCCGCGACGTGCTGGCCGAGGGCGGCGACTGGATCGAAGTGCGCGGGGTCAAGAAGCACATCAAGGGCTATTTAAAGGAATTCCTGTTCGCACCCGAGCTGAGCGAAGCGCCGGTCGGGTCGTTGTCGGGGGGCGAGCGGTCGCGGCTGCTGCTTGCCCGCGAATTTGCCCGTGAATCCAACCTGCTGGTGCTCGACGAGCCGACCAATGACCTCGACCTGGAAACGCTCGACCTGCTCCAGGAAGTCATTGCCGACTATGACGGCACCGTGCTCATCGTGAGTCACGACCGCGACTTCCTGGATCGCACTGTGACGGTCACGCTGGGGCTCGACGGCTCGGGTAAGGTCGACGTGGTGGTCGGCGGTTATGAGGATTGGGCTAAGCGCAAGTCATCGCCACCACTGCAGGGTCAAAGCGGTGCGAAAAAGACGAGCAGCCATGCGACACTTCCCGGCGCAAAATCGACAACCCCCGCGCGCAAGTTGACCTACAAGGACCAGCGCGACCTCGACCGGCTTCCCGCCGAAATCGATTCGATCGAAGCCGACATTGCCCGCGCCGAAGAGTCGCTCGCCGACCCCGACCTCTACGCGCGCGACCCCAAGCGATTTGCCGCGCTGACCGCCGCGATCGACGCCAAGCGCGCTGCTAAAGAAGGCGCCGAACTGCGCTGGCTCGAAGTCGCCGAATTGGCGGAGCAATTGGGCGGTTAGGGGCGCCGGCGCGCGACGATGATCAGCACCAGGCCGACAACCGCCAGCAACGCGCCGCGCGTGGCCCAGGGCCGCTGGTCGATCATGAAGCTCGACGCGGGCCAGTGGACGACACCGGTGCCCTGGCCGATCCACAATATTCCCATCAGCAGCGCGAACACCCCGACGATCAGCAGCACGGTTTTCATGGTCATTTCCTCTGTCCGAACGGCGCCCCTAGCACGGACCGGGAGAGCCCCAAAGCGGCCGGATACGGGCATAGCAAGCTGACTTGGCGCGCCTACGTCTGCAGGTGATATTGCTTTAGCAGATCGTACAATGTGGGGCGGCTGATCCCGAGCAGCTTGGCGGCGCCCGAGATGTTGTTTTCGGTCCGGGTCAGCGCCTGGCGGATGGCGCGGCGGTCGGCGACTTCGCGCGCGGCGCGAAGGTTGAGCGCGATGTCGCGTTCGTCGGGCGCCCCTTTCGCGCAGGGCAGATCGAGGTCGGCGGCGCCGACCAGCTTGGCGTCGGCCATGATCACCGCGCGCTTGAGGCGGTTTTCGAGTTCGCGCACGTTGCCCGGCCACGGGTAGCTGTCGATTGCCGCGAGCGCGTCCGGCGCGAGACCCTGGACGCTCGGGTTGAGCTCGCGGGCGAAGCGAGTGGTGAAGTGGCGGGCAAGCAGGACGGCATCCCCGGCGCGTTCGGCCAAAGTCGGTATCTTCACGACGATTTCGGCCAAGCGATAGTAGAGATCCTCGCGGAAACTTCCTGCGGCCTGCATCGCGTCGAGGTCCTGGTGGGTAGCGCAGACGATCCGCGTGTCGACCGCAATTGCGACCCGCCCGCCGATCCGCTCGATCACGCGTTCCTGAAGGAAGCGCAGCAATTTCACCTGGAGGGGCAGAGGAATGTCGCCGACCTCGTCGAGGAACAAGGTGCCGCCCTGTGCCAGCTCGATCTTGCCCGGGGTCGTCTTGACCGCCCCGGTGAACGCCCCGCGCTCATACCCGAACAGCTCGGCCTCTAGCAGATTTTCGGGGATCGCAGCGCAGTTGATCGCGACGAACTCGCGCGTCCGGCGAGGCGAAAGGTCGTGGACCGCGCGGGCGAGAAGTTCCTTGCCCGTGCCTGAGGCGCCGAGCAGCATGACCGAAACGTCGGCCCCGGCGACGCGCTCGATGGTGCGCGCAACGCGGGCCATCTCGGGCGCGGCGCTGAGCAGCGAGCCGAGCACGGTCGCGCCGCCGCCGCCCTGCTCCTCGAGCAGGCGATTCTCGGCCTCGATTGCGTGGAGGTGGAAGGCGCGCGCGACGATGAGCCCGAGGTCGTCGATATCGACCGGCTTGCGGTAGAAATCATAGGCCCCGAGCGCGATCGCCCGAAGCGCCGATTCACGAGCGCCATGGCCTGAGGCGACGATCACCTTCGTATCGGGCTTGAGCGCGAGGATTTCGGTGAGGGTCGCGAAGCCCTCCGAAGTGCCGTCGGGATCGGGCGGCAGGCCGAGGTCCAGGGTGACCACCGCCGGCTCATGCGCGCGCAGCATCTCGATCGCCGAGGAGCGGTCGCCCGCGACAACCACACGATAGCCTTCGTAGGCCCATTTCAACTGGCGCTGCAGCCCTTCGTCATCCTCGACGATCAGCAGCACGGGCAGGTCGGGGGTGTCGGTCATGCGATTTTCCGAAGTGTGGCCGGCGCGGCGGCGGCGAGGTGAATGACAAAGCTGCTGCCCTTGCCGAGGGTCGAGGTGACGGTCAGCCGACCGCCCATCGCGGCGACCAAGGAGCGTGCCTCGAACGCACCGACCCCGAAGCCGTCGGCCTTGGTCGAGGCGAACGGCTGGAACAGGCGGTGGCGGACGAAGTCACCGTCCATTCCGCTACCCTGATCGGCGATTGAGATAGCGATCTCGTCACCGTCGGGGGCGACCTTGACGGTCACCGGCGCGCCGTCGGGCGAGGCGTCGATGGCATTCTGGAGGAGGTGGCCGATCGCGGTCTCGAGTCCGAGCGGATCGACCATCGCCCATAGCGCAGTGTCACCGAGCAGCCGGATGTCATGGTTGCGGCGCTTGGCGGCGATCGCCGCGGAGAGTAGATCGCGCATCGGGGTCGGCTCGGCACGTTCGCGGCGCGGGCCGCCTTGGGGAGCGAGGCGGGTCAGCAGATCGTTCATCTTACCGACCGAGCTCTTGAGCGTGGCGACCATATCGGCGCGAAATTCGGGGTTATCCGCATGGCGCTCGGCATTGCGCGAGAGCAGAGACAATTGGCTAACGAGATTCTTCACGTCGTGGAGGATGAAGGCGAAGCGGCGGTTAAATTCCTCAAACCGCTGGGCGTTGAGCAACGCCTCCTGGCCATGTGCTTCGGCGAGGCTCGACGCTGCCTGGCGCCCGGCAGTGCGCAGCAGGTCATAATCCTCCCAGTCAAGCGCTCGGCGGTAATCGGGTGCGGCAAGCAGGACTAGCCCGACCAGCCGGTGATGGTGGATCAGCGGGACGCCAACCCAGGCGGCAGGGTCGGCGAGAATCCATTGCGGAACCCCGAGTGCGCGGTCGCTCGGGCGCGCCCAGCCGCGGCGGATACCGTCGAGATCGACGATTCGCGCATCGGCCTCGACCGCGCGCCAGAAGGCGGGGGCGGGGCGCGGATCGCCTGCGGCGAGCAAATGCCCGGGCCAGTTCCATGCCGCCGCCGGGTCGATCGCGCCGGCTTCGTCGGCGATCAGCAGCAGGCCGCCGGGCGCGTCGAGGATGTCGGCGAAGGCCTCGACGACCCGCTCGCCGAGCGGCGCGGCGTCCCCCCCACTGCGCCCGATCGTTCCGGTAAAGCGCAGCCATTCGGTGCGATAGTCATAGCGGTGCTCGAAGAAGTGTTTGGCGAGTTTTACCTTGGCCCAGGCGCGTGCCCGCGACGACGGGAGCAATACCATTGCGCCGAGTGTGATCATCGCAATGCCGCCGACGCTGAGCGACTGCGCCCAGTCCCACCCGCGGCCCTTGAGCGCGGTGGCGAGGATCGCCATCACCGCGAAATAGGCGCAGATCGCAAGCAGCGACAACGACTGGAAGGTGGCAGTGCGCGACAGGCGGATGCGCCACCCCTGCTCCTCGCCCCGACCGATCGCGAATAGCGGCATGGTCGCCGCGACCAGCAGTCCGCGCCATTCGAACAGGCTTTGCGCGAGTGGCGCGCCGAGGTAGGCGAAGGTGTAAAGGTTGAGGTCGTAGCCCCAGGTGCAGGCCAGCGCGGCCATTGCCAGCCGGATCGACGCGCGGCTCGACGGGGCGGCCTGAGCATAGAGATTATGAATAATGATCAGCGCGCCCGCCGCCATCACCACGCGCAGGAGCGTGGCGGTTTGCTCGAACGCTGCGGCGACGTCGCGCGCCGGGGAGGCAAAGATGGCAATGAGGTTGAGTATCAAATTAAGCCCGATGACGAGGGCTTCGGCGCCAAGCACCAGCCGCACACCGCGATTCCGCGCGTCGCTGTCGCGGCCGCTGATCGCGAGGCCGTGGAGTAGCGCGATCCAGACGAGGTTGCGGACGGTTTCGGCAAGCATCGGGAGCGGCGCCATCGGACCCTCGATCGCAGCGAGCCAGGCCCAGGCGGCGGTGAGGAGAAAAGCAGCCCGCAGGAGCGCCTGGTCGCGCCCGACGATCCGCGCCTTGAGCCGCCACAGCAGGAGCGAGGCGAAGCAGGTCGCCGCCAAGGCATGGGTCCAGAAGCTGAACAACGCCACCGATGTCAAATCATCCGACATGCCCAGCACTGTCGGCATAATTTACAAACATCTGGTGAACGCCTGGCAGCTTGTGCGGCCCGGCGCAGCGCGGGTTAGCGCAGCGGGGTCAGCTCGATCACGTCGATCTTTGACTCGAACGCCGGGCGCGGGAGGAGCAGGCGCCACCGCTGCGCGCCGATCCGTTCAACGTAGCCGGCGACGTCGCGGTCGGGGTCACCGCCATATTGGAGCGCGCGATTTTCGTCGCCGAGCATGAGCGTGCCGAGGAACACCTGGCGAAGCGCATCGCCTGGCAGGATCAGCCCGACATGGCGCTGCGACCCGTTGAGCTTGGCAAACCCCTGGACGCCCCGCTCGGGGCGGACCCGGCAGAGGAACGGCGGGTAGGCGATATAATCGAGCAGGCCGGGTGACTTGGCGCCAAGCTTGGTCACGCGGCAGGCATAGGTGCCGTTGGGGAGCGCCGGTCCAGGGAGCGCCGCATCGGGCATGAGCAGCGCGCCTTCGGCGGCAATCTTCGCGCTCGCGCCCGCCCGCCGCGCGTCGGCCAGCCCGGCGACAAAGCTCGACCGCCAGTCGCGCAGCCGAATTCGGTCGTCGGGCGTGGCGATGGCTCGCCAGTCGCGAGCGCTGCTGTCGATCAGCGCCCCTTCGCGCGATAATTGCTGTTGCATCGTCGAGCAGCCCGAAAGGGCGACGAGGACGGCGGCGGCAAGGACAAATCTCATCGCGCCATGGCTACGCCCGGGTGAACGGCGCGGCAAGCTATTGCGCGGTCCAGCCGCCATCGATGCTGAGGTTGGCGCCGGTGATCGAGCGCGCTTCGTCGCGGCAAAGATAGAGGGCCATCGCGGCGATTTCCTCGACGGTTACGAACTGCTTGGTCGGCTGGGCCTGAAGCAGCACATCATTGATGACCTGCTCGCGGGTCAGGCCGCGGGCCTTCATCGTGTCGGGGATCTGGTTTTCGACCAGCGGGGTCCAGACATAGCCGGGGGAAATGCAGTTGACGGTGATTCCCGCCGTCGCGACTTCAAGGGCGATCGTCTTGGTCAGCCCGGCAATCCCGTGCTTGGCCATCACATAAGCACTTTTGTTGGGGCTTGCGGTCAGGCTGTGGGCTGAGGCGGTGGACAGGATCCGGCCCCATTTCTTGCCCTTCATGATCGGCACGACGGCGCGCGTCAGGTACCACGCCGCCGAGAGGTTGAGCTTAATGATCTTCTCATATTGGTCGGGCGGGAAAGCCTCGATCGGGGCGACATGCTGGATGCCGGCGTTGTTGACGATGATGTCGGGCCCGCCGGTGGCTGCGTTGCACGCCTTCACCATCGCCTCGATCGCCGCCGGGTCCATCATGTCCGCATTGCTGTAGTAGGCTTTGGCACTCGATGTCACCTCAAGCGCGGCACGCTCGGTCTCGATAGCCGCGGCGTCGCCGAAACCATTGATCGTGACGCTAGCGCCCTCGGCGGCGAAAGCCTTGGCGATGGCGAGGCCGATGCCCGAGGTCGAGCCGGTGACGATGGCGGATTTGCCCTTGAGGATCATGGATGTTCCTTTAGCTTGAGGGGAGTGGCGAGACCGGCGAGGGGGCGGCGCTGAGCGCAAGGTCGAAGGCGGCGCTTTTGCCCGTGGTGATGTTCTCGGCCACGATCTGCGCATTGGCCATGGCATTGGTCACCGCATCATGCCCTGCGGCCCAATGCTCGCGCATCGTGCGGGCCGAAAATTCATAATCGCGCGCGCCGCCCTCCCAGCCGTTGGCGCGGTATATCAGCTGGACCAGATTGAGCGGACGGTCGGCGCAAATCTTCTCGAGTTTGCGCGCCGCAGCGGTCTGGCGAAGTTCGGCCGGAAGCTCGTCAAGCAGTGCGCGCATTGCCTCGCGCTCCTTGCTGGTGCGGAGCGCCGCCTGTGACACCTGCCGGGTCCGGCTCGAAAAACGGATTTCCTTCTCGCGCGCGACGACGTCCATGATCGTCTTGGGCCGCTCCGCCTTTGCCGAGAACAAATCGACCTGGAAGACCAGCATCTCGCCCGTCTGATGATCGAGAAGATGGGTCAGCGGGGTATTCGAGACCAGCCCGCCATCCCACCACCACGACCCGTCGATTTCGACGGGCGCGAACCCTGGCGGAAGCGCGCCCGAGGCCATGATGTGGCGCGCGTCGATTCTGTCCTCGGTTGTGTCGAAAAACCGAAAATTCCCGCTTTCGACATCGACCGCGCCAACCGACAGCCGGACTGGCCCTGTGTTGACCAGCTTCCAGTCGACCAACTCATCGAGCGTCGCGCGCATCGGGCTGGTGTCATAGTAGCTTAAGGCTTCCATCGTCCCAGGAACGGCGAACTGCGGCTGGACGAGACGCGGGCGGAAGAATCCGGGGACGCCGGCCACCGCGACGAACCCTGCCGACCACTCATGAACCACCTCGCGTTCCTGGGTCGAACCGAACAGCGGGAAGCTTGGCAGCCACGACCCCAGCCTCTCCCAGAAGGCCTTCAGGGCAGCGACGCGCCGCTCGGGCGGATTGCCGGCGAACAGCGCGGCATTGATCGCGCCGATCGAAATGCCCGCGACCCAGTCGATCTCGATCTGGTTTTCCTCGAGCCCCTCGACGATCCCCGCCTGGAAGCTGCCGAGCGCGCCGCCGCCCTGGAGGACGAGCGCGACGGTATCGGGCAGCGGCAGGGCGGCGGAGGCGCGACGCGGGTGGGCGGGGGAAGCATCGGCCATCGCAGTCGCCCATAGGCGCGCCTTGCCCTTGGTCAAACCCCGGGCGGGTCGGCGCGCAGACAATGTTTTGCAACCGTCACGGCTTTTGCGCATTGAGCCTTGCAACAGGAGGGATTTCGATGCGGCTCGACGACCAGCGCGAAAGTGGTAATTTCCAGGATGACACCGGGCGCGGCGGAATGGGCCTGGGCGGAGGTGGCGGTTTTGGCGGGGGTGGGCTCGGGCTGATCTTCTCGCTCGTGGCGAGCCGCTTCGGAATCGTCGGGATCATCGTCCTAGCGCTCGGCTATTGCGCGCTTCAGTCTTTCGGAGGCGGGCTTGGCGGGGTCATGCCGACCCAGCAGGCGAGCGGACCGGCAGGCAGGTCGACGCTGGACCCGACCACCGAGCATTTCACCTTGAAGGTACTCGGTTCGACCGAGGATACGTGGGGCAAGCTGATGAGCGGCTATCAACCGACCTCGCTCGTCTATTATTCGGGATCGGATCAGTCGGGCTGCGGCGCTGCGCAATCGGCGATGGGGCCATTCTATTGCCCGACCGACAAAAAGATCTATCTCGACACCAGCTTCTTCAATGAACTGTCGCAGCGCTTCCAGGCACCCGGCGACTTTGCCGAGGCCTATGTCATTGCGCATGAAGTCGGCCACCACGTCCAGGACCTCCAGGGCATCCTCGACAAGGCGCACAACGCGCAGGCGCAGGCGGGCGACACCCAGGGCAATGCGATTCAGGTCGGGATCGAGCTCCAGGCCGACTGCTATGCCGGCGTGTGGGCGGCCAATGCCCGCGACAGCAAGGGTCAGTCGCTGATGCAGGCCGGAGATATCGAGGAAGGGCTCAAGGCTGCGGACGCGATCGGCGACGACACATTGCAACGCGAAAGCCAGGGCCGCGTGATGCCCGACAAGTTTACGCATGGCTCTTCGGCCGAGCGAGTCGCCGCATTGCGCAAGGGATTCACGACGGGCGATCCAGCGCAGTGCGTCAACCTGCAGTGACGCCTACAGCTTGATCAGCATCTTGCCGGTGTTCGCCCCCGAGAACAGACCGAGGAAGGCTTCGGGGGTCTTTTCGAGCCCCTCCATCACAGTGTCGCGCGACTTGACCTGGCCGCTCGCAAGCCAGCCGCCCATGTCGCGATAGAATTCGCCCATCCTGTCCAGATAATCGGTGTAGATGAACCCCTGGATGCGGATCCGCATCGCGATAACGCGCATGATGTAGCGGAAGGTGGCTGGCGAGCCGGCGTTGTAATTGTCGATCATCCCGCAGATCGCGAAACGCGCGTCCTTGCGGGCATGAGCGAAGGCAGCGTCAAGGTGGTCGCCGCCGACATTGTCGAAGTAGACGTCGATTCCCTTTGGCGCTGCTGCGTCGAGCTGCCCGGCCAGGCTGCCCTGCTTATAGTCGATTACCGCGTCGGCACCGATGGACTTGACGAATGCGCATTTTTCGGGACCACCAGCCGAACCGATCACTTGCATTCCCTTGGCCTTGGCAATTTGCACCACCGCCGAGCCGACCGCGCCTGCCGCCGCCGAGACGAACACGATGTCGCCCTCTTTCGCCTGCGCCGCCTCGAGCAGCCCGAAATAAGCAGTGCCCCCGGTCAGTCCAAGATTGCCGAGGAAGGCTTGTGCCGGGACTCCGAGGTCGGGCAATTTGTTAAGCGCGTCGCCCGCGACGACCGCCTCGTTGCGCCAGCCGAGCATGTGGAGCACGCTGTCGCCCGGTGCGAAGCGCGGATCGCGGCTCTCGATCACTTCGCCGATCGCGCCGCCCTCCATCGGGGCGTCGATCTGAAACGGAGCGACGTAAGACTTCACGTCGTTCATTCGCCCGCGCATGTAAGGATCAACCGACAGCCAGTCGTTGCGAACGCGCACCATGCCATCGCTGAACTCCGCCTCCGCGCACTCCTTCAGGGCAAAATTAGCCATCGTCGGCAATCCATCGGGGCGGCTCGTCAGGTGCCAGGCGCGGGCCATGTGTCTCTCCATTATTGGTCTTGTTTTAGAACCCTTCCTTGGCCCCGGGACAAGCAAAAGGAAAGCGCCGGCGAAGGGGGACCTCGCCGACGTTCCTTATGCCGGTCCCGCCTGCGGACGGGACTGGGGCGAACACACTAACGGCGAGGCTCGTCCGGGTAAGTGCCGGAAAAGCTCCGCTCGAGAATATGCGGGCCGTCGCCTTGCGTCTGCTCCTGATGGCGATCGGTCGCTGCCGGGCCGCGACGTTCGGCAGGGATGCGCTCGTCGAAGGCACGCTGCTCCTGCAGCGTACGGTGCGTTTCATCGGCCGACTGCGATAGGATCACGCGGTCGCCCTCGATGCGGTCTATTGCCGCGCAGCCGAGAGACTTGTGGAACCCGCCCATGCTTTCCTTGGTCAGAATGATCTTGTCGCCCTGAACCTTGTCGACCTTGCCGATCAGTTGATCGTCGGAACCGACCACCTCCATATGCTCCCGCACTTGGCCGAGGGTCTGGCGTCTCGATTGACGCTGCGACCGCCAGCCAGAGAAGTCGTCATCGAACTTAGACTGATGTTCGCGGCGATAATCTTCATAGTCACGGTCGAGCTGATCGATCTGGCGCTGGCGCCACTCCTGATAGTGCGGATCATGGTGTATCGCCGAAGAGGCCAGCGCCGCGCCCGTCGCGGCGGCGTTGGTCGCGGGTGAGCTTCCGCGCGGCTCTCCACGCCCATAACCCTCGCCCGATCGTCTCCCATAGTCGCCCGCAAAGGGGCGATAATCGAACCTTGGATTTGTTGAAGATCCCTGCTCGCGATAATCGTGGCGTCCGTGGTCCTGTTCGCGGTCCCATCGTGCCGCGCGCACGGCACGATCCTGG
>JBDSGJ010000043.1:0-47711 GCA_039919075.1 Sphingomicrobium sp.
CCCCGGAAGCCGTTCCATCGCCAGTGCTGCCCTCCGGTTCCGCTACGCTCCACCTCCGGACAACACTGGCGATGGAGGCAGTCATGCACTAACAATCAAGGTGGACCACTCGATGGGGGCCGGTCACTTGCTCAACTCGCTTTCGCTGAACAGAAGCGCTGTGCCTGAGCCCGCCACTTGGGCGATGATGCTCCTCGGCTTTGGCGGAATTGGGTTTTCCATGCGTCGCCGGCGCCGCAGCCAGGGGTCATTGCTTCAAATCGCATAGCACCGATCCCCAGCGGCGCGAGTGGAACCCGGCCAGCGATGGCTGGGCTTCTTCTCGACTGGGATCGCGAACTTTTTCACTTCTCGGACCGTGGCCACGACGACACCATTCTCGCTCTGAAATTTGATCGTAGGCATGCAGTCTGACTCCGGCCACCTTTCCAACCAGCCTTAGCAGCCGCTTTTTCAGCAGTGTCCTCGGCCAAATCAGCCATTCGACTCCAGGCCAGTGCGTACAGCTCGTGCATCTCTCGGCGACTTTGTAGCGACGTCTCCGCCGCAGCTAGGCGCTGAGCATCGGCTTCGCCCTTTAAATTCCTGCAGGGGTCATGGGGGCGACCTGTAGAACACGCGTCGAGTGAATTCCAATACGAAAGCGCCCCAAACCCTGGCCAAACTTCGAATTAAGGTTTGCGTGCTTTGAAGTCGGTCCGCTGAGATTGCCTTGTGAAAGGCATGGTGCGCCTACAGGACTCGAACCTGTGGCCCTCGCATCACGAGTTTGGCGTTCCCATCGTTAAGTGCGTTTGTCCGGGATCAGCAAGCTCGCATCACCGTAAGAGTAAAAACGATATTCATTTTCAATGGCATGGGCGTAAACCTCTTTCATACGCTCAAGCCCCATCAGCGCACCGACCAGCATGAACAGGGTCGATTTGGGGAGATGGAAGTTCGTCAGCAGTCCGTCGACCGCTCGGAAGCGATAGCCCGGAGTAATGAAAATCGTGGTGTCGCCCTCGAACGGGCGGATGGTGCCGTCGTCTGCGGAAGCGCTTTCGAGCAGGCGGAGCGAGGTCGTACCGGCGGCGATGATCCGTCCGCCGCTCGCTCGCACCGCGTTGAGGCGATCGGCAGTCGCGGCGTCGATGCGGCCCCATTCAGCATGCATTCTGTGATCGACGGTGTCATCGACCTTGACGGGCAGGAACGTTCCCGCACCCACGTGGAGCGTGAGCGTCTCGCAGCCGATCCCGGCGTCGTCGAGCTCGGCCATCAGCGACGGCGTGAAATGGAGCGAGGCGGTCGGGGCGGCGACCGCGCCGGGACGGTCGGCGAACATTGTCTGGTAGTCATCGGCGTCGGCGGCGTCGGTCCCCCGCTTTGAGGCGATGTACGGTGGAAGCGGCATCTGGCCGGCGCGTTCGAGCAGAACTTCGACCGGCTCCTGCCCATGAAAGGAGAGCAATAGCGCACCGTCCACACCCTTATCGGCGACGATCGCCGCAACCCCTTGGCCGAAGTCGATCGTGTCGCCGACCCGGGCACGCCGGGAATTGCGGACGAAGGCCCACCAGTCGCGCGGACCGACTCGCTTGTGGAGCGTCGCGCCGAGGCGGGCGCCGCCACGCGTCCCCTCGAGTTGAGCGGGAATGACCCTGGTATCGTTGAACAGGAGGACGTCGCCCGCGCGCAGCAAGACCGGCAAGTCGGTGACCATGCGGTCCGCCACCGCCGTGTCTTCGACAAGCAGCAACCGCGCCGAATCGCGCGGCCGCGCGGGCCGCAAGGCGATCCGTTCTGGCGGCAGCTCAAAGTCGAACAGGTCGACGCGCATTACGGGGTCGGCAAGGTCCCTGCCGGAGTCGCCCCGAGGGTCGCATGAACGATCGTGGTGGGGGTCGCCGGCGGCTCACCGGGGGCGATGGCATCGACTGCCGCCATGCCCTCAATCACACGACCCACGACGGTGTATTTATGATCGAGCGAGGCCTTGGGGCTGAGCATGATGTAGAACTGGCTGTTCGCGCTGTCGGGGCTTTCGGCGCGCGCCATCGCCATCGAGCCGCGCAGATGCGGGAGCTCGTTGAATTCGGCCTTGAGGTCGGACAGCGGCGAGCCGCCCGAGCCGTCACCCTTGGGGTCGCCACCCTGTGCCATGAAGCCGGGGATGACCCGGTGGAATTTCAGCCCATCGTAGAAATGCTGCTGGGCAAGCAACTGGATCCGCTGGACCGAAAGAGGGGCGATGTCGGGCCGAAGCTGAACGACCACTCGGCCACCGTTGGAAAGGTCGAGGATCAACCGGTTGGCAGGATCGGCGGCGACTACGACGGGAGCGATGACGCTCACCACCGGGGCGGCGGCGACTGCCTTGGCGGCGCGCTTCGATGCCTTGTGCGACACTTTCGCAGTGGTGATCGACTTGGCGCGCCGAGCGTCGGCTGGCGATATGGCGAACAGGCCAAGCGCCGCGATCGGTAATATCATTGAAAAACGGATCATGCTTCCTCCCGAATGCTGCCGCTTACTTTGCCGCAGCCAGATGTGTCGCCACTTCGGCAGCAACCGCCGGCGTGACGAATTTGTCGATTGCGCCGCCATAGCGGGCAATCTCCTTAACCAGGCGTGACGCGATTGGCTGAAGGCACACGTCGGCCATCAGGAAGACCGTCTCGATGCGGTCGTTGAGTTGCTGGTTCATCCCCGCCATCTGATACTCATATTCGAAGTCTGCGACCGCGCGCAGCCCGCGGACAATGACGCTGGCGCCTTCGCGTGTCGCGAAGTCCATGAGAAGCGAGTCGAAATCGACGACGCCGATGTCGAGGCCGAGGCCGAGGCCAGCGACCTCGCGGCGGACCATCGCGAGCCGCTCGTCGATGGTGAACATCGGCGATTTCGACGGATTGGTGGTAACTCCGATCACCAGCTGGTCAACGATCCGCGCCCCGCGCTTGATAATGTCGAGGTGACCGAGGGTGCAGGGATCGAACGTCCCCGGATAGACGCCGATGCGCATCAATGATCCCTTTCGACGGCAAAGTGGGCGATGGCGCGAAGCAAGTCGGCCTCGGCGCCGCGATCGTGGAGATGCTCGATTGCCTGGGTCACGAGCAGCTTGGCCTGGGCGCGCGCCTGGACTTCGCCCATCAGCGAGACGAACGTCGCCTTACCCGCATCGGCGTCCTTGCCGACGCGCTTGCCGGCGGCAGCCTCGTCGCCACTATGGTCGATCAGGTCGTCGGCGATCTGGAAGGCGAGGCCGACGTTGCGGGCGTAACCGCGCAACGGGGTGCGGGCGTGGGGATCGATCCCGCCCATGATGCACGCGGCCTCGACGGCATGTTCGATCAACGCGCCCGTCTTCAATTGCTGAAGCCGCGCAATGGCCCCGATGTCTAGCGGATGGCCCTCGGCGGACAAGTCCATCATCTGCCCACCGGCCATTCCGTCGCGGCCAGAGGCGCGGGCGAGATCGAGCGCCAGTTCAGCGCGAACCGTCGGGTTCGCGGCAGTAGCCGGATCGGCAAGAATCTCGAATGCGAGCGCGTGCAAACTGTCCCCGGCGAGCACTGCGGTGGCTTCATCGTAAGCCTTGTGGACGCTCGGCTTGCCCCGCCGCAAATCATCATCGTCCATGCACGGCAGATCGTCGTGGATCAGCGAATAGACGTGGATCGCCTCGATCGCGGCGCCCGCCCGGAGCGCGCGCTCACGCGGGATGCCGAACAATCGCGCCGCAGCAACAGTGAGCAGCGGACGAAGCCGCTTGCCGCCACCGATTGCGGCATGCGCCATCGCCGCGAACAGCCGGTCGCGACGATCGCCCGGAGCCTTGAGCAACGACGCGAACAGCGTGTCGACTTCGGCCGAAACCGCGCGCGCTTCCGCGTCGAGGTCGATCTCCGGCCGGGCGAGCGTGTCAGTCGCCATCGAAAGAACGGGTCCCGCGTGGCGCGCCGTCGGGGCCGAGGCTGATCTGCTCAATCCGCGCCTGCGCCGATTTCAGCCGCGCTTCGCAATGACGCTTGAGCGCGTCTCCGCGCTGGTAGAGCTCGATCGACTGGTCGAGCGGCGCGCTGCCCTGCTCGAGCGTCTTCACAATCGTATCGAGCTCGGCCAGCGCCGCCTCGAAGCTCATCGTCTCGATCGGATCAGTCTGGTCGGCCATGCCTCACCCTGTGACTGGCGGCGCGGCTTTTCAAGCGCGCTTGAATGGGTCCTTGATCCCCGGGACGATCTCGTCCGACGTGTCGGGCTCGCCCGCGTCGGCATAGGCAAGCGCGGCCTCGGCGTCGCGATGGTGCTGCTCGCGCTCGGCGCGAAGCTCCTCGATCAGCGCCGCGCGGTCACCCTCCAGGCGCGTATCGGTCGGCGCCGCCATGCCCGCCGCCTTGGCCGCCTTGGCTACCGCCGCATCGAGCTCGCGCTGCGTAGTCAGGCCCAGCGTGACCGGGTCTTTGGGCTGGATATTCGCCATGTTCCAGTG
This sequence comes from Sphingomicrobium sp., assembly GCA_039919075.1. Classification (GTDB taxonomy): domain Bacteria; phylum Pseudomonadota; class Alphaproteobacteria; order Sphingomonadales; family Sphingomonadaceae; genus Sphingomicrobium. The sequence goes on from JBDSGJ010000043.1 coordinate 4,478, forward strand.
GCTCCGATCGCGCAGTGCAGCGATCGTCGTGCGGGTCGTGCCGATCAGCTTGCCGATCGCCCCGTCGGTCACTTCGGGGTGATTGCGCAAAATCCAGGCAATGCCGTCGGGCTTGTCCTGGCGCTTCGACACCGGCGTATAGCGCGGGCCCTTGGTGCGTCGGACAGGATCAGGCTCCTTGATCATCTTGAGGCGATAGTCGGGGTCGGCCTGGCCGCGCTCGATTTCCTCATGGTTGAGCTCGCCGGCGCGGATCGGGTCGCGCCCGGTCAGCTTGGTCGCAGCTGTATCGTCGGCAATCGCCTGGATCTCAAGGATATGGAGCCCGCAGAATTCGGCAATCTGCTCGAACGAGAGCGCGCTGTTATCGACCAGCCAGGCGGCGGTCGCGTGGGGCATGAGGGGCTGGGCCACGAGTCTCTCCAAGAGCATGAAGGCGCGGGGTTGGCCCCGGCCCGAATAAAAAGGGCCGCCCCTTAACGGAGCGGCCTGGTGTGGGTGTGGGTTTAGGCTGCGTAGAGGACAAGGGCAAGTAGATCCGGCGCGACGCCCATCGGCCCGGCCCCTCACCGCAAAAATAAAATCATTCCACCGTGAGCACGATCTTGCCGACATGGTCGCCTGCCTCGAGCAGGGCGTGCGCCGCCGCAGCCTCGGCGAGTGGGAAAGTCGCTTGAATCACAGGCTTGAGACAGTTTCCCTCCACGTAGGGCCACACCGTCTTGGCAAGCTCGTCCGCAACCATCGTCTTGAATTCGACCGAGCGCGGGCGCAGCGTGGAGCCCGTCAGCGTCAGTCGCCGCCGCATGATTTCGAAGATCGGGATTTCAGCCATCGCCCCGCGCTGGACCGCGATCGACACATGGCGGCCATCCTCGGCGAGGCATTTCAGATTGCGCGGCACAATCCCCACCGACCATGTCGAGCACGACTGCTACTCCCTTGCCGTCGGTCCAGCGCTCGACCGCATCGACAAAGTCGGTCTCCTTGTAGTTGATCGCATGCGCCGCGCCGATCTCGACCGCCGAGGCGCATTTCTCGTCCGACCCGCAGGTGACGATCACATCAAGCCCGAACAGATTGCCGAGCATAATCGCCATCGTTCCGATCCCGCTGGTGCCGCCATGGACCAGCACCGTGTCACCATCGGCCGCGAAGCCACGTTCGAACAGGTTGATCCACACCGTGAACAATGTTTCCGGCATTGCCGCCGCTTCGGTCATGCGGAGCACCTCCGGCACGGGCAGGCATGTCCCGACCGGCGCCAGGCAATATTCGGCATAACCGCCACCAGCGACCAAGGCGCAAACCTTAGTCCCGATCAACTGCGCCCCGCCCTCGCCCGCCGCGACGACGGTTCCGGAAATCTCCAGCCCGGGAAGATCGCTCGCCCCCGGTGGCGGCGGATAGGCGCCCTTGCGCTGGAGCAGATCGGGGCGATTAACCCCCGCCGCCGCAACCTTGACCAGCACCTCGCCCGGCCCCGGGACCGGCACCGGCCGCTTGACCGGCCTCAGCACCTCGGGACCACCGGGCGCGCTTATCTCGATTGCCGTCATCGTATCGGGCAATGTTGCCGTAAAGTCGCTCACGTCGGTCCGGTCCTTTTCACTGTGGGCGGCTTATTGACAGCGCGCTCGCGCCGGTCAACGCTGGTGACGCAATGGACCTGGACGATCTCTTCTCCGGCAAGCCAGCCGATCCGCTGACCGAGCTCGGCAAGCAGGACCTTGGCCCGCTGTCGGTGGCCGAACTCGAAGATCGGATCGTCGCCCTGCGCGCTGAAATCGACCGGGTCGAGAAACATGCGGCCGAGGTCGCGCGACACAAGGCAAGCGCCGATGCGCTGTTCGCCAAGCGATAGCCACCTCCGTCAGCGTTTCTTCGCGCCCTTGAACGGCGCGCCTTACCTCACGACATATTCACTGACCCCCGCGACCACCCCCGGCGCGGCATAGGAGCCCCCCATGCCCAGTTTCGCCCGCGATCTTGAAGCAACCCTCCACAACGCGCTCGGCGAAGCGTCGAAACGACGCCACGAATATGCCACGCTCGAACATCTCCTCATGGCCCTGATCGACGACGAGCATGCCAGCAAGGTGATGACCGCTTGCGGCGTCAATCGCGACGACCTCCGCGGCACGGTCAAGAATTACCTCGACAATGAACTTGGCGCTCTGGTCGCCGATTCGTCGACCGATCCGACCCCGACCAGCGGCTTCCAGCGCGTCGTCCAGCGCGCGATCCTCCACGTTCAGTCCTCGGGCCGCGACGAAGTCACCGGTGGCAATGTGCTGGTCGCGCTGTTCTCCGAGCGTGAAAGCTACGCCGTCTATTTCCTCCAGCAGCAGGACATGAGCCGACTCGATGCAGTGACTTACATCAGCCACGGCGTCGGCAAGGGCGATGCCCCGGGCGAAGCGACCCCGCCGACCGGGACCGCGTCAGAAGAAAAGACCGAAACCAAGAGCGACGGCAAGAAGGAAAGCGCGCTCGCCCAGTTCACCGTCAACCTCAACGAAAAGGCCAAGACGGGCAAGATCGACCCGCTGATCGGTCGCAATGCCGAGGTCGACCGCACCGTCCAGATTCTCTGCCGCCGGTCGAAGAACAACCCGCTTTATGTCGGCGACCCCGGGGTCGGCAAGACCGCGATCGCGGAAGGCCTGGCGCGCAAGATCGTCGAGGGCGACGTGCCCGAAGTGCTGCTCCCCGCCGTGATCTATTCGCTCGACATGGGTGCACTGCTCGCCGGCACGCGCTATCGCGGCGATTTCGAGGAACGGCTGAAGTCGGTCGTGACCGAGCTTGAGAAAATGCCCCATGCGGTGCTGTTCATCGATGAGATTCACACGGTCATCGGGGCTGGCGCGACCTCGGGCGGGGCGATGGACGCCTCGAACCTGCTCAAGCCGGCGCTGTCATCGGGCGCGATCCGCTGCATCGGCTCGACCACCTACAAGGAATTCCGCAACCATTTCGAAAAGGACCGCGCGCTGCTGCGCCGGTTCCAGAAGATCGATGTCAACGAACCGACGATCGAGGACACGATCAAGATCATCGCCGGACTTCGCTCGGCATTCGAGGCGCATCACAGCGTCCGCTACACCCCCGACGCGATCAAGTCGGCGGTCGAATTGTCAGCGCGCTACATCCACGACCGCAAGCTGCCCGACAAGGCGATCGACGTGATTGACGAGGTCGGCGCGATGCAGATGCTCGTGCCGCCGTCGCGCCGCAAGAAGGTCATCACCACTAAGGAAATTGAGCAGGTCGTCGCGACCATGGCGCGTATCCCGCCGAAGTCGGTCTCGTCCGACGACAAGGCTACGCTCCAGAATCTTGAGACCGACTTGAAGCGGGTTGTATTCGGCCAGGACATGGCGATCGAAAAGCTCGCCTCGGCGATCAAGCTTAGCCGCGCTGGCCTGCGCGAACCCGACAAGCCCATCGGCAATTATCTCTTCTCGGGCCCCACCGGCGTCGGCAAGACCGAGGTCGCGCGCCAGCTCGCCTCGGTCCTCGGCATCCCGCTCCAACGCTTCGACATGTCTGAATATATGGAACGGCACTCGGTCAGCCGGCTGATCGGCGCCCCGCCGGGCTATGTAGGTTATGACCAGGGCGGCCTGCTCACCGACGCGGTCGACCAGCAGCCCCACTCGGTCCTGCTCCTCGACGAAATCGAGAAGGCCCACCCCGACCTGTTCAACATCCTCTTGCAGGTGATGGACAACGGCAAGCTGACCGATCACCACGGCAAGACCGTCGACTTCCGCAACACCATCCTCATCATGACGACCAATGCCGGCGCTTCCGACATGGCGCGCGAGGGGATTGGTTTTGGTGCATCGGACCGGGAGGACGTGCAGGAAGACGCGATCAAGAAGATGTTCACGCCCGAGTTCCGCAATCGCCTCGATGCGGTCGTACCCTTCGCCTATCTGCCGCCCGCCGTGGTCGCTCGCGTGGTGGACAAGTTCATCCTCCAGCTTGAGCTTCAGCTGGCCGACCGCAACGTTCACATCGAACTCGACGACGAAGCCCGCGCCTGGCTCACCACGCGCGGCTACGACAAGATGTACGGCGCGCGTCCGATGGGTCGGCTGGTGCAGGAGAAGATCAAGCAGCCGCTCGCCGAGGAACTCTTGTTCGGCAAGCTGGTCCACGGCGGCGAGGTCAAGGTGCGCATCAAAGACAGTCAGCCCAGCTTCGAAATCGTCTCGGCCCCACCCAAGGCCGTCAAGCCGAAGGGCGGCAAAGGCAGGCTGAAGGACGCCAAACCCGAAGCCGCGACGGCCGAATCACCCGACGACGCAGCAGCCTGAGAGTCAGGTGGGACAGTTAAACGTCTCGATGCCACTTTGCGAATGCGGGGAGGTGTCCGGATCGTTGAACTGTCTCCGGTCGGTTCGCTTTAGCGCGGCTTTTGCGCGACGGTGATGGCGATCCGGCCCCACGAGCTCGGCGCGAGCCGGCCTATCGAAACGTCAGCTATCCGAATTAGCGCTTGCCACGGCTTGGCCATGACGCCTCTGCTCATCCGCGCGGCGAACGACGAGAGCCGCCCGCGTCGGCCTGGCCATTGGCCAAGCTTGGCATAGACATCAGTCGACTGGAGCGGCAGTCGCTCGATCGTTTGCGACCAAAGGAGGTTGAAACCAGCGGCGCGGAAGTGAGCATCGTTGGTCGCATGTGGCTCATATCCGGTATGGCCGTCGCCCTCAAGAAACAGGCGGTTGTACAGGGCGGGGTCTGATTTGCGGTACGATGCAATCATCGGGTTCGCCGTCTCGACATCATGCTCGAAGACGATCTTGCCCCCCGGACGAAGGATCCGCATCAGCTCCGCGAGCAGCAGCGGCTTGTCGCTCGGCGCAATATGTTCGAAGAAACTCGCGCTGACGACTGCATCGACGCTTTCGTCGGCCAATGGGATGCGAAGGGCGTCGGCGCACAAGCCGAGCCTGTAGTCGATTGCCGCACGGGTGAGCGCTGCCTTAGAAAAGTCGAGCCCGATCATCCGGTAGGCACTTGCGAACCAGCGAACCCCTGCTGCGCAGCCAAGCTCGACGACCACGCCGTCGGCCTCGACTTCGCGGCGGACTGCCCAGATGTGGCCACTCCGGATGAGCCACAGCGGCAACCGACCGAGGCCCCTGCCGTGCGGTCTGTAATGCACCTCGTTGAAATATTTGCCTTCATAAAAGTCATGCGTCGAACCGAGGAAGTCGATCACGGTGCCCGTCGCGCTGTAGGTGGTGCCGCAAGTTGGACACACCAATCCGGAGCTCTCCGCGGCGAGAGGAGAGGATTCTCGCGGGCAGCGCAAACTCCCGGTGAGCGGCTCATTTTGCAGCTGGGACACTTGCAGGGGCTTCCCGATACTCGAGGATGGTTTCGCACGCGGGAGTTAGCGGGTAAGTTTTACGATGCAAGGACCGGCGCTGACCACTTTTAGACACCGGTGGACGTGACGTTGGCGGCGCACACGCAAGGAACATTGGCTGCCAAACGATGCGCTCTCGCGCGACAAATGCTTGCCTCGCCCTGCCCTCCCGCCCTAACGCTCTCGGCGAAAGCCGGGGTGTTCCGGCGCCGCAGGGGGCCGTCATGGGCAAGATTCTCGAAAATCTCTATATCACGCTGGGTCTTGGGCTACTTTTCGCCATCGTGCTCAGCGCGGTGTTCCACGCCGACAGCATCACGGCCGCAGTGATCATCCGCTGGCTCCACGTGTTCTTCGGCATCACCTGGATCGGGCTGCTCTATTATTTCAACTTCGTGCAGATCCCGACTATGCCGACGATCCCCGCCGAACTGAAGCCGGGGGTGTCGAAATATATCGCGCCGAGCGCCTTGTTCTACTTCCGCTGGGGTGCCGCTTTCACCGTGCTAGCCGGGCTACTGCTGGCGTGGCTCAACGGTTATGCACGCGAGGCGTTCGAGCTTCGCGAGGGGTTCAAGCTGATCGGCATCGGCATGTATCTCGGCCTGATCATGGCGTATAATGTGTGGTTTATCATCTGGCCGAACCAGAAACGCGCGCTTGGGCTGGTCGAGGCCGAGGCTGACGTTAAGGCCAAGTCGGCGCGCACTGCGATGCTCTTCAGCCGCACCAACACGCTGCTATCGATCCCCATGCTTTATGCGATGACCACCTACCAGACGCTTCCGGCGTAAATAGACGCACCCGCCGCCGGGTCAGGCGGCGGCGGTCTCCTGAAGCTTGTGGCGCTTCATCGCGTGACGCAGCTGGTCATAGCTGAGGCCGAGCGCGGTCGCAGTTGCGCGCTGGTTGTAGCGGTTGCGGGTCAGTGCCTCCTCGAGCAAGGTGCGCTCATAGGCGTTGACTGCGCCGCGCAGGTCGGTCGAAGCGGCCGCCATCGCAGTGGCCGCAACAAGCCCTTCGACCAGTCGCGGCGCAACGCCACCGTCGGCGAGTTCGGGATTATTCTCAGGCGCCGCACTGGCGCTGTCGGCCGGAGCCCACGGCGAATGGAACGGGTCGAACTGAATGACATCGACCTGCCGCTCGAAATCTTCGGCACGATAGACCGCGCGCTCGACCACGTTGCGCAGCTCGCGTACATTGCCAGGCCATTGATAGGTATCGAGCTGAGCCATCGCGCGCGGTGTGAAACCCGGCCACTGCGGCCATTCCAGCTCGGCTGCCATTCGCCGCGCGAAATGGTCGGCGAGGATTGGCACATCGCCCTTACGCACCCTGAGGGGCGGCAGCGTCACCACTTCGAACGACAACCGGTCGAGCAGATCGGCACGGAACCGCCCCTCCTCGACCATCCGCGGTAAATGTTCGTTCGTCGCCGCGACGATCCGCACGTCGACCCGGATCGGCTTCGACGCTCCGATCCGCGTTACCTCGCCATATTCCACCGCGCGCAGCAGCCGGTCCTGTGCCGGGGATGAAAGCGTCGCCAACTCGTCGAGAAACAAGGTACCGCCGTCCGCTTCTTCGAACCGCCCGTGCCGGGTCTTCGCCGCGCCAGTGAAACTCCCCGCCTCATGGCCGAACAGTTCGGCCTCGATCAGCGTTTCGGGCAGCGCTGCGCAATTCATGGTCACCAGCGGCCCGGCCCAGCGGCCCGACAGATGGTGCAGTCGTTCGGCGATCAGCTCCTTGCCAGTGCCGCGCTCGCCGATCACCAGCACGGGCCGATTGAGTGGCGCGGCGCGACTGGCGCGTTCGACCGAATCGAGGAAGGCCAGGCTCTGGCCGATGAATTGGGTGGTTCGCTCCATCTGGCCCAATTAGTGGTGGCAAATCCCACCATCTGGCAAGATGCCAAAGACCACCGTTCGTCGAAAATACGAGATTCGCTGATGTTCTGGCGTTTATCATATTTTGGCACAAGTGCTGCATCATCATACGGCAAGAGGCGCCAGTATTTGACGGGGTGTTGAATGAGCATTTTCTCCCGAACGCGGGACATCGTCGCGGCCAACATGACCGAGCTGCTCGACCGCGCCGAAGATCCGGCGCGGATGATCCGCATGATCATCCTCGAAATGGAGGAGACGCTCGTTGAAGTGCGCGCGTCTGCCGCGCGCTCGATCGCCGACGGCAAGGAGATGCGCCGCGCGATCAGCCGACTTGACCAACTCCAGTCGAGTTGGACCGAAAAGGCCGAACTGGCCTTGTCGAAAGATCGCGAGGACCTTGCCCGGGCTGCGCTCGGCGAGCGCCAGAAGGCCGCCGACATGGCGGCCGGACTGCGTGAAGAGATTGCCGTGATCGAAGCCACCCTCAAAGGCTACGAAGCCGACATCGCCAAGCTGCAGGGCAAGCTGCGTGAGGCGCGCGCCCGCCAGAACGCGATCGCCAACCGCATCGAAAGCGCGGTCACTCGCGCCAAGACTAGCGAAATGCTCAACGGCAACCGCACCGAAGACGCTTTCTCGCGGTTCGAAACGCTCGAGCGGCGTGCCGACTTCGCCGAGGGCCGCGCCGATGCGCTCGGCATGACCGGGCCGAAAAGCCTGGAAGATGAAATTGCCGACCTGCGCGCCAGCGACAGCGTCGACGCCGAACTCGAGGCCATGAAGGCCGCGCTCAAGACAAGGGGTAATTAGACGATGGAATCCGGGGATCTGATGGCGTTGCTCATCACGATGGGCGTGTTGTTCGTCGGCCTGCCGTGGCTGGTGTTCCACTATCTGACGAAGTGGAAGACCGCCGCTCGCCTCACTGGCGGCGACGAGAAATTGCTCGACGAACTATATGACGCCGCCCGGCGGATGGACGATCGCCTGTGCACGATCGAGCGCATCATGACCGCCGAGAACCCCAACTGGAAGCAACAATGCCTGCCCGAGACGAGCCCGCGCCAGCGCCTGCTGAGCGGGGAGGACTGACCGTGCCGCAACCCGCCAGCCGCACCCGTTTCTACCTCGACAAGCGCCACAAGAAAGTCCTCGGCGTGTGCGCGGGGATCGCCGACTATACCGGCTTCGACGTCAATCTGGTGCGCATCTTCATGTTCCTGGCGCTTTGGATGAGCGGCGGGGGGATCCTGCCAGTGTACTTTATCGCCGGGTGGATCGCTCCCGATAAACCGCGCGAGCTCGCCGGTGACAGCAAGGACGAGCAGCGCTTCTGGCAGGGCGTTCGCGCCTCTCCCGCCCAGAGCGCGCGCGAGATTCGCAGCCGGATGCGCGACATCGATCGCCGCCTCGCCGACATCGAATATTATGTCACGACCGAGAACCGCAGCCTCGCCCGGGAAATCGACGAACTGCGGTAAGCAAAGGCTGTCGGACACGGCGAGATTGCTCTAAATTCGCGCTTCACCGGCATGGAGACCAACCCCGATGAACCCGTTTGAAATGGTCGTGATTATCGTTGCGATCGTCGCGGTTGCCAACGTGCTCAAGGTGCGCCGCGCGGCACGGGATCATGGCGCCTTGCTAGACGTGACGCCAAACAGCGATGAAAGCGGCGAAAACCGCCGCTTGCGCGACGAAGTGACTCAGCTGAAGCAACGCGTGCAGGTGCTTGAGCGAATCACAATCGAAAAAGAAAACAGCCTCGAGCGCGAGATCGAGCAATTGCGCGACCGCTAGGGGGTCAGTAGGCGGAGCTCAAGTGACCACCCTACCCGCCCTTAGTGACCTCGCCGATGAATATGGCTTCCTCGAAAGCGAGGATCGTTACCGGCTGCTGATCGAGCTTGGCCGCAAGCTCGAGCATATGCCCGACGCGCTTAAGACCGAGGCCACCAAAGTGCGCGGCTGCTCGGCCGCAGTGTGGGTCTATCCAATGCGCGACGATAACGACCGCTTGCACTTCCTTGCCGACAGCAATGCCGCGATTACCAAAGGGATCGTCGCGCTAGTCCTGGCTGCAGTCCAGGACCGGTCGGCGGCGGAGGTCGCGGAGACCGACATTGCCGCCGCGCTCGCGCCGTTCGACCTTGCTCGCGAACTCAGCTCCAATCGAACGCAAGGTCTGCCCAACATGATCGCGCTCGTCCGCGAAACCGCCCGGCGACTTGCATGATCGAGTCCGAGCGCTCGGCCGACGGATCGACGAACCCCAGCCCGGCGGGGCTCGCCGCCACCGACGATGGGCGCTTTGATCCGCTAGCTTTCTTTGCGATCATTGAGGGATACGGCCATAGCGGCGCGCTCGGAATGCGCTATTGCGACCATGGCGAAGACTGGGTCGAGGTCGCCTTGCCGTGGCGCGAGGCGCTGGTCGGAGTGACCGAGAGCGGAGTCCTCGCGACCGGCGCCATCGTCAGCCTGGTTGATCTTGCCGCAAGCATATCAGTGTGGCTCAAGCACGGGCTGTTCGTGCCGACGGTAACGCTCGACCTGCGGATCGATTATCTGCGCCCGGCCAGTAAGGGCGAAACGGTTTTCGCGCGCTGCCGCTGCGTCAAAGTCGGTCGCTCGATCGCGTTCATCGAAGGCGTGGCGCATGTCGGTGATGCTCGCGACCCGATCGCGCGGGCCGCGTTGACCTTCATGACGAGCTGAGCAGGAATCCGATCAGATTGTCGCATTGGCGACAGCGGCGCGGCGCTCATCGGCCTTGCGCAGCACGTCGTAAGACGCCTGAATCTGCTGGAATCGGGCCGCAGCCTCCTTGTCGCCCTTGTTGACGTCGGGATGATTCTCCTTGGCCAGCCGACGATAGGCGGCCTTCAAGGCGGTCCCGTCCGAATCAGGATCGAGCTCGAGCACTTCAAGCGCACGCATCTCGTCACGGCTACGGCTGCCGTCCCCTGGCCCAGCCCACTGATAGTGCGCCGAGCGGCGGTATTCGGGGCCACCCTCTGCTTCGGCCTGCTGGCGAGCGGCTTCTTCCTCGCTCAAACCCGCGAAATAGTTCCAGTTCTTGTTATATTCGGCGGCGTGAGGCTCGCAGAAGTACCAGCGGTCGGGGCGGTTGGGGGCCTTGGGCGCGGGCCGATCGCCCGCCTCGTTGCAGCCCTGCCGATCACACAGCCGGACGCGGGCCGCAGCACTGCCCTTGGCACCATAGCTGCTCCAGCGGGGGAAGCCCCAATTGTCCGATCGTGTCGCCTTGGCCATGGTTCGTCCAACCTAGGGGATGGGGGAAAGTTTCGATAGGGCCCTGTTACGTTGGCCGTTATCCCGGACTTGATCCGGAATAACGGCAGATGGCGTGCCAGACGGCCTGTAAGCCGGGTTCTGTCCAGTGCCATGCGGCACCTGGGCGACCATTCCTCTAGGACGCGGATTGCCCCGCGCCTCAAGCGACCAACCCGGGTGACGAGCCGGAAAGCCCATATGCCACCCCTATTCGGTCTTGCACCAGGTGGGGTTTGCCGTGCCGACCGCGTTACCGAAGCCGCGGTGCGCTCTTGCCGCACCGTTTCGCCCTTACCGGCCCGAGGACCGGCGGTGTGTTTTCTGTGGCACTGTCCCTGAAGCCGCCGTCCGCGTTACCTTGGGCGAGACCCCGCCGGGCGTTACCCGGCACCTATTTTCCGTGGAGCCCGGACTTTCCTCGCCCCTCTTTCGAGAGCCGCGGTCGCCCGGCCGCCTGGCCGGGCGGCTATGCGCTATTGCGGGCGGGGCAGCAACAGCGAGAGCAATTTAGCGCGGCACTCGCCATCGATGATCCCGTCGACCCGGTCGGGGCGGAAGCGCCGCTGGAAGGCGATGACGGCCATCTTCTGATCGGCAACCGAATAGCCGAACCGCTCGAGCGCAAGCAGAAAGCCGGCGTCGGTCCAGAACGGGTCCATCAGGTCACGCACCGGGCTCGGCAAGGCCAGCCGTCGCCGGGCGAGCGCTTCCCAGGGAAACAGCTCGCCGGGGTCGGACTTGCGCGCGGGAGCGACGTCGGAATGGCCGACGACGTTCCCCCGACCGATGCCGTGTCGCTCCTTGATCGCCGAGACGAGCGGAATAAGCGCCGCGATCTGATCATCGGGGAACAGGCGATAGCCGAACTCATGCCCCGGATTGACGAGTTCGATCCCGACACTTGCCGAGTTGACGTCGGTCACGCCGCGCCAATAGCTGTCGCCGGCATGCCAGGCGCGCTTCTCCTCGGGCACCATGCGGACGACCGAGCCGTCCTCGGCGACGAGATAATGCGCCGATACTTTTGCTTCCGGCGAGGTCAGTCGCGAAATCGCTGCGGCGGCGTCGGGCATCCCCGTGTAATGGAGCACGATCATAGAGATCGACAGTGAGCGCTCGTCGAAGTTCGGCGAAGGCGTGTCGGTCATCTCCATCATCGTCGCTTGTCGCAGCCCGCGAGCATCGGTCAAGCCCTGCGCGCGATCCCGCTTGTGTCGGACGCGACGGGGGCCAGCTTGTACAGTCCGCGGCGCTCGGTGTCGGCGACCAGCTTGGTCGTCTGGCCGATTACCGTCTCGCCCGCGCCGAGCATGAGCCAACCGTCGCTGGCCAGCGCCGAGGATAGGCGGTCGAACGCCAGCGCGCGCTTCTCGCGACATAAATAGAGCAGGACGTTGCGACAGAGGATGATGTCGAGCGGGCCCCCGGGAGGAGTTGGGTCGAGGATGTTGTGGACCTTGAACCGTACCGGTCGGCGCAGCGCAACGGCGGTTCGCCAGCCATCGTCGCACTCCTCGAACCAGCGGATCATTTGGCGCACGCCGAGCCCTCGCTGCACCTCGAACTGTGAATAGACCCCCGCGCGCGCACGCTCGATGACCGAGGTCGAGACGTCGGTGGCGAGGATGTCAATCGTCCAGCCGGCCCAGCGATCGGGGTCGTCGGCGAACAGCATCGCGAGCGAATAAGCTTCCTGGCCGGTCGAGCAACCCGCCGACCAGATACGGATGCGGCGGGTGGCGCGGCGTCGCTCGGCGAGGATCGGCAGGGCCTCAGCGGTCAGCAGGTCGAACGGGTTGCGATCCCGGAAGAAATAGGTCTCGTTGTTGAGCAATGCCTCGACAACGCGCGCGGTCAGCGCTGGCTCACGCCCGACGACGAGCAGCGTGACCAACTCGTCAAGGCTAGCGAGACCGCCCTCGCGGACGACCGAGGACAGCGCCGTTTCGATTCGCCACCGACGGCTGAGGGTCAATTGCTGTCCGGTGCGAGCCTCGAGCAACCCGGCAAGGATCCTGCAGGCCGATTCGCTGACCTGCACCTCAGTGCTCACTGCAGCGTGAGGCCACCCGGCGAGCGAGCCGTTCGGGGGGAAGTATCGCAGCGGCAAGACCACCGTCTGCAATCGCGCGCGGCATTCCCCACACCGCTGAACTCGCCTCGTCCTGAGCAAGCACCGAACCGCCACAGGCAACCAGCTTGGTCGCGCCCTCGAAGCCGTCACGACCCATCCCAGTCAGCACTACGCCAAGCGCCGTTCGTCCGTAGAGCGCGGCAATCGAGGCGAACATCGGGTCGACCGAAGGCATACAGCCACTGCGAACGGCGTGGCGCACGAGGTGAATCGTCGGGCCACCCGGACGTTCGTCAATGGTCAGGTGCGCGTCGCCGGGGGCAATGAACAACGTGTCCGGTGCGAGCGACATTCCCTCTTCGGCCACAAGTGCCGGTCGCTTGGCGGCGACGCTAAGCTGTCGCGCGAAGACGGTCATGAAGGCCGGCGGAAGATGCTGTGTTACCAGAATCGGCACATGAATTTGCGGCGGCAGCGCGGCGAAGAAATTGCCGAGCGCATGGATCCCGCCGGTCGATGCGCCGATCGCCAGTAGCTGGATCGGATCGGGCGCCATTGCGCGCAGCGGCGGGCAACCTGATTGGGCATCAGTCGCCGCTCGCCGAGTGACAGCGGCGCCCCCCGTGTCAGCGCGGCCAAGCGCACGCAGACGAGCGACCAGCACTTCCGAAAAGCGGCCGTTGAAGCGACCTGTGCCCGGCTTGGGCAGAGAGTCTGCGGCGCCCAGGGCAAGCGCCGCAATCGTCCCTTCGGCCCCCTCCTCGGCCACCGAAGAGACGATCATCACCCGCGCACCGCAAGCCGCATCGAGGATCAGCGGTATCGACTTCAAGCCGCCAGCACCGGGCATTTCAAGGTCGAGCAGAATGACATCGACACGGACATGGCGCAGGGCAACGATCGCGTCCTCGGCGGTGCCTGCGGCGGCGACAATCTCGAACTCGCCGTCAGCTTCGATCATCCGTGACAAAACCGCCCGCGCAACCACCGAATCATCGACGATCATCAACCGGATCGGGCGCACCGCGCGAGAGCTTCCTCCCGCGGGCGAAGCGGCAAGCGCCTGCTTCACCGGGGCCTCAGGCGACGCCGACGAGTTGGAGCTTGATGTGGAGAGTTTCGCGGTCGAACGGCTTCATGACATATTCGTCGGCCCCTGCCTCGAGCGCGGCACGGATATGCGCCATGTCATTCTCGGTCGTGCAGAAGACGACCTTGGGCTGGTCGCCGTGACCGCGCTGGCGGAGCAGCTTGAGAAACTCCATCCCGCTCATCACCGGCATGTTCCAGTCGAGCAGCACGACGTCGGGCATCGATTCTTCACACCGCGTCAGCGCCTCGCGCCCGTCGCCGGCTTCCTCGACCTGAAACTGGAGCGTCTCGAGGATGTGGCGGGCGACCTTGCGGATCACCTTGGAGTCATCGACGATCAAGCAGGTCTTCATTGGGACACTTTCAAGTGCGGGCCGGGACGCTGATAAACGCCAAGAGTAACAAAGAACTTAAGCCGCCAAAACGGACGCGGTACGGGGCTCGGGGCCGGCGACGAGCGCGGCGACATCGACCAGCAGCAGCGGCCCATCCCCCGTCTCGATCATGCCGAGCGAGACGCGGGCCCAGCCAGCGCCCATTGCGGTGCGGATCGGGACGGGCTCGCCAGTTGCTTCAACAACATCTTCGACGATGTCCACGAGCAGGGCATAAGGATGCCCATCGACTTCTGCGACGACGGCTTCGAGCAGGTCGACGCTTGGCGCAGCCGTCAGATCGAGCGAGCGGCGGCAGTCGATCACGGTCAATACCCGACTGCGCAGCGCCGATAGCCCTGCAATGTGCGCTGCGGCGCGCGGCACGGGGATCAGCGCGTCAAGTTCGACCACACCCTCGACGGCAGCGGCCGATAGCGCGACGCGGCTCCCGGAAATGGTCACGATTAGCAGGAGATTATTCACGAGGCACCTCCGGCAGAGCGGATCGCGGCGATCAGCCCGTCGCGATCGTAGCGGTAAATGCTGTCGGCCCGCGCTCCGCGTTCGGGGCCGCTGCGCAGCCAGATGGTTCGCGCCGAATTCGCTGCGGCGGTGCCGCCTTCGAAAAGGATGTTGAGGTCTGCCGGACTATCGGCCGTTTCGTCGATGACATGGTAGCCGGCAGCCTCGACGATCGGGCGAAGCATGTTCTGCAGCCACGGGTCATCCGCAGCAAGGCGACAGACTGAAGTTGTGATGATCTTCGCGGGGGCAGCGTGCTGCGCGAACAGCCAATGCGCGTCGAGTAACTCGGTCGGCTCGTCGCCAATCAGCGCCACCCCGGTGACCGCCCCACCGTTCGCGACGGGAACGACATCATGAGAAATGGTGGTCAGGTCGATGACCTCGGCCACGACATATCCGATTTGGGAGTGCCCGTCGCTGAGGCGCAGGATGCGCACCTTGCCATCGAGCGCATGGCCTGATGGGACGCCAGCGAGCGGCAGAATGGCTTGGCCGATGCGGACTCGCATTTGGCCAGCGGCAAGGCTGACGCTGGTTGCCGCTACTTCCTCGATGCGGTCGACGACGCCGAGTGGAAGAACGCGGCGCGTGCCGTCGAGGGCGCGGAACAGAAGGACCGGAAGTTCGCGCGCCTGGGCATTGCCCATATCCTCGCTCACGCGCGCCGAGCGGTCCTGCCCGTCGAGGCCAATACCACCCTGTTCGGCGAGTCCGGCGGGATCGAACAACAGGATCGGACTGCCGTCATCGGCCAAGGTTGTGCCGGCATAAAGTCCCGTCGCCATCACGGCCGGCGCGGCGGGCTTGACCACCAGTTCCTCATGATCGTGGATATGATCGACCGCCAAGGCGAACAGGTCTCCGCCGGCGGGGCGAAGCACAACCAGTGTCCGCTGCTCATCGGCAAGTTCGCTGGCGAGGCCGAGCAGGTCGGCCAGCGCGATCTCGGGCATGCGCCGACCGCGAATTGTCGCAATCCCCGAACCGCCGATGCGGTCGAGAGTCACCGAGGTGCCATTGGCGCGAACAATCTCTTCGATCGCACTGCGCGGGATGGCGAAATGCTGACTGCCGATCGACACCGTCAGCGCGGGGATGATCGTCAGCGTGAGCGGCACGCGCAACGTCATCCGCGTCCCCCGGCCCGGGGTCGAGTCGAGATCGACCGTTCCGCCGATCCGCTCGATGTTGGACCGCACGACGTCCATGCCGACGCCGCGCCCGGAAATCGCGGTGACTTCGGCGGCGGTCGAGAGCCCCGCCTCGAAGATGAGCCCCAGTCGTTCCCGAGGTGTCATCGTAGCGGCCACGTCGCTCGAGAGCGTTCCATGCGCAACGGCTGTGGCAACGAGCCGCGCACCGTCGATGCCGCGTCCGTCGTCGACAATCTCGATCAGGATCTGGTTGCCCGACTGGCGTGCGGAGACCGAAAGCAGGCCAATTTCACGCTTGCCGGCCTTGAGGCGCTCGACGGGATGTTCAATGCCATGGTCGATCGCATTGCGGATGATGTGGGTCAGCGGATCGCGGATCATCTCGATCATTTCGCGATCAAGCTCGACGTCGCCGCCGCCGATATCGACCAGGACCTGCTTGCCCAGCTCGGCGGACAGATCACGAATCATGCGGGGCAGAGCGACAAACAGATTTTCAACGCGCTGCATGCGAGTGCGGGTAATCGCCTCGCGCATTTCGGCAATAATGCCGGAGAGTCGCTCGAAAGCCCCATCGACCATGACGTCGCCGGGCGCTTCGCGCAGTCGACGGGCAAGTTCGTTGCGCGCCAACACCATATCGGAAACGCCGCTCATGACACGGTCGAGCAGTTCGACTGACAAGCGGATGGTGCGCGGCGCGGTGGTGATCTTGCCGTCCACCGAGGCCTGCGCGACCGGAATTGCGGGGGTGTCCGCTCCGGGCTTGAGGGCCTCTGTCAGGATCATATCGTCGCCCGCGGGGATCGCTTCTCCGACCTCGATCATCGCGATCATTTCGCCAATCCGGTCGATGATTGCGAGGACCGCGCTGACCAGCGCGCCATCGGGGTCGCGTCGCCCCGCGCGGACATCGGCGAGCGCGTCCTCGGCGGCATGGCTCAGCGCCTCGAGCCGGGGAAATTCGAAGAAGCCGCAGTTGCCCTTGACGGTGTGGACGAAGCGGAAAATCGAATCGAGCCGCGCGCGGTCGCTCGGCTCGGCTTCCCACGCGACGATCTCGCCGCCCAATGCCTCAAGCATCTCGCGGCATTCAGCGGTAAAGTCGGCAATCAGATCGTCCATTACGCGCCTGTCAGCTGTTCGCCGACGAGGCTTAGGCGCGGAGTGTTAAGGCGGCGTTAGCCGCGAATGGGGAGCGTCGCGCCAATCAGCAGTGCCGGATCGGCGGGGTCGCTGAGCCGGATCGACCCGCCCGCATCGGCCGCGAGGCGGTGCGCCAACCAGGCTCCGGCAGCGCGCGGTTCGATCTGGTCCCCGGCAGCACCGGTCAGGGCGGCCCTGAGCGAGGTATCGAGCAGGATCCGCGGACCTTCGGCACGGATCACCACCTCGACCTCGCGCTCGCGTGCCTCCGCCCCGATCAAGAGCGTACCGCCGCGAACGAGCGCATCGCCTGCGAGCATGGCAAGATTGAGCAGCAGCTTGACTGCGGCCTTGGGCAAGCGATCGTCGCGGACCATCCAGTTGAGCTCGATCCGCTTTTCAGTTCCGTAGAGCCCCTCGATCGCGTTCCTCGCCTCGTGCGTACCGATCACCTCACCAAAGCCCCCAGCCGCGCCGAACGCTAGACGGAAGAATTTTAGCTTGTTGGCAGTTGCCCGCGCGCTATCGGCGAGCAACTCCATGCATCGCGCGCGCATTTCGGGGTCCTGCTCGTCGGAGAGCAGCTCGACCCCGTTGTTGAGCGCGCCGACCGGGGAGAGCAGGTCGTGGCACAGGCGTGAGCAGAGCAGGCTGGCAAGTTCGATCGAATCCATCGGGCAAGCCATGCGATACGGGGCTGGTTGGTGCAACCCGCCGCGCGGCGCGATCCCTTGAAAGCGGCGCCCGCGATGCCCAGATCATTCGACCATGGCCGGGGGGCAACATCACATCTCGATTGCGCTCAACGCCAGTCACCAGGGCTGGCGGCTCGACCGCGCGCTTGCCGATGCGCTGCCGACGCTGTCACGCGAGCGGCTCAAGGTCTTGGTCAAGAGCGGCGCGCTTGAAGGCGTCGCTGGTCTGGTGCGCGACCCGGCGATCAAAATGAAGGGGGACGAGTGCTTCACCCTGACCGTCCCGGACCCGACCCCGGCGCATAATGAGGCGCAGGATATTCCGCTGAGGATCCTGTTCGAGGACGACCATCTGCTGGTCGTCGACAAGCCTGCCGGGCTGGTGGTTCATCCGGCGGCAGGCAATTTCGACGGAACGCTGGTCAATGCACTGCTCCATCATTGTCGGGGGAGCCTGTCCGGTATCGGCGGGGTCGCCCGGCCGGGGATCGTCCATCGCATCGACAAGGATACGTCGGGGCTATTGGTGGTGGCCAAGACCGACGTCGCCCATGCCGCGCTTGCGAAACAGTTCGCCGACCATTCGATCGAGCGGTGCTACCTCGCGATCGTCAACGGCCTGCTGACAACCACGACCGGGACCATCGATGCCAACCTGGCCCGCTCGAGCGTCAACCGCAAGAAGATCGCCATCGTCGAGTCTGGCCGGGGCAAGCGCGCGGTCACGCACTGGACCCGACTCACCCCGTTGCGCGACGCGGCGCTGGTCGAATGTCGCCTCGAAACCGGGCGAACGCATCAAATAAGGGTCCATCTGGCGTCAATTGCTCACCCGTTGCTCGGCGACCCGGTCTATGGCGGGACCGCCAAGGCACATCGCGCGTTGTTGAAGGAGCTCAGGTTCGAACGACAGGCATTGCACGCTGCCCGGCTTGGCTTCACTCATCCGGTGACCAAGGCCCGTCTGTCGTTCGACAGCGCCCTTCCGTCGGATATGCAGCAACTGTTCAGCGCTCTTGTCGTATAGAGATTATAAGTGCCGGGGTGGACGCGACCCCTCCGGCGAGGGAGTTTGAGATGGCACAGTCAAAGGGCGTAATGTCGATCCCCGCTTCAAACGGGGAGGCAGGCCTCAATCGATATTTGAGCGAGATCAAGAAGTTCCCGATCCTCGCCCCGGAGGAAGAGTTCATGCTCGCCAAGCGCTGGAGCGAGCATGGCGACACCGATGCGGCCGCCAAGCTGGTCAATTCGCACCTGCGACTCGTGGCCAAGATCGCCATGGGCTATCGCGGCTATGGCCTGCCGGTCAGCGAGCTGATCTCCGAGGGAAACATCGGGCTGATGCAGGGCGTCAAGAAGTTCGAGCCCGACCGCGGGTTCCGGCTGGCGACCTATGCGATGTGGTGGATCCGTGCCTCGATCCAGGAATTCATCCTCCGCTCGTGGAGCCTGGTCAAGATCGGTACCACCGCCGCCCAGAAGAAGCTGTTCTTCAACCTGCGCCGGATGAAGAACCAGATCGCAGCGTTCGAGGACGGCGATCTCAAGCCGGCCGACGTCACCAAGATCGCGACCGACCTTGGCGTGACCGAGGACGAGGTCATCTCGATGAACCGCCGCATGGGTCATGGCGGTGACACCTCGCTCAACGCGCCGCTCAAGGGCGACGAAGGCGGCGAGGCGCAATGGCAGGACTTCCTCGTCAGCGCCGACCCGCTTCAGGACGAAATCCTGGCCGAGAGCGAGGAGAAGCAGGTCCGTCACCAGCTGCTCGTGGAAGCGATGGAGGGTCTCAACGACCGCGAGAAGACCATCCTCACCGAGCGCCGATTGGTCGACGAACCCAAGACGCTCGAGGATCTGAGCCAGGTGTTCGGTGTCAGCCGCGAGCGCATCCGCCAGATTGAGGTTCGCGCCTTCGAGAAGCTCCAAGCCGGGCTGATCCGCCTTGCTACCGACCAGCGACTGCTCCCCGCCGCTGCTTAATCCCGATCCCGACAAAGTAGGGCAAGGCCGGCGGCGGCGCCCAACAGCCCCGCCCCAGCCTTTGCCTTGCCCCTGGTGCGGAGGAGCGACAGGCCGGCGGTCGCGAGTAACGACGACATCATCCCGATCGTCCGGAGTCCGGTTAGGCTTCCGACGCGACTGGTCGCGCGTGAAACAAGATAGGGATGAGCGTCGCCTTCACCTTTCCTCGCTGCCGCGAAATGAGCGGAGCACCGATTTGATTTGCCCCGAGGTCCCTCCTCCGCCGCATCGCTCGACATCGCCGAAGGCTTTCCCGTTTCGGCCTCCTTGCCCTCGTCCGCCGGTCCATCGGCGACATGATCCGCTGACCATGCCCCCCGCTCCCCGAGTGGCTTCTCCGCGCCCGCCGTCGTGTCCCGCGCGGTTTGGTGCTCTACCTCGCTGTTGAGCTCGGCGCCGAGCAGGAAAACGTAGCTCGACAGGTAAATCCAGGTCAGCAGCGCAATCGCTCCGCCGAGAGAGCCATAGGTCGCGTTGTAGTCGGCGAAGCGAGTCACATAGAGGCCGAAGACGACGGTGGTAACGAGCCAGCCAACGGCTGAGAAAATTGAACCGGGGGTAAGCCAGCTCCATTTCGCTTTCTGACGTGACGGACCATAGCGATAGATCGTCGCGGCCGTTGCTGCCGCTCCGACTCCGAGCATAGGATATATGGCAATCCGGCCGAGATGTGCTGCGGTTGCCGAACTGCCGGGCCAAAGCTGCTGGACATATTGAAGCACGCCCATCGCAGTAATTGCCGCAAGCCCGAGAAGGACCAGCCCAAGGGTCATCGCTAGCGCGGTCAGGGTCTTGCGCACCAGCCCGCGCCGTTCGTCTTCTTCGTAGGCAATGTTAAGCGCGATCATGATCGACCCGGCGGCGTTGCGCGCGCCCCACAGCGCGATGCCAAGCGCGATCAAGATGCCGAAGCCCTTCTTGCTCCCCGACGCCTTGACTACGCCGAGCAGCATATCGCCTATCATATGCGAGATGTTGGGCGGGGCGATCGCGGTCAACGATTGCATGTCCTTGAGTACTGCCTCGGGCCGCGCGATGAAGCCATAGGTAAGGACCGTGGCCCCCATCAGCGGGACGACTGCGAGGAAGGCGTAGAAAGCGACTCCGGCGGCGACGAGCGCGATATTGTCCTTGGCGCCTTCCTTGAAGGTGCGGAGCAATATTTCCTTCCAGCCTAGCACGGGCATCTGCGCCGGCGAGTCGGCCTCCCGTCCGCGGTCCGCGCCGGATACGGCACGCTGGTTATCGGCGCTGCTGGTCACGTATCTCTCTCCCCAAGTGCTTGTCGCAAAAGCGTTCGCCCACCGCTTAACCGCCCCCGCTGCGCCGCGTTCCGGAGCCTCTTGTCATTCGCCCGGAACAGGCCGAGCGTGGCCCTTCAAGAAGCGCGCAGCGGCCGCTTCAAGCGACCCGAGCGCCCGGTACAACGGACGAGAGGAGAATCGCATGCCCGCAGCCTCAGAGACAATCAACGGCACTCGAGTGATCGCCCTGGTCGGACCGGCCGGGGCGGGCAAGACCAGCCTTGCCGAAGCCCTGCTGTTCGCCAGTGGCACGATCGACCGGCAAGGCGGACCTGGCGCTACGGTCGGCGATGCCAGTGCCGAGGCGCGCGCGCGCGGCGGGTCGACTGAGCTCAACCTGATGCACTTCGACTATCTCGGCCAGCGTTTCGGGATCGTCGACGTTCCCGGCTCGGTCGGCTTCGCTGCGGATAGCTCCCGGGCCGTCGCCGTGGCCGACATGGCGATCATCGTCGTCGATCCCGACCCGGCGCGGGCCGCGCTGGCGGCGCCGGCGCTCCGTATGCTCGACGAGCAGGGCATCCCGCATTTCCTGTTCGTAAATCGCATCGACCAGGCACACGGCCGAATCCGCGACCTGCTCGAAGCGCTCCAGCCGATGAGCGTCTCGCCGCTGATCGCACGGCAAGTGCCAATCCGGGAGGGCGAAAAGGTCACCGGCTTCGTCGATGTCGCACTCGAACGCGCGTTTCACTACGAGCCGGGCAAACCCTCGACGCGGATCGACATTCCCGGCGACATCGCGGCGCGTGAGGCCGAAGCCCGCACCCAGTTGCTCGAACATCTCGCCGATCACGATGACGCGCTACTCGAAGCGCTGCTGTCGGACGAAACCCCCGAGGCAGCGACCATCTTCGCCGACCTGGCACGCGAAACCGGCGACAATCTCGGCGTGTCGCTGCTGTTCGGCTCGGCGACCAGCGGCTGGGGCATTCGCCGCCTCCTCAAGGCCCTTCGCCACGAAGCGCCCTCCCCCACGCAGACCGCCTCCCGGCTTGATGTCATCGCTCCGTCGCTGTTCGCCTTCAAGGTCAGCCATGGCGGTGCAGTCGGCCGACTGGTGCTGGCCCGCGCCCTCGGCCGCGACGTTTCCGAAGGGGCCGAATTGAACTCCTCATCGGGCGGGCGCGCACGGCTCGGCGCGCTGTTCCTTGTTCAGGGCGACAAGACCAGCAAGACCGCCCACGCCCGGTGCGGCGACCTCGTCGCGATCGCCAAGGTCGACGGGATCAAGCTCGGCGACTGGCTCTCGACCGGCCCCCTGCCGCCGCCGCTGCTGCTCGACGAGCCGCCGCGCAACCATGCGCTTACAATCGAGCCGATCGACCGCAAGGACGATGTCCGCCTGTCGACCGCGCTCGGCCGACTGCTCGAGGAGGACGCGAGCCTGCGCCTCGAGCAGGACGGCCACGAAATGCGGCTGCGCGGAGTCAATGACGAGCATCTGCAGACTGTCCTCGCCCGGCTCGAACGGCGCTACGGAGTCAAGGTCGCCAGTCGCGCGCCCGCAATCCCCTATCGCGAGTCGATCCGCCGCAGCGTGATGCAGCACGGTCGACACAAGAAGCAGTCGGGCGGGCACGGCCAGTTCGGAGACGTGGTGATCGAGATCGCCCCGCTTGCTCGCGGCGAGGGCTTTCGCTTCATCGACCGGATCAGCGGCGGCGCGGTGCCCAAGCAGTGGATTCCGGCGGTCGAACAGGGCGTGCGCGAGGCGCTTGGCCGCGGCCCGCTCGGCTTCCCGGTGGTCGATGTCGCGGTGACCCTGACCGATGGCAGCTACCATAGCGTCGATTCGTCCGAGCTCGCCTTCCGCATGGCCGGTCGGCTGGGGATGCAGGAGGCGCTGGCGCAGGCGTCGGCGCACCTCCTCGAGCCCGTCCATCGGCTGACGATCGTGACCCCATCACCGGCCACCAGCCGGGCAAGTTCGGCAGTCGCCAGCCGGCGCGGGCAAATGCTCGGGCTTGGTCCGCGCGACGGCTGGACCGGCTGGGACCGGATCGAGGCGATGGTCCCCGAGAGCGAACTCGACGGGTTCGAGGCCGAGCTCAGGTCACTGAGCCATGGACTGGCGACCTACGAGGCCGGCTTCGACCATCTCGCCGAACTTAACGGACCACTTGCGGAGAAAGTGATCAAGCACATCGCAGAAGCAGCCTAACCGATCGTCGGCACCACTCCCACCGGGTGCCAGTCGCCGAGCCCATGCTCGTCGGCGAACCCGGCCGGAAGGCCTGCGCCGCGACTGATCCCGCCGGTGACGTAGAGGCAGGCGAGACCGTTGCGTGCCGCGCCGAGCACGTCGGTGACCAGCCCGTCGCCGATCGCCAGCACGCTCGCCCGTGGTGGGTCGCCGGCGAGACCAAGCGCATGATCATAGATCGCGGGATAGGGCTTGCCATACCAGCAGGCATGGCCGCCGAGTGCTTCAAAGGCGTCGGCCAGCGCCCCGGCGCAAATCTCGGTGCTCTGCCCGACCATGACAACCCGGTCGGGGTTCAGACAGTGCAGCGTGACCCCCTCCGCCGCGAGCCGCTGCAGCTGTTCGACATAGTCCGCGACGGTGTCCCGCTGTTCGTCCAGGCCGGTGCAGGCAAGATCGCTGAAGCCCGCCTCGGCGATGGTCAGTCCGGCCTCCTCCAGGTCGAACCGGTCGCTCCACGTCCCGATCAAGCCGACTGGTTGCCCAAGCTTGCGCAGCGCATTGATCCCTGCCTCCCCACCGGTAGTGATCGCGCGATAGGCGCCGCGCGAAAGCCCGAGCACGTCGAGCTGCCCGCGCACGGTGGCGGCGGTGCGCGGGGCGTTGGTGATGAGGATCACCGTCCGCCCCTCACCCATCCAGCGCGACAGCCGGTCCGCTGCCCCCGGTATCAGCGCGACACCATCGTGCACCACCCCCCAGATGTCGCACAATATGGTCGAATAGGCCGGGTAGAGCGCATCGAGGTCGAAGGTCATCAGCCGCGCCGTACCGCCTCATCGCTACGGCGCAAGGCTTGACGCCCGCCACGCCAGCCGCTTCCCTGCCCACTGACAATCATCGAGGGTACCAGCGCGTGGCGAAGAAACTGACCTGGTTCATCCTGTTCGCGCTGGTGCTGGGGATCATCGCCGGCTGGGCGGTCAATGCCGCGGTCAACGACGGCACTCCCGCTTCGGCGGCAAAGCTCAAGGACATCGCCGACTATTTCTCGATCGTCACGACGCTGTTCCTCCGCCTGATCAAGATGATCATCGCGCCGCTAGTGTTTTCGACACTGGTCGTTGGGATCGCGCACATGGGGGATGTCGCCGCCCTGGGCCGCGTCGGCCTTCGCTCGCTCGCCTGGTTCATCTTCGCCAGCCTGATCTCGCTGTCGCTCGGGTTACTGCTCGTCAATCTGTTTCAGCCTGGCGTCGGCATCGACCTCGCCCTGCCCCCCACGACTGCGGCAAGCGGTCTCGACACGGCAACCTTCAACCTCAAGGACTTTATCACCCACGTCGTGCCCGCGTCGATGATCGACGCGATGGCCAAGAACGAGATCCTTCCGATCGTGATCTTCTCGATCTTCTTCGGGGTCGCCATCACCGCCGTCGGTGAGCGCGCCCGACCGATGGTGCGCGGGATCGAGGCACTCGTTCAGGTCATGCTCCAGGTTACCAACTATGTCATGCGCGCCGCCCCATTCGCGGTGTTCGCGGCGGTGGCGAGCGCGATCATCGAGAATGGGCCGAGCGTACTCTCCAGCCTCGGCCGCTTCGTCGGCAGCTTCTACTTTGGGCTCGGCTTGCTGTGGGCCATCCTCATCGGCATCGCCTTCATTGCCCAGGGCCTCCGCGCGCGCGACCTGGTCCGCTACATCCGCGATCCGATCGTGCTCGCCTTCTCGACCGCCTCGTCCGAAGCGGCCTACCCACGGACGCTCGAGGCGCTGGAGCGGTTCGGCGTACCACCGAGGATCGCGAGCTTCGTCCTGCCATTGGGCTATTCGTTCAACCTCGATGGTTCAATGATGTACATGACGTTCGCCTCGATCTTCATCGCGCAGGCTTATGGCATCAACCTCAGCATCGGCCAGGAAGTCACGATGCTGCTGGTTTTGATGATCACCTCGAAGGGCATGGCTGGGGTGCCGCGCGCAAGCCTCGTGGTGATCGCGGCGACCCTGTCGATGTTCCACATTCCCGAAGCCGGGCTGCTCCTGATCCTGGCGGTCGATCACTTCCTCGACATGGGCCGTTCGGCCACCAACGTCGTCGGCAACGCAGTTGCGGCGGTGCTTGTCGCGGGGTGGGAAGGCGTACTCGACCCCGAACGGCCAATCGACGTCGAACCACCTCATGCGCCGAGTGTCATGGCCCCTATGCCGCCGGGGAGCGAAGCGGGCGCATGAGTTGGTACGTCCATGCCACTTGACAAGGTAGAACATAACAGGAACATTGGCGTTATCGAGCGGTTGATCGCCCGATTCGGAACGAAATGACTCGTTCGGGGTTGGCACCGCTACAAAGGGAGAACGCCCGTGATCGCTGCCCTCGCTACACTCGCCTTCCTGATTGCCGGTTGGGCCGCGCTCTACAGTCTTGTCGTCGATGCCGACGACAGCGGGTTGAAGATGTTAGCCGCGCTGAAGGGGCACTCGTTCGTGGCGCGTGAGGAGATCGCGCTTCGACCGGTCACGGTTCGCTTCAGGTCAAGGGTACTGGCGCATCGTTTGCAACCGGCACGCGTCCAAGCCGAGTGGCGCGCCGCCGCCTGACGCGGGCGTAGCTTGCCAAGCTGATCGGCACGCTGACGAGGTAAGCTATTGATACAAGCAGCAGCGTGATCCACGGTTCGTTGATCAATGCTGCCGCGACCAGCGCGACCCCGGCGAGCGCGACTACTCGCCAGCTTTTGCGAATGCGGAACGAGGTCCAGCTGAACGTCGGGATCGCTGAGATCATCAATACCGCGATGAACAAGGTCCACGGCATGACCAGCTGCCAGTCGCGGAAAAAATCATTGCCGGTGATCAACCACAGATAGATTGGCGCGAACGCCAACCCGGCCCCGGCTGGCGCCGGTACCCCAGTATTGAAGCCCGCCGACTTGTGCGGCTGCAAATCGGCATCGATCCGCGAATTGAACCGTGCAAGTCGGAGCGCACAGCTGATCGCCAGAGCGAGCGCGACAGTCCAGCCGAACTTCGGCGCCCTCGCCAGCGACCATTGAAACAGGATTAGCGCGGGCGCGGTGCCGAAACCGATATTGTCGCACAGACTGTCGAGCTCGGCGCCGAACTTGCTGTTGGCCTTGAGCAGCCGCGCGATCCGGCCATCCATGCCGTCGAGCACGCCCGCGACTACGATCGCAATCATCGCTTTTTCCCATTCCTGGGTGAAGCCGTACCGAATTCCGGTCAGCCCCGCGCACAGCGCAAGGACCGTCACCGCATTGGGAATGAACGCGCGCAGCGGCAGCCCCTGCCCTTCGCTCATTGAATCGCCTCGCTCACTGGCTGCTTCCAGTCAACACCCGCGTCGTGCCGAATGTGGCCAGCACCGTTTCCCCGGCGATCGTCCGCTGGCCCAGCAGAACCTGCGGCGACGTGCCCTCTGGTAGATAAACGTCGACCCGGCTGCCGAATCGAATGAGCCCAATCCGCTCCCCAGCCGCAACCACATCACCTTCCTTGACAAAGGCCATGATCCGCCGAGCCACCAGTCCTGCGATCTGGGTAAAGCCGATAGAGACGCCGTCGTCGCGGGTGACGAGGAAATGCTGACGCTCATTATCCTCGCTTGCCTTGTCGAGGTCTGCGTTGAGGAACTTGCCCGGAACATAGGCGACCTTCGCGATCCGCCCGGCGATCGGCGAGCGATTGATGTGAACATCGAACACCGACATGAAGATTGAAACTCGAGTGAAGCTCCCGCTGATCGCGCCCGCGAGTTCGGCCGGCGCGGGGACTTGGGTGATCATCGTGATCAGCCCGTCGGCCGGCGCCACGACCAGAGAGGGATCCTGCGGCGTCGTGCGGATGGGGTCGCGAAAAAAGGCCGCTACCCAGATCGTCAGTCCGACCAACAGCCAACCGAGAAAATGGCTCAGCCCGCTGTAAACGACCAGCGTCGCTACCGCTGCAATCAGGGTGAATTTGCGACCCTCGGGATGGACCGAAGGGAAGCGCCACTTGACCGCAGTCAATTGGCTGTCTGGGTTGGTGATCTCTGGCATTCGCCTTCCCTACCCGCAGCCGCCGACAGCGACAACCTTCGGGCCTGCCGCGTGTCCGGCCGCCGTTGCCTAACCCGCGCCCGCCGCTTAATGCGCCCCCAACCCGACCGACTTCAGGATGTGCTGCATGGCCAAGATCAAGGTAAAGACCCCGCTCGTCGAGCTCGACGGCGATGAGATGACCCGGATCATCTGGCAGTGGATTCGCGAGAAGCTGATCCTCCCTTATCTCGATGTCGACCTGATCTACTTCGACTTGAGCTTGGAAAAGCGCGACGAGACGAATGACCAGATCACGGTCGATAGCGCTCTTGCCATCCAAAAGTACGGGGTTGGCGTCAAATGCGCCACGATTACCCCCGACGAGCAGCGCGTCGAGGAATTCAAGCTCAAGCAAATGTGGAAGTCCCCAAACGGGACGATCCGCAACATCCTGGGCGGCGTGGTGTTTCGCGAGCCTATCGTGATCAGCAACGTCCCCCGCCTCATCCCTGGTTGGACCGACCCCATCGTGATCGGCCGCCATGCCTATGGTGATCAATATAAGGCGACCGACTTTCTAGTCCCGGGCCCGGGCACGCTGACCATGAAGTTTGTTGGCAACGACGGTCAGGTGATCGAAAAGGAAGTGTTCCAATACCCCGGCGCGGGCGTCGCGATGGGCATGTACAACCTCGACGAATCGATCCGCGATTTCGCGCGCGCCTCGTTGAACTACGGCCTCAACCTTGGCTGGCCGGTGTATCTAAGCACCAAGAATACCATCCTCAAAGCCTATGACGGCCGCTTCAAGGATATCTTCGAGGAAGTTTTCCAGAGCGAATTCAAGGAGTCGTTCGCAAAAGCGGGGATCGAATATCAACATCGCCTGATCGACGACATGGTAGCCTCCGCGCTCAAATGGAGCGGCAAGTTCGTCTGGGCCTGCAAGAATTACGACGGAGACGTCCAGTCCGATCAGGTCGCGCAGGGATTCGGCTCGCTGGGTCTGATGACCTCGGTGCTGATGACCCCCGATGGCAAGACGATCGAGGCCGAGGCGGCGCACGGCACCGTTACTCGCCATTATCGGATGCACCAGCAGGGCAAGGCCACCTCTACC
Source organism: Sphingomicrobium sp. (assembly GCA_039919075.1). Taxonomy (GTDB): domain Bacteria; phylum Pseudomonadota; class Alphaproteobacteria; order Sphingomonadales; family Sphingomonadaceae; genus Sphingomicrobium. The sequence continues at coordinate 32,767 of JBDSGJ010000043.1, forward strand.
AACCCGATCGCCTCGATCTTCGCCTGGACCGGCGGCCTGAAATATCGCGGCAAGTTCGACGACACGCCCGACGTCGTCAAATTCGCCGAAACCCTTGAGCGCGTCTGCATCGAGACGGTCGAACAGGGCAAGATGACCAAGGACCTCGCGATCCTCATCGGCCCCGACCAGGCGTGGATGACGACCGAGCAATTCTTCGAGGCGATCCGTCTCAATCTCGAGAAAGCGATGGCCGCCTAAGCGACCGGCGACCGCACCCGCTCGCGCCACAACCCGAGACCGATCAATCGGCCGGGGATGCGCCGCAACAATGCGAAGCGGTCGAGCAGCCGCATCACCAACGGCGCGCGGGTGATCGGCTCCCCCGCCAGAACCCAATCGACGATCCGGTCCTGTGCCAGTTTTTGCCCCGCCTGGACCAGCCGCGTCGGACGTCGCCGTTTGGCCTCGACCGCGCCGAGCAGCCCGTCGACATCACGCCCGTCGGCCATCGGCCCGGCCAGCGCATTGGCCGCCGCGACCGCGTCCTGGATCGCCAAATTAATCCCGATCCCGCCGATCGGCGACATCGCGTGCGCCGCATCGCCGATCGCCAGCAGCCCCGGCCGGTGCCAGCAGGTCAGCCGGTCGAGCTCCACCGTCAGCAAATGCAGGTCGTCGAGTGACTTGATCGGCCGCTCGCCGAACCTCAAATCCGGAAATGCCGCCGCCACCTCGTGGGCGATCCAGTCGAGGCCCCGCGCGCGCACCGCCTCGGCAGTCCCTTTCGCCACCAAATAGGCGACCTGCCAATAGCTCCGCCGGTCGATCAGCACGACCATCCGCCCCGGCTCGACCGACCCGCGCAGCGCCTCCCCGACAGGATCGAGCTTGTCGATGCGGAACCACAGCACGTCCATCGGCGCGCCCAGCGACTCAACCGACAACAGCCCCGCCCCGCGAACCAGCGACGATCGCCCGTCGGCGGCGATGACAAGTTCGGCGCGGAGCGTCCGCCCGTCCTTCAACGTCACTCCGACTATTCGCCCCGCCTCCTCGCAAAACCCGGTCACCTCCGCCTTCATCTCGAGCGCGAACGGCGGAAACGCCGCAGCTTCGTCGCGGAGGAAATCGAGGAAATCCCATTGCGGCATCATCGCGATGAACGGAGCGGGGGTGCGCAGGTGCGTCAAATCCCCGATCATCCAGTCGCGGCCCGCCAGCCGGATCTGGGCGCGCTCGAGCCGTTCGTGCGGCCGCTCAAGGAACCGCCCGAGCATCCCGAGCTGGTCGAGAATCTCCATCGTCGAAGGGTGAACCGTGTCCCCCCGGAAATCGCGAAAGAAATCGGCGTGTTTCTCCAGCACCCGGACGCGAACCCCAGCGCGGGCGAACAACAGCCCGGCCAGCATTCCGGCAGGTCCGCCACCGACGACGACGAGCTGGTCACTCATCGCGCCATCATGCGCTTTTCGACCGCGCTCGGAAAGCCCAGCACCGATGGACCCTCACCTTGGCCACCTCGCCGCTCTTGCCAAATCACTAGGCCAACATGAATCCGTCCTTGTTCACCAGTCTGGTGATGTACTTGTTCTGGTCGTCGATGATTGCGGCGTTCCCGCTACTCGATGTTGCCCGGCGGGTCGGCGGGCACGCTTGCGGGCGCGGCGGGCGGGTCCGAAACGGACGTGGCTGGCACCGTGTCAGCCGACTTTAGAACGGGCGCGGCCTGGTCAACATCTGGCGTCGGAGGGGGCGGCGCTTTGGACTCATATTCACTCCCCGGCAGGGGCCGAGCGGCCTTGCGCGCGATGGGCGGCGCTTTTGGTGCAATGACCTTGGCCCCGGCATAGATGCACGCATCAAGTCCATCGCGACCGACAGTCCCGATCCGGCTCGCGATGATCGCGCCATAGCGCCGTGTGAAACCGACCGGCGCCACTGCCCCGCGCTTCTTGGGCAACGGTAGGACGGCCGCGATCCGGGCCGCTTCGGTGGAACTCATGGCCGACGAATCGTGCCCGAAATAACGCTCGGACCCTGCATTGACTCCATACGTCCCAAGGCCGGTCTCGGAGAGGTTGAGGTAGACCTCCATGATCCGCCGCTTCCCCCACAACTGCTCGATGAGGAAGGTGAACCACGCCTCCGCGCCTTTCCGTGCATAGCCGCCACCCTGCCACAGGAACGCGTTCTTTGCCGCCTGTTGACTAATCGTCGAGCCGCCGCGGACCCGCCCACCAGAAGCATTGCGCTTGGCCGCGTCCTCAATCGCCTTGAAGTCGAAGCCGCTGTGCGTACAGAACTTGCCGTCCTCGGCGGCGATCGCGGCGCGCACCATGTCGCGGTCGATCCACGCGATCGGCATCCACGCACGGTTCGCCCCACGACCGGCAACCATATCGCTCACCATCGTCGCGGTGATCGGCGGGTTCACGAAGCGATAGGCAAGCACCCAAAGCACGGAAAACAGGATCACCCCCAGCAAGAGGCGAAGCATCAAGCCAAGTATCCCGAGGCGCCTCCCCATTCGATTGCGCTTGTGGGCAGGGGTTTTGCTCTTCCGTCGCGTCGCCATGGCACGCGACTAGCGAGCGACCTGCCTCGCGTCGAGATCGTCAGCGGCGCCACACCATGGAGGCGGAAGGGTCAGCCGAATGTCCGCGCTGCGCCAGGCGTAGCGTGGTGCTTACCGGAAATCGGACCCGCGCCGACCCCCGGCCCTTGCCCCCCTCCACCCCGCCATTTACATCGCGCTCATGACCGCAGCCTTTACCTCGACCAACGACATCCGCCGCAGCTTTCTCGACTATTTTGAGAAGGCGGGTCACGCCCGCGTGCCCTCGGCCCCGCTCGTGCCGCACAACGACCCGACCTTGATGTTCGTCAACGCCGGGATGGTGCCGTTCAAGAATGTCTTCACGGGGCTCGAAACGCGGCCCTATGTCACGGCGACGAGCAGCCAGAAATGCGTCCGCGCCGGCGGCAAGCATAACGACCTCGACAATGTCGGCTACACCGCGCGCCACCATACTTTCTTTGAAATGCTCGGGAATTTTTCGTTCGGGCAATATTTCAAGGAGCAGGCGATCACGCACGCCTGGACGTTGCTGACGAAGGAATGGGGTCTCGACCCCGAGCGGCTGACGATCACCGTCTACCATACCGACGACGAGGCAGCGGCGCTGTGGAAGCGCATCGCGGGTCTGCCCGAAGAGCGCATCATTCGCATCGCTACCAAGGATAATTTCTGGGCGATGGGCGACGATGGCCCCAGCGGACCCTGTTCCGAAATTTTCTACGACCATGGCGACCATATCCCCGGCGGCCCGCCGGGTTCGCCCGACGAGGACGGGGACCGCTTCGTCGAGATCTGGAACCTCGTGTTCATGCAGCATGAGCAGATCGGCGGCGAGATTGTCTCGGACCTGCCGCACCCCTCGATCGACACCGGCATGGGACTCGAGCGCATCGCCGCGGTCATGCAGGGGGTGCACGACAATTATGACACTGACACCTTCCGGGCCCTGATCGCCGCTAGCGAAGCGTTGACCAGGACCAAGGCCGAAGGCGAACAGCAAGCAAGCCACCGTGTCATCGCCGACCACCTGCGCGCCGCGGGCTTCCTCATCGCCGATGGCGTGCTGCCGTCGAACGAAGGGCGCGGCTATGTCCTTCGCCGGATCATGCGCCGCGCCATGCGTCATGCCCATTTGCTCGGCGCGGCCGACCCGCTGATGCACCGCCTGGTCCCCGCGCTCGTCGCCGAAATGGGAGCTGCCTACCCCGATCTGGTCCGCGCTCAACCGCTCATCGAAGCAACCTTAGCGCAGGAGGAAGTCCAGTTCCGCCGCACCCTCGTGAATGGCCTGCGCCTGCTCGACGAGGCCACTGCGCGTATGAGCCCGGGCGACACGCTCCCCGGCGAAACCGCGTTCAAACTCTACGATACATTCGGCTTCCCCTATGACCTGACCGAGGACGCCCTTCGCGCGCGATCGCTAAAAGTCGATCGCTCGGGCTTCGATCAGTCGATGGCCGCGCAGAGAACTGCTGCACGCGCCGCGTGGAAGGGCTCGGGCGCCAAGGCGTCGGACGACGTCTGGTTCGACATTGTCGAAACCGAAGGGCCGACCGAATTCACCGGCTACTCGGGCTTCGAAGGTGAAGGCATCGTCCTCGCGCTGGTCAAGGACGGAGCGCGCGTCGAGCAGGCGGGCGAGGGCGAGGATGTGACAATCCTCCTCAACCAGACCCCATTTTACGGTGAAAGCGGTGGCCAGGTCGGAGACGCGGGACAATTGAGTGCGATCAATGGCTTCATCGCGATTGTTGATGACACTTCAAAGCCACTTGGCAAGCTTCACGCGCTCCACGCGAAGATCGCCGTCGGGGCGGTAAAGCTCGGCGACACCCTCCACCAGTCGGTCGATGTCGAGCGCAGATCGCAGGTCCGCGCCAACCACAGCGCCACCCATCTCCTCCACGCTGCGCTTCGCCATCGCCTCGGCGGGCATGTCACCCAAAAGGGCAGCCTCGTCGCCGCTGACCGCCTGCGCTTTGACTTCGCCCACAACGCCGCGCCGACCCCTGCGGACATCGCGGCGGTCGAGGCCGAGGTCAACGCGCACATCCGAGACAACCAGCCCGTAGGCACTCGCCTGATGTCCCCCGACGACGCCATCGCGGCGGGAGCGATGGCATTATTCGGGGAAAAATATGGCGACGAGGTGCGCGTCCTCAGCATGGGACGGGGCGACGATACCGACTATTCAGTCGAATTGTGTGGCGGAACGCACGTCACCGCCCTCGGCGACATCGCGCTGTTCAAGGTCATTGCCGAAAGTGCCGTCTCGTCGGGGGTGCGGCGGATTGAGGCGCTGACCGGCGAAGCGGCACGGCAATGGCTGCTCAACCGCGACGAGCGACTACGCGAAGCGGCCGCGACGTTGAAGGCCAGCCCCGACGAAGTCCCCGCTCGCCTTGCCGCGCTGGTCGAGAATGCAAAACGCCTTGAACGCGAACTCGCCGACGCCAAGAAGGCGCTCGCGATGGGGAGTGGAGCGGCGAAAGCCGACGCTGGTCCAGAGGAAATTGCCGGCCATCGCTTCCTTGGTCAGGTCGTCGAGGGGCTCGATCCCAAGTCCTTGCGCGCCGAAGTCGATGCAATGAAGCAGCGGCTCGGTGGCGCGGGCATCGCCGCGCTGATCGCCACCAACGACGGGCGCGCGAGCGTCGCGGTCGGGGTGAGCGAGGGCTTGGCTGTGTCGGCGGTAGACCTGGTCAAGGCGGCCGTCGTGGCGCTCGGCGGCCAGGGAGGCGGCGGGCGGCCCGACATGGCGCAGGGCGGTGGACCGGATGGCGCCAAAGCAGCCGACGCATTGGCCGTAATCAAGGGCGAACTGGCGAAGGTGCCAGCTTAGTAGCCCCCTCGCGCTTAACCGACCAGGGCGAGCTGCGGCGGCGCCTGAATCGAAAGCGCGCAGCTTCCTTCCCCGAGAAGCCGGTCCAGGCGAGCGGCAACGTCGGCGTCCAGGTTGAAATCACGTCCGAGCAGCACGCTCGCCTCACGCTCCTCACTGACCGTGACGGACACCCGCACCAACCCTGCGCCGCCCCGGCTCAGTACTTTCATGATCCCAGCAACTTGCGAATCATTGCTTAAACGAATGCTGAGTTGCAGGCGGCTTTTCTTAGCAAGCCCTTCAAGCGGCACGAATCGCTTGATTGCTACCCGCGGGACGTCGTCGCCCGGCCGGCGGTCGAGCTCGACTGTCATCAGCCCGCAGGCCCCCGACTTGGCAGCGGCCTCGAGCGCTGCGCATGGCTCTTCGTCGAACGCGGTCGCGTCGAACTGCCCTGACGGGTCGGACATGATCAACCGCATGTAGCGCTTGCCGCGCGCCGACGTCGCCCAGCGCGCACCCTCGACCATCGCCGCCATCATGCTTTGCGAGCGGCCCCCGTCGGCTGGCGCCGGTAGGGTGGCGAGATCGGCAAAGCGCTTTACCTTATGGGCCGCGAGCAAGTGGCGCTGGGCATCAACCGGGTGGGCCGAAAAATAGAAGCCGAAGCTGTCGCGCTCGTTGGCCATGCGCTCGGCAATCGTCCAGTGCGCGTCGCGCGGCAGGCGGATCGGGGCGACCCCCGATTCCGACGCACCGCCGAAGAGCCCGCCTTGCCCGCTCGATCGCTGGTGCGCCGCGCTGGCGGCGTGAGCGAGGATCGTCTCGGCGGCGGAGAACACCGCAGCACGGTCCGGATGGAGGCTATCGAACGCGCCAGCCCCGGCGAGGCTTTCGAGCTGGCGGCGATTGAGCAGCCGCGGGTCGATGCGCTCGGCAAAATCGTCGAGTGATTTGAACGGGCCATTCGCCGCACGCTCGGCAACAAGCGCCTCCATCGCCTTCTCGCCTACCCCCTTGAGCGCGCCGAGCGCATAGCGGACCGAACCGTTATCCACGCTGTAGGCGGCCTCGCTGGCATTGATGTCGGGCGGCAGGCAATCGACCCCGCTGCGCCGCAGATCATCGACGAACAGGGCGAGCTTGTCAGTCGTGGCGGTATCGAAGCTCATCGAGGCAGCGAAGAACTCGGGCGCATGGTGCGCTTTCAGCCACGCGGTGTGGTACGCAATGAGCGCGTAAGCGGCAGCGTGCGACTTGTTGAAACCATAGCCAGCGAACTTGTCGAGCAAGTCGAACAACTCGTCTGCCTTGCCGCGGCCGATGTCGTTGGCGGCGGCCCCGCTGCAAAACCGCTCACGCTGGGCGGCCATCTCGGCCTTTATCTTCTTGCCCATCGCGCGGCGCAGGAGATCAGCTTCGCCAAGGCTGTAGCCCGCCAGCACTTGTGCGGCCTGCATCACCTGCTCCTGGTAAACGAAAATCCCGTAAGTTTCCTTGAGCACATCGACCAGCATCGGGTGCGGATAGGCAAGTTCGGCGCGACCATTCTTGCGGTCGCCGAACATGGGAATATTGTCCATGGGGCCGGGGCGATAGAGCGAGACGAGTGCGATAATGTCGCCGAATGCAGTGGGGCGAACCGCCGAAAGTGTCCGGCGCATGCCTTCGGATTCAAGCTGGAATACCCCCACGGTGTCGCCGCGCTGGAGCAACTCATATACGGCAGGATCGTCCCAAAGAAGGGCGGCATAGTCGACCGACTGGCCCGACTGCGCGAGCAGGCGCTGCGCTTCCTTGAGGACGGAAAGCGTCTTGAGGCCGAGAAAATCGAACTTCACCAAGCCCGCTGCCTCGACATACTTCATGTCGAATTGGGTGACCGGCATGTCCGAGCGCGGGTCGCGGTAAAGGGGGACAAGTTCGTCAAGTGGGCGGTCGCCTATGACCACCCCGGCAGCATGGGTCGAGCTGTGGCGGGGCAGGCCCTCGAGCTTCATCGCAAGATCGAACAGCCGGCGAACCCCGTCATCATTCTTATATTCCGCAGCGAGTTCCGTGACGTCGTTGAGCGCCCGCGGGAGGTCCCACGGCTCCGTCGGATGGTTCGGGATCAGCTTGGCGAGGCGGTCGACCTGACCGTAGCTCATCTGCAAGACGCGGCCCGTGTCCTTGAGCACGGCGCGGGCCTTGAGCCGCCCGAAAGTGATGATCTGCGCCACCCGGTCGCGACCATATTTTGCTTGGACGTAGCTGATCACCCTGTCGCGATGGGTTTCGCAAAAATCAATGTCGAAGTCGGGCATCGACACCCGCTCAGGGTTGAGGAAGCGTTCGAACAGCAAGTCGAGCGCAAGCGGATCAAGGTCGGTGATCAGCAGCGACCACGCCACAATCGAGCCAGCTCCCGAGCCACGCCCGGGACCGACCGGGATGTCGTTCGCCTTGGCCCAGACAATGAAGTCGGCGACGATCAGGAAGTAGCCGGCGAACCCCATGCGGGTGATGACGTCGAGCTCGAACTCGAGGCGGGCGTAATAGGGGGCGGGATCGGCGGGACCGGTGCCGAGTACGGCAAGCCGGGACAGTCGCCCGGCCAGCCCGGCGCGGGCATCGGCGCGCAACTGCTCGTCCTCATTGTCGCCAAGGCGCGGCAGGATCGGCTTGCGCTGAGGGGCACTGACCGCGCAGCGCTGGGCGATGACCGAGGTGTTGGCGATCGCTTCGGGCAGGTCGGCGAACAATTCGGCCATCATCGGGCCCGACTTCATCCACGTCTCGGAAGAACTTCGTGGGCGGTCGCCATTCTCCACATAGGTCGAATTGGCGATGCACAGCAGGGCGTCGTGCGCGGCGTGGAAATGGGGCTCGGCGTAATAGGCCGGATTGGTCGCGACGAGCGGCAGGTTGCGGGCATAGGCAAGCTCGATCAGCGCAGCCTCGGCGGCCTCCTCGGTTGTATCGCCCCGGCGTGAAAGTTCGATGTAAAGCCGATTGGGGAACAACGCCTCGAGCCGGTCGAGATACGCCATGGTCTTGTCCGGCTGTCCGTCGGCCAAGTGTCGCGCAACTGCCCCCTCACCTCCTGCGGTAAGCGCGATCAGTCCATCGCTCAGCCCGTCAAGCATCGCGAAGGGAACATGCGGCAGCTGGTCGATCGGGCGGTCGAGGTGCGCGGCGGAGACCAGCTTGCACAGCGACTGGTAGCCCGCCTCGTCCTGCGCCAGCAGCACGAGCCAATCGAGCCGCCCCTCATCTGCAATCGCCAGGTTCGTCCCGATGATCGGCTGTACCCCTGCGGCGATGCAGGCATCGCTGAACGGCATGACGCCATAGAGCCCGTTGCGATCGGCAACCGCAATCGCTGGGAAGCCAAGCCGGGCGGCATGTTTGGCGATGTCCTTCGGCTCGATCGCGCCCTCGAGGATCGTGAAGGAGGAGAAGATGCGCAGAGGAACATAAGGGACAAACATCAGACGACTATGAGGCGCGCGACCACGCGTGGAAAGCGGTGCTTGCGACTTATCCCCAGCTAACGGTCGCGCGCCATGATGTCGTCAATCTCGCGCATCCGCTCGTGATAGCCCGCTGCGATGCAGCGCGCATCGGGGCAATTGTCGCGAAAGCCGTAGAAGCGGTGCGCCGTCGTGCGCAGCACGTCCCGTGTCCCGGGCGAGGCGGCGGCGAAGGCTTCACCATATTGCGCCGCCATTTGACGATCCAGTGCCGAAAGGCTGACGTCGCGGCAGACGGCGATCTCGCCTCGCCTCTGCGCACCGCCACAAACGAAACTCGGATTGCCGGGAGATCGCGGAAACGGTGTCGCAACGCCGCCGCTGGCTTGGGGGGGCGTCTGCGGTGGGGGCGGCAGTCGTCGGTCAGGGGCGAGTGCCGCAGGGGGCGACGGTCGATGGACGACTACTGGCGGCGACGGCGGCGGCGGCGGGCTAGCAGCTGGCGGGATGTAATCGGCTGGCGGGCCGGCCTGCGCCACGCTGCTCGCCGGCATCCCGGCCGAGGTCCGACCGATCGTCGCCAGCGGAACGACGATCGCATCGGCGTTGGTGAGGGTAAGCACATCGCCGCTGCCGTCGGCGGCCGGCTGCAGCGTGTAGGCGAGATTGGCGGGCAGGCTGGTGCGGCCCCCGGCGACGGCCAGCCCCGGCGGCAGGTCGATTGAAGCGCTGGCCGAGCAAGCGATGCTGCCCAAGCCCTCATCGCGGCTGGTGACGACGGGGCGCTCGACGCGAAGAGCTGCGGCGCTGGCGAGGCGGTCGAACAGCGCCGGGTCGTTGCTCCCGCGGACACTCGCGGCACGGCGGAAAAGTTCTCGCTTGAGCGACTCGTAGGTCGTACTCGACGCACAGCGCTTGGCTGGATCGACCGCCTTGATCGTCACCGCGGCGTTGGTCGCGAGATCGCGCGTGCCGGTAACCTGGCTATCGCTCAATCGGTCGCCATTGTCGCGCTTCGAGCAGCTGTAGGCGCCGCCGCCGATCAGCAGCACCGCGGCAGCGGCAGCGGCGTAGAAGGGCATGGCGCGGTTGGTTTGCGGGGACATGGCGGGGGAACGCGCGGGACGGCTTTTGGTCCCGTCAGGCGAGTAGGCCTTCGTGAAGCCGCACCACACGATCCATTTTGGCGGCGAGCCGTTCATTGTGGGTCGCAACCAGCGCGGCGCTGCCCTCCTGGCGGACCAGCTTGAGAAATTCCGCGAGCACTGTGTCAGCAGTTTTCTCGTCGAGGTTGCCGGTGGGCTCGTCGGCGAGGATCAGCGGCGGGCGATTGGCGAGCGCGCGGGCGACCGCGACGCGTTGTTGCTCGCCCCCTGAGAGTTTCGACGGACGGTGGTCGAGCCGCTCGCCGAGGCCGAGCGCGGTCAGCAGCGCATCGGCGCGCGCGCGCGCGACAGCGGACTCGGCGCCGTGAATCAATTGGGGTAGGATGACATTCTCGCGCGCGTCGAAGTCGGGCAAGAGGTGGTGGAACTGATAGACGAAGCCCAGCGCGTCACGGCGAAGGTCGGTGCGCGCGTCATTGTCGAGGCTGGCGGCTTCGACCCCGTGAAGGCGGATCGAGCCTTCGAAGCCGCCCTCGAGCAGCCCGACCGCCTGGAGCAAGGTCGACTTGCCCGACCCCGACGGGCCGAGCAGCGCAACGATTTCGCCCGGATCCACCGCCAGGTCGATCCCGTTGAGAACGTGGATCGTCGTTTCCCCCTGCGTGAAGCTGCGGCGGAGGCCTGTGGTTTGGAGCACCGGCGCCGAAGAAACTTCATTCATAGCGGAGCACTTGCACTGGATCGGTGCTCGCCGCCTTCCACGCCGGGTACAGCGTGGCGAGAAAGCTCAGGACGAAGGCAGTGACGACGATCGAGCCGACCTCGACCGGGTCCGACTTGGCGGGAAGTTCACTGAGGAAGCGGACCGACGGATCCCACAGATTCTGGCCGGTCATGGCCTGGATCAAATTGACGACATTCTGGCGGAAGAACAGGAAGATCGCGCCGAGGATCGCGCCGGCAACAATGCCGAGGCTGCCGATCGTCACCCCGACGGTGACGAATATCTTGATCATCGAGCGCCGGCTGGCGCCCATTGTCCGCAGGATGGCAATGTCGCGGGTCTTGGCACGGACGAGCATGATCAGCGACGAGAGGATGTTGAAGACGGCGACCAGCACAATCAGAGAGAGAACGACGAACATCGCGATCCGCTCGACTTCGAGTGCGCTGAACAGAGCCGAATTCATCTGCCGCCAGTCGACGATAACGCCCTTGCCGCGAACGATATCGGCCAGCGGGGCGAGGGTCGGGCCGACCTTGTCGGGGTTGGCGACCGTGATCTCAACCATGCCGACCTGGTCGCCCATCATCAGCAGCGTCTGGGCATCGGACATCGGCATGACGACATAGGCCTTGTCATAATCATAGACTCCGACCTCGAACACCGCGCCGACGGTATAGCTGACGATGCGTGGCACGCTGCCCACCGGCGTATCGCGACCTTCGGGCGAGATCAGGCTGATTTCCGAACCGGGGAAGGCGCCGAGCGCCTGCGCCAGCTGGCTGCCGATGGCGACTTTGCCACTGCCGGGCGTGATCGACGCGATGCTCCCCGCTTTGACGTTCGAATTAATGACCTTGTTGGTTTGCAAGTCCTCGGGTCGGAGGCCGCGAACCAGCACGCCTTCGACCCGGCCATTGCCCGAGGCCATCAGCGGCTGTTCGATCAGCGGCAGCGCGGCGGTGACTCCAGGGGTCGCGCGAGCAGCGGCGGCGATCCGCTGCCAGTCGGACAGGCGGCCCTCATAGCCTTGGACAATCGCGTGGCCGTTGAGCCCGACAATCTTGTCGAACAGCTCGGCACGAAATCCGTTCATCACCGACATGACGATGATCAGCGCCGCGACCCCGAGCGCGACGGCGGCGAGGCTGATCGCGGCGACGAGGAAGATGAAGCCCTCGCCCTTGCCCGGCAGCAGATAGCGCCGCGCGATCATCTTTTCATAGCGATTGAGGATCATGCGCTAAGTCGCGCCACCACGGCATCGATGGGCAAGTCGAACTTCTCGCCAGTGCGGCGGTCCTTGAGTTCGACCGTCCCGGCGGCGACCCCGCGCGGGCCGACGACGAGCTGCCAAGGCAAGCCCATCAGGTCCATTCCGCCAAGCTTAACCCCGCCGCGCTCGTCACGGTCGTCGTAGAGCGTCTCGACCCCGGAGGCGGCGAGCTCGCGATAAAGGTCGTCGGCGACCTCAACCGAGGTGGCATCGTCGCCGCGCATGGTGACAAGACCGACCTTGAATGGGGCGACCGCCTCGGGCCAGATGATCCCCTTGTCGTCATGGCTCGCCTCGATGATCGCGCCGACCAGGCGGCTGACGCCAATGCCATAGCTGCCCATCATCGGGGTCACGTTGCTGCCGTCCTTGCCCGACACTTTGAGGCCCATCGCGGCGGAATATTTATCGCCGAAATAAAAGATATGCCCGACCTCAATCCCACGGCCGGTGCGCTGACGATCGGCGGGCACTTCGGCCCATCGCGCCTCGTCATGGGTTTCGTCGGTCGCCGCGTAGGTGCCGCTGACCTGATCGAACAAGGCGTGGAGGCCCGCCTCATCGCTATAGTCGATGTCGGCCTGGTTCCAGTCGATCTCCTCGAAGGCGCTATCGTAAAAGACTTCGCTTTCACCGGTCGGGGCGAGGACGATGAATTCGTGGCTCAGGTCACCGCCGATCGGGCCTGATGCGGCCTTCATCGGTACGGCACGAATGCCGAGCCGCTGGAAGGTACGCAGGTACGCGAGGAGCTGCGTGTAATACGATAGCCGCGCGCCCGCCTCGTCGAGGTCGAACGAATAGGCGTCCTTCATCAGGAACTCGCGCCCACGCATTACCCCGAAACGAGGGCGGACCTCGTCACGGAATTTCCACTGGATATGATAAAGCGTGCGCGGCAAGTCGCGGTAGGATTTGACGTCATCACGAAACAGCGCGGTGATCATCTCCTCATTGGTCGGACCGTAAAGCATGTCGCGCTCGTGACGGTCCTTGATGCGCAACATTTCGGGACCGTAGGCATCGTAGCGACCCGACTGGCGCCACAAATCGGCCGACTGGAGCGTTGGCATCAGCAGTTCGATCGCACCCGCCTTGTCCTGCTCCGCGCGAACGATGTCGGCGATTTTGTTGAGTACGCGCAGCCCGAGCGGGAGCCAGGCATATATCCCGGCGGCCGTCTGGCGCACGAGGCCCGCCTGAAGCATCAGCTTGTGGCTGACGATCTGGGCGTCGCTCGGGCTCTCCTTGAGAACAGGGAGGAAGGACTTGGACAGGCGCAAAGGGCGGGCTTTCGTGACGGGAATACAGGTCGCGCGTGCTCTAGGGCGCGCTCCTCGGTCTTGCAATCTGAACGGCAGCTGTTGCGGCGCGGCCACAGGGTGGTCGCAAAGACTCTTGCGGGGAACGATTCTGCGGTGACATTGACGCCGACTTGGCTAGCTTCTGGTCATCGAACAGCAGCAGGCTGAAGTTCGGGGAGTTTCAGGCCAGGCGCAAAGCCGGCCGCCATTCCAAAGGGGGCTGACGAGCAATCGTCACGCAGGACGCCCGGGGTGCCCACGGCATCTCGGGCGTTTGCTTTTTTGGAGCGCCTTAGGCGGCAGCCGCCGCGGGCGCGGCGCCTTCAACCGTCGCTGATCAGTTTGTAAAGACTTGTTCGGCCAAACACGCCGACCAAAATGGCGCCCGGTACTGGAGGGTGGCCGCCATCTATGATCCATATGTAATCAAAGGTTGTTCGTGGCACTTCGCTGAGCTTCTCGCTGACGAGCGGCCAACCCATCGCACAAGACGGCGGCTTTGCCAATTCCGACCAATCACGGGTCATTGGGCCGGAATAGGCTGGGGTCGTGCGTAACGGATTTAGCCCCGGCCCAACCCATTGCTCATTGCTGAATCCTTGTTTGCGAACGATTACGAGCCCGCCGATGTGGCTTAACTTCGGAAGCCGCCAGCCATCGCACGGCAGGGTAGCGATCGAAGCCACCCGTGCCCCGATCGGAAGACGGGTAACGGCGACAAGCGCGTCGTCGATGTCTCGCGAGTCGAACCATAAGCCCGCCGCAAAGGTTGCAATTTTAGCTGAGAACAGCAGTGTCGCACAGCCAGCAATAAGTGAGGCCCGAACGGGCTTGATCGCGATGAAGCCGATCGCAAAAATATAGGGTAAAAGCCGCGCATCGGCATAGCTGGAGCCGAGTAATTGTTCTGGGATGATCAGAAAAGCGACGATGAGCATCATCATCGGCGTCTTGAGGCGACGATCAAACTCCAACCGCTTAGATACCAGCGCGAAAAGCAGCAGTGCGGAAGCGGCCACGACCATTAAGAGGTCGGGGGTCCTCCAGTGGTCTTCCAGGGTCTTCTCAATCCAATCGATCTTTTGCGAGAAATTGAACCAGTTACGCCCCGTTGCCGAGGACTCACCGCTACGCCATAACAGCATCGGGAGCAGCGGAACGGAGAGCGGCGATAGGCGAATGAATTTCATCCACCAAAGTCGGGCGTCCCATTTTTGAGGAAGCTCGCTGCCTACCACAAGCACCACGAACAGGGCCCAACCGTAGACATGGCACAGCCATAACACGCCCGAAATGACGACAAAGAGCAGGGACATCCCAACGCCGGAAGCCCTGCCAGCAAGCCTATGGCAAAGAGCAAACGCGCATAGAGCAAGGGACATACCCAAACTAAAATTTATGAATCCGAAGGCTAGCGGGAAGCCAAGTACAAATGCAAGCGCGGCGGGCGCTGTAGGTGGAAGCGCGCCATGTACCTCCCGCGCGGTCGACAGAAGGCCAATTGCGCCGATCACAGGAACAGCAATGGCAATAAGCTTGACCGCGGGTTCGAGTCCGAACACGCGGCCAAGAGGAAGGATCAGCAAGTCGACCCCAAGATTTCCAGCGAGTATCCAATGAAAGCTGTAGAACTGCCGCAGCGTCGGCGACGTCGCAAGGTCGAGCTCGACCCGGTAGCGCCCCATGTGGCCGAGCA
>JBDSGJ010000044.1:0-8059 GCA_039919075.1 Sphingomicrobium sp.
CCCCGGAAGCCGTTCCATCGCCAGTGCTGCCCTCCGGTTCCGCTACGCTCCACCTCCGGACAACACTGGCGATGGAGGCAGTCATGCACTAACAATCAAGGTGGACCACTCGATGGGGGCCGGTCACAGCAGTGAATCAGCCGGTGGACCTTGATGTGTTGGCGGAATGCACCGTGCCAGAGATTGCGGCCATAACGGGCCACTCGATCAAGGACGCCGAGTCGATCCTTCAGCACTATTTGAAGCGAGATGACGGACTCGCTCAATCAGCGATCAGCAAACTCGAAAGAAGGACCGAGATTCCCAACTGATCGCCCAACTATGCCTCCCGTGTCCGCCACGGGCGGAAGAACGACTTCGGAAAAATGTTGACCGATCAAGCATTTAGAGGATGGTAGCGGAGGAGGGACTTGAACCCCCGACACGCGGATTATGATTCCGCTGCTCTAACCAGCTGAGCTACTCCGCCCCATGAGGCTCGCCTGCCGCGGCACGATCGTGCGGCCGGGCAGCGCGGGGCGAGCCTATAGGTTGCGCCCGCATCCCGGTCAACGCGCCACCGCGATGCGCTTCATGCGGAACCGGGCGCCGGGACCTGTCGTTAGCATGGCTTACTCACGGAGACTCGCCATGGAACCGACGACCCCCCTCGAAACACTCTGCCGGATCGTCCTTCGCGGCCGCGAGTATGAGGCACAGACCCCGACTGACTATGACGGCGGCGAGGCAGCCGAGAATATCGATGGAGAGGATGGCGAAGCGCTGTCGGTGCTCGACGATTCGGTCAACGACAGCGTCGAGGAGGAACTTAAAAGTCAGTTCGAGGACCTCGCCGACGACCAATTGGCCGAAGTGCTCGCGTTTTGCTGGGTGGGTCTTGGGACCTACGACGTCAGCGACTGGGATGAGGCGCTGGAGGCGGCGGCGGATGAAGGCCAGAATGCGATTTCCGAGCTGATGGACATGCCGATGCTAGCCTCGGTACTCGAGTCTGGGATGGCGGCATTCGACTTGAGCTGCGACGGGATCGGCGAGCTCGCCTAGGCGGTCAACCGCGGAACTGCCAACGCTGGACCAATTTCCACGGCCCGCCCATGTAGCGGTGCAGGGCAAGACCGGCCAGCCCCAACGGGCGCGGGCGGAAATCGCGCTGCTTGTCGGCCAATAATGCTTGAGCTGTGCCTGAAGACACTTTGTTCTGGATCGTAACGTGCGCGCGCCAGCCCTGAACATCTTGAGCTGTCAAACACCCGTCGAACGCCTCGGCAATTTCGGCGCGAAGCGCGTTCAAATCTTCAGAAACGACGATGTAGGCGACGCCGCTTCCAAGGCTTCGAAGCCCTGACAACATGGCCCGCGGCTGCCCTCGGTCGGCAGCTTGGGCAAGGCGGCGGCGAAGCTCGAGTTCAACCGAAGGCGGGAGGGCGTGAAACAGGGTCAGGTGCGCGGGCAACACGTTGCGCTCTGCCGGAAAGTGCGCCCGTCGCTCACGGTCGAGAAAAGCAAGATCGGCAGGGACGAAATCAGCGCTTACAATCAGCGGCCCGGTCATCGCCAATCGTCTTTGGCGAGTTGTTCTAGTTGGTCGAACCGTGACTGGTCAAGCGAGGTGGTAAGGCAGTCGCCCTCAACCCGCGCCGCGTCCCACGGCAGGCGGCGGACCGTCTCCCCAACGCCACCCACTCCCCCGCTGGAAATCACCAGATAAGCCAATTGCCCGCGCTCCGCTCCGGCCATTGCATCGACAGCCGCGCCAAGGTCGGCTCCGCTGGCATCCTTGAGCGTCGCCTTGGTCAGCAAGGACACCGGGAACATCGCTTCGCCGCGCCTGTCTGCGCTTGCTTCGGCAGCCTTCGCGCCGCCTTCCTCAAGCCTGGCCTGCCGGCCCAGCCAGCGCCAAATGCCGAACAGATTGAGCAGGGTCAGGATCGCGTTTTGCCAGACGATGTTGGGCTGGTGCGTGGTGAGCCCCAGGGTGATCCACCCGATCGACCCAACCGTGAAGACGACAAAACCCCAGCCGGTGATCCGGCTACCGAGGTTGGACGCGGTCATCAGCGCGGCGATGGTGGTGGTGATGGGCGCTGCCCAGGTGGCGAATTCTTCCATACCCGACCAATGCGCATTGCGCGCAAGAGTTGCTAGATTTCAACCTGGCTGCCCAGTTCGACCACGCGATTGGTTGGCAGCTTGAAGAACTCCATCGCGCTTTCGGCGTTGCGTAGCATCCACGCGAAGAGTTTTTCGCGCCAGATCGCCATGCCGGGGCGGTCCGCGGTGAGCAGCGTCTGCCGCGACAGGAAGAAGCTGGTGCGCATGAGGTTCGATGTGCTGCAGCCGTCAGCCTGACTAAGCGCCTGTGGAACGTCGACTTCATCCATGAAGCCATAGTGGAGTGTGACGCGGAAGAAGCCGCTCCCGAAATCCTCGATCGTGAGGCGCTTCGAATCGGGCACGAACGGCACATCCTCGATCTGCACGGTAACGAGCAGATTTCGCTCGTGAAGGACCATATTGTGTTTGAGGTTGTGAAGCAGTGCAGGCGGCACGCCGTCGCGACTGCTGGTCATGAACACGGCCGTGTTGGGAACGCGCGTTGCCGAGGCTGCGGCAGACTTAATGAATATCTTCAGCGGCAACGAGTCGGCATTCATCCGCTCGATCATCAGCTTGCGCCCGCGCGCCCAGGTGGTGAGCATCGTAAAGGCGATCACCCCGATGAGCAGCGGAAACCAACCCCCAGCGAAGAATTTCGTCAGGTTCGACGCGAAATAGACCCCGTCGATCAGCATGAAGCCCCCGATCACGACAACGACCGCCGCCATCGGCCATTTCCAGACGATCCGCGCGAGGACGCCCAGGTTGAGCGCAGTGATGAGCATCGTGCCCGTGACGGCGATACCATAGGCCGCGGCGAGATTAGTCGACTCGCGAAAGCCGATGACGAGCAGGATGACGAGCACCATCAGCGTCCAGTTCATGAACGGCACATAAATTTGCCCGGCGGCTCGCTCGCTGGTGTGGGCAATCCGAAGGCGAGGCATCAGGCCAAGCTGGATCGCCTGCTGGACGACCGAGAAGGCACCGGTGATGACCGCCTGGCTGGCGATGATCGTCGCCGCAGTCGCGAGAAAAACCAGCGGCAAGCGCAGATTTTCCTGCGCCATATAATAGAATGGATTCTCCGCCGTCGCCGGGTTGCTCATCATCAAGGCGCCCTGCCCAAGATAGTTGAGGATCAGTGCGGGGAAGACGAGGTAGAGCCAGGCGGCAGTGATGGGCCGACGACCGAAATGGCCCATATCTGCATAGAGGGCTTCCGCCCCGGTAACGCACAGCACGACCGAGCCGAGCGCAAGGAAGGCTAGGTGAGGATCTTCGGCGACGAAGCGCCATGCCCAGATCGGATTGAGCCCGGCGATTACTGCCGGATGGAGCCAGATCTGTATCGCGCCGAGCACCGCGATGACCGCAAAGTAAACGATCATGATGGGACCGAACAGCCGCCCCACGGCCTCGGTACCGCGCGACTGGATGAAGAACAGCCCGATCAGGATCACGATCGACGCCGGAATGACGAACGGGGTGAAACCATCGTTGACGGTTTCCAGCCCTTCCACCGCCGACAGCACCGACACCGCCGGCGTGATCATCGCGTCGCCCAGGAACAAGGCGGTCGCGGCAATGCCGAGCATCACCAGACTGGTGCCCCAGCGACCACCGCCGATCGAGCGCTGGATAAGCGCCAGTAACGCCAGGCTCCCGCCCTCGCCCTTGTTGTCGGCGCGCAGGATTAGCCAGACATATTTGATCGTGACGATGACCATCAGCGACCAGAACATCAGGCACACCGTGCCAAAGACGTGGAGCGGATCGACCTTGAGCGGGTGATGCCCGACGAAGACTTCCTTCATCGCGTAGAGCGGGCTGGTCCCAATGTCGCCGAAGACCACGCCAATTGCACCGAGCGCCAGCGCCGTAACCGACCCTTGCGGGGCATGGCTGCTCCCGGGATGCGCTCCAGGAGCGGGCTCGGCGACAGACGCGGCGGATGCCGAGGGCACTGAGACATCGTTCATGGCGGAAAATCCTAGACCGATAGGGGCGAGGGCTTGCGGCGGGCGTCCAGGGAAGGGCTTAAATCTCGACCTGGCTGCCGAGTTCCACGACGCGATTGGCAGGAAGCTTAAAAAATTCCATTGCGCTTTCGGCGTTGCGCAGCATCCACGAGAATAGCTTCTCGCGCCAGATCGCCATTCCCGGGTGCTTCGATGAGATCAGGGTCTGACGGGCAAGGAAGAAGCTGGTGTCCATCATCTTGTAGCTCGGCCCGCACTCTTCCATCTGGGCCAGCGCCGTTGGGACGTCGATCTCTTCCATGAAGCCGTAGCGCAGCATCAAGCGATAGAAGCCATGGCCAAGATCTTCGGTCGCCAGCCGCTTTGGGTGCTTGACGTAGGGCACGTCCTCGATGCGCACGGTCAGGAGCAGGATACGCTCGTGAAGCACCTTGTTGTGCTTGATGTTATGGAGCAGCGCGTGGGGGACGCCGACGCCCGAGCTTGTCATGAACACCGCCGTGCCGGGAACGCGGACAGCGCTGGCGCTGGCCGACTTGATGAAAATTCCGATCGGGATCGCCTCCTCCTCGAGCCGAAGCATCATCAGCTTGCGACCGCGCGCCCATGTGGTGAGCATCGTGAAGGCGATAAAGCCGACCAGCAGCGGGAACCAGCCGCCGACCGGAACCTTGAGCAGGTTCGCGCTGAAATAGGCGACGTCGACGATCAGGAAGATCGCGACCAGGCTTCCCGCGAGTAGGCGGTTCCACTTCCACAGCGTGAATAGCACGACTGCAATCAGCAGAGTGTCGATGAACATTGCGCCGGTAACCGCGATACCATAGGCGGCGGCGAGGTTCGACGACGTCCGGAAATTGAGGACGAGCAGCAAGACCATCACCATCAGCGCCCAATTAATTGCCGGGATGTAGATCTGGCCTGCCGCCGTTTTGCTGGTGTGGATGATCCGCAGGCGCGGAATGAAGCCCAGCTGGATCGCCTGCTGGGTGACCGAGAAGGCGCCCGAGATGACCGCCTGGCTGGCAATAATCGTCGCTGCGGTGGCGAGCAGAACGAGCGGCAGGCGGAGCATCTCTGGAGCGAGAAAGAAGAACGGGTTCTGGACGGTCGAGATGGCCTCAGCCGGGGGCAACGAGAGCAGCATTGCGCCCTGCCCCATGTAGTTGAGGATCAGCGCCGGAAGGACGAAGAACAGCCACGACACGCGGATCGGATTGCGACCGAAGTGGCCCATATCCGAGTAGAGCGCTTCGGCGCCAGTAACCGCCAGCACGACCGACCCCAGCGCAACGAACGCGCGGACGGGAGCCTCGGAGAAGAAGAAAAACCCGTTGAGCGGATTGAGCGCTTGATAGATTACGGCCGGGTGATCGACGATGTGCATCACACCGAGCACCGCGAGGGTGACGAAGTAGAACAGCATTATCGGCCCGAAGAACAGCCCGACCTTAGCGGTCCCGCGCGACTGGATGAGGAACAGTCCGATCAGGATCGCGATTGCCGTGGGGATCACGAACGGCTCGAACGCCGGCTGGACCGTGGTCAGTCCCTCGACCGCAGACAGCACCGATATCGCCGGCGTGATCATGCTGTCGCCATAGAATAGCGCGGTCGCGAACACGCCTAGCAGGATGATCCCCTTGGCCCATTTACGGGTGTCGGTGGTCGAGCGGTTAATCAGCGCGAGGAGCGCCAAGCTGCCGCCTTCACCCTTGTTGTCCGCTCGCATGATGATCGTGACATATTTGATGCTGACGATGATCATCATCGACCAGAAGATCAGGCTCAGCACGCCATAGACGTGAAGCGCGTCGGGGACGAGTTTGTGGTGTCCCGCAAAGGTTTCGCGAAAAGCGTAAATCGGTGAGGTGCCGATGTCGCCGAACACAATTCCGATGGCGCCGACCGCAAGCTTGGTGAGGCTGCCCTGCGCGTGGCCATGGGCTGAGTCGTCGGGGGCCTCGGCGACGGCCCCGCCAGTGGCGGTGATGTTCATCGGGCCGCGCGCCTAGCACCGCCGTTGATCGCGAGCAATCGCGCGGGACAAAGGCCGACGACGGGCTTACTGGCGCAGCACAGCCTTATCGAGAGAGAACGTCACATGCGCGTCGGAGTGCCCAAGGAAATCAAGAACCACGAATATCGCGTCGGGCTGACCCCGGCGTCGGTCGCTGAATTGGTCCACGCGGGCCACGAGGTGTTTGTCGAGGCCAGGGCTGGAACGGGGATCGACTTTCCCGACGGCGCCTATGAACATGCTGGGGCGACGATCCTCCCTAATGCGGCGGCGGTGTTCGCCGGGTCGGACATGATCGTCAAGGTCAAGGAGCCACAACCGCAGGAAATTGCGATGCTCGAGCCTCGGCATTTGCTGTTCACCTACCTGCACCTCGCCGCCGACAAGCCGCAGGCGGAGGGGCTGATGGCCTCCGGGGCGATCTGCATCGCCTATGAGACAGTGACATCGCCGTCGGGCGCGCTGCCCTTGCTCAAGCCGATGAGCGAGGTCGCGGGTCGGATGTCGATCCAGGTCGGCGCGCATTATCTCGAAAAGGAACAGGGTGGCCGCGGTGTCCTCCTCGGCGGTGTTCCGGGTGTCGCACCAGCCAAGGTCGCGATCCTCGGCGGTGGCGTCGCCGGGATCAACGCGGCGCAGATTGCGACCGGACAACGGGCCGACGTCACGATCTATGACATCAACAACGACCGGCTCGCCGAACTCGACATGCACTTCGGCTCGACGATCAAGACCGCGTTCGCGTCGAAAGCGGCGATCGCGGCCGCGATCAAGGAGGCGGAGCTGGTGATTGGCGCGGTGCTGGTGCCCGGGGCTGCGGCGCCAAAGCTCGTGACCAAAACGATGCTCAAGACGATGAAGCGCGGGTCGGTTCTGGTCGATATTGCGATCGACCAGGGCGGTTGCTTCGAGACGAGCCACGCGACAACCCATGCCGATCCGGTCTACACGATCGACGGCGTGATCCATTATTGCGTCGCCAACATGCCCGGAGCGGTGGCGCGGACCTCGGCATTCGCGCTCAACAATGCGACCCTGCCCTTCGCGCTCAAGCTCGCCAACCTCGGCGCCGTCGACGCAATGAAAGCCGACCCCCACCTCGCCAACGGCCTCAACGTGTCGGGCGGGAAGATCCGCCACCAGGCGGTGGCCGAAGCGCTCGACCTGCCGTTCGAAGCCGCCGACTGAGGCTCCCGCTTCTGCGCGGAAGGCTATCTCAGCAGCGCAAGGCCGCCCTCGACTAGCCGCCGCCATTCGGCGTCGTTAGGCGCCTTGGCGATGATTTCCCGCCACTGCGCTCGCGCTCCATCGCGATCGCCCGAGCGTAGCAACGCAAGGCCGAAGAAGAAGCGCGGCCCGGGGCTTTGCGGAGAAAGCGCCATTGCCCGGCCGAAGGCCATCCGCGAGGCCGGGGTCAGCATCCGCCCATGGTCCACCAGCGCATTGGCATAGCCGGTCCACAGTTCCGCATCCTCCGGGTGCGCGCGCAGCGCGGACTGGATGACTTGGGCCGCCGCCATCGTGTCGCCGGTGCGCGCATAACTGTCAGCGAGTATCAGCCAGCGCTCAGCCGGCGTGAAGGTCCCGAAGAACGCATGCCGCGCCGCGGCGAGCGACAGCGGCGCGGGATCATCGGCAGCGTTGCGGGGAGCTCCGACCAGACCCGGACTGCCGTCGAGCGCATAGCCCGCAGCGCCGAACAGCAACGCCGCGGCGCTCAGCGTCAGCATCGACCCGCGCACGCGCAACAGCCACAGCAGCACAAGCGTCGCAACAATCATCAGAAGCATGATCGCCCAGCTCATCGCCGTGTCCGGAACCTGCTGCGGGCGAGCCACAAGCCAGCGAGCAGCAGAGCGATCGGTGCCGCCCACAGCGGCCAGGTCAAGGGAGTCACGACCGGCGCAAAGCTGACCCAATTGCCATAGCGCTGGATGAGCCAGGAGCGGATCGCCTCGGG
>JBDSGJ010000045.1:0-60730 GCA_039919075.1 Sphingomicrobium sp.
TGGCGGCTGGCTTAGCGGCGAGCGGCGGGGATGCAAAGTGCGCGACCCTCACCGCTTGACTCACCGGGTGCACGATCCTATTTGACGCCCATCCCGTTTCACCGGCTGTCGGCGGCGCATCGTTGCGTCCGCCGTTTTTCCGTTGTTGCGGTTTCATCGCTTTGAGATGGGGCGCGCGTGCCACGCCGCCCTGTGGAGCTAGGAGATTTTTTGAATGGCACGTATCGCCGGGGTCAATATCCCGACTAACAAGCGCGTCGAGATCGCGCTGACTTATATCCATGGCATTGGTCGGACCAAGGCCACTGAAATCACGAAGAAGCTTGGCATCGAGCCGGCACGACGGGTCCAGGACCTGACCGATTCCGAAGTGCTCCACATCCGCGAGGCGATCGACGCCGATCACACGGTCGAGGGTGATCTTCGCCGCCAGACCGCGATGAATATCAAGCGGTTGATGGATCTGGCCTGCTATCGCGGGCTTCGTCATCGCAAGGGGCTTCCGGTTCGCGGCCAGCGCACACACACCAATGCGCGCACTCGCAAGGGCAAGGCCAAGCCGATCGCCGGCAAGAAGAAGTAAGTCGCGCGGGCCACGAACGGCCGCCCTTTCTTCGCTTAAGCTTCTAGGATTTCTACAAAATGGCCCAAGCACCACAGCGCCTTCGCCGCCGCGAGCGCAAGAATATCACGTCGGGCGTCGCCCATGTGAACGCCAGCTTCAACAACACGATGATCACCATCACCGACGCGCAGGGCAATGCGATTGCCTGGTCGTCGGCGGGCACGATGGGCTTCAAGGGATCGCGCAAATCGACTCCGTACGCCGCTCAGGTCGCCGCCGAGGACGCGGGCAAGAAGGCCGCCGAGCACGGTGTCCGCACCCTCGAAGTCGAGGTCAAGGGACCCGGGTCGGGCCGCGAGAGCGCGCTTCGGGCGCTCCAGGCGGTCGGTTTCCAGATCACCTCGATCCGCGATGTGACCTCGATCCCGCACAATGGCGTGCGCCCGAGCAAGCGCCGCCGCGTCTGATACGCTCGGTCGGAGCGCTTGCTCTGGCCGAAGACTAGTTTGAACACAGGAGCCAAGCGGGACGCCGCTGCTCCGCTGCCAAGGGATGAACATGGCCGTCAACGCAAAAAACTGGCAGGAACTCAAGAAGCCGAGCAACCTCGAGCGCAAGCCCGGTGGCGATAGTCGCCGCAAGGCGGTGTTTGTGGCCGAGCCGCTCGAGCGCGGCTTCGGAATGACGCTCGGCAACTCGCTTCGCCGGGTACTGCTGTCGTCGCTCCAGGGTGCCGCCGTCACGTCGATCAAGATCGAGGGCGTGCTTCATGAATTTTCGAGCCTTGCCGGGGTCCGCGAGGACGTCACCGACATCGTCCTCAACATCAAGCAGCTCGCGCTCAAGATGGAAGGGGAGGGGCCGAAGCGGCTCCAGCTGTCGGCGACCGGCCCGGGCGAAGTTACCGCGGCGCAGATTGCGACCACCGGCGACATCGAGATCACCAACCCGACGCTGGTCATCTGCCACCTCGACCAGGGCGCGACGCTCAACATGGAGCTGACCGCCGACATCGGGAAGGGCTATGTGCCCGCCGCCGCCAACCGGCCGGTCGATGCCGCGATCGGGCTGATACCCGTGGATGCGCTCTACTCGCCCGTTCGCCAGGTAGCGTACAAGGTCGAGAATACCCGTGTCGGGCAGGAGCTCGATTATGACAAGCTAACGCTGACGGTCGAGACCGATGGAACAGTCACGCCGGAAGATGCCGTCGGCTATGCCGCGCGCATCCTGCAGGACCAGTTGGCGCTGTTCGTCGGCTTCGAGGACGGCGCAATGCGTCCGTCGGCGAGCCCGATGATGGGTGGCCAGAATGTTACGGCGAGCCCGGCGGAAAGTCAGGCCGACACCAACCAGCTCAATCGCTATCTGCTCAAGAAGGTCGACGAGTTGGAATTGTCGGTGCGGTCGGCCAACTGCCTCAAGAACGACAATATCATCTATATCGGCGATCTCGTCCAGAAGACCGAAGCCGAGATGCTGCGGACCCCGAACTTCGGCCGCAAGTCGTTGAACGAGATCAAGGAAGTGCTGTCGAGCATGGGGCTTCGCCTCGGCATGGACATCCCCGGCTGGCCGCCCGAGAATATCGAGGAAATGGCCAAGAAGCTCGAGCAGGAACTGCTCGGTTAAGCTGCGAACTTCAGCCTCCGAACAACGAAAGGGTCGCTCTTCGGGGTGGCCCTTTTTCGTTGAGGGCAATTCGCTCCGAATCGGATCAAGATAAGCGGCGCGATCGGCCCACCAAGGTCTAGGCCCGGCGGCGGAGGCCCGCGTGGGGGACGGATCGGACATTATTGAGGGAGTTGGCGCGGGGCCCGAGCCGGTGCGCGCGCGGCGGACCAACTTGTTTATCTCGGCGGTGCTCCACGTCGGGGCCACGACGATTCCGGTGACGATCCGCAACCTGTCTGCACACGGCGCGCTGGTCGAGGGAACCACCCTTCCGCCGGTCGGAACCGAGGTGCGGCTGGTGCGCGGCAGCCTGGGGTCCGTCGGAGCGGCGATGTGGGTCAGTGAGCGGCGCTGTGGCTTGAGCCTCGAAGGCCCGATCGCGGCCGAGCAGTGGCTGGCGAAGCCGGGCAACCTCGGGCAGGCGGAAATCGATGCGGCGGTGCAGCGGATCAAGGCCGGACAAGTGCCAGTGCCAACCACGCTGGCGATCGCGCTACTCGGGGATTCAGACCTTCCGGCGAGCGTCCGCACGCTCGAAGCGCAGCTTGCGGCCGTCAGTGACGCCCTCGCCTCGTCGCCGGAAACAATCGCGCGGCACGGCGCGGAGCTTCAGTCACTCGACCTGTTGGCGCAGAGGTTGGCGCGGCTCAGACGACAGGTCGGGGGGTAAGGGGCAATCCGGCCGAGCCCGCGGCTACTGCGCAGTCGATCAGGTCGAGCGCGCGACTAACCGTGGTTGCCGACCCATGACGCGACATCGTTCGCGACGCGGTTGGCGGCGCGGTTGAGTGCGGGGCCGACGCTGGCCTTGGTGCCGTCCGACCGCTCGCGAGCCTCGAAGCGGCGGGTCTCGACTCGGGCGCCGGCGGTGGCAGCGAGCGCAGCGTCGTAGCGCACCACCACTCCGCCCTGGCTGGCGTCATAGCCAAAGCGGTCGAGCAACCCGGTGACTCGAAGGCCGGGGTCGAGCGACGACTGGCGAGGATCGAGGACGACTCGGTTGGTGGTCCGCTTGATCGTCTCGGACACCAGTTGCTGGAACAGCTTGCCGGGCAGGTCGATCCACTGCGCGTCCTTGATATAGGCGATCGCGGTGTCGCCGACATTGGCCGGGATACGAAGCACTTTGAGCGATTTGGGCGTCACCGGGTCGTCGATTGTCACCGTCTCGCCAGCGCTGGCCGATCGATCGAAGCTCGCCGGGGCGGGTGCCTCGGGCGCAAGTGTGAGCAGGATTGGTGGAACCTTGCCGCCGCCCAGACAGGCGGTCAGCGACAGTGCGAGCGCGGCGGGAATAAGCAGACTAGACGGGCGCATCAGCGTTTCTTTCCGGGGTTATAATCGGGCAGCTTGGGAGCGCCCAGCACGCTGCCGACCCCGCCCTGGTTGAGCCGATCGGAAAAGCCCTGGAGCGAACCCGACAGGTCGCGCAGGTCGTGGACCAGGCGATTGGCCTCGGGCAGGGTCGATTTGGTGAAGTTGTTGAGCCCGGGCTTGGCGTCGGCGATTACGCTGTCGAGATTATCGGCCGCTTTCTGGACGGACGCGATGGCCTTGCGCAGATCCTGCGCTGCCGGAGTCGCCTGCTCCTTGACCAGTCGGTTGGTGCTGTCGGCGAGCAATCCGACCCGCTGCGCCGCGATGCCGGCGTTGCGTGCGGCGGCGGAGGCGTCGTTGATGGCGCTCGCCAGTTGCGGTGCCTTGGCGGCGAGCACCTGGCTGGTCTTGTCGAAATTCTCGAGAATGTCGGCGATCGAATTCTGGTTCTTGTCGCTCAGCAACTCGGTCAGCCGCTCGGTCAGTCGCTGGATGCGGTCGAGCAGTTCGGGGGCGGAGTTGAGCAAGGCGCCAAGTCCGCCCGAGCTGGCCGGGATCACAGGGCACCCCTGCGGTCCTGGCTGGGCGATCGGGCGCCCGCCCTTGACCGCGCCGTCGAGGCTGATCTCGCTTGCGCCGGTAAAGCCGACCCCCTTGATCTGCGCGGTGGTGCCCTGAAGCACGGGCGCCTCGCCATCGACCTTGATCCGCACCCACACGAATTCGGGGCGGTTAGGGAGCAGCGAAATCTTCTCGACCTCGCCGACGGGGACGCCCGAGTAATTGACGGCAGTGCCCTTCGAGATTCCGCCGACGCCCTGGCTGAAATAAATGTCGAAGCAGTTGGTGGTCTTGGTCGATAGCCCGGCGAGCCACACGGTGAACAATAGCACCCCGGCGAGCAGTGCGAGGACAACGGTCCCGACAAGCAGATGGTTTGAACGGGTTTCCATCAGCGCTGGCTCTTCGTCGTCATGGCTGGCTTGTCCCCCGAGTCATCGTTCGCCGCGTCTTCATGCGCTCTTGCCGCCCGACCGCGCGGCCCGTTAAAATATTCCTGGATCCACGGATGGTCCAAAGCCAGAAGTTCCGGAATCGTTCCGACCGCGATGACCTTGTGATCGGCCAGCACCGCCACCCGGTCGCAGATCGCGTAGAGCGTGTCGAGATCGTGCGTGATCAGGAACACGGTCAAGTTCAACTGCTTTTGCAGGTTCTGGATGAGCTCGTCGAACGCGGCGGCGCCGATCGGGTCGAGCCCGGCGGTCGGCTCGTCAAGGAACAGCAGTTCGGGATCGAGCGCAAGGGCGCGGGCAAGACCGGCGCGCTTGCGCATCCCGCCCGACAATTCAGACGGATATTTCGGCGCGGCGCTTTCATCGAGACCCGACATGGCGATTTTGAAGCCGGCGATCTCGTCCAGCAGCGGCGGCTTGATGAACGGAAAATATTCGCGGATTGGAACTTCGACATTCTCGGCCACGGTCAGCGTCGAGAAGAGCGCGCCGTTCTGGAACAAAATGCCCCAGCGGCGGCGGATATTCTTGGCCTCGTCCTCGCTCCGCCCGATCATATCCTCGCCGAGCACGTCAATCTCGCCCGCTGTCGGGATCTGCAGCCCGATGATCGAGCGCATCAGCACCGACTTGCCGGTGCCCGAGCCGCCGACGACGCCGAAGATCTCGCCACGCCGAACCTCGAAATCGAGCCCATCGTGGATGACCTGATCGCCGAAGCTGTTCTTCAGCCCGGAGACGCGGATGACGGCTTCGGGCGCGCTCACAGCCAGCCGATCGAGCTGAAGAAGACCGCGAACATCGCGTCGAGGACGATCACCATGAAGATCGACTGGACCACGGCGTTGGTCGTGCGGCGGCCCACCTCTTCCGAGTTTCCTTCGACCAGCATCCCCTGGAAACAGCCGCCAAGGGCAATGATGAAGCCGAACACCGGCGACTTTATCAAGCCGACATAAAGGTCCTGGATCGGGACCACTTCGCTGATTCGCTGGGCGTAGGTCGCGGGGGGAATCTTGAGGCTGAGCCAGCAGAACATGCCGCCGCCAATGATCCCGAGCAGCATCGACCAGAAAGCGAGCAGCGGCATCATCAGTACCGCTGAAAGGACGCGCGGAACGACCAGCGCTTCGACCGGCGAGACGCCGATGGTGCGCATCGCGTCGATTTCCTCGGTGATCTTCATCGTCCCGATCTGCGCCGCGAAGGCCGATCCCGAACGGCCGGCGACCATGATCGCGGTCATCAGCGGCCCAAGCTCGCGAACGGTGATCCGGCCGATCAGGTTGATGGTGTAGGTCTCGGCGCCGAACTGGGCGAGCTGGACCGCGCCTTGTTGGCCGATGACGACGCCGATGAGGAAGCTCATCAGCCCGATGATCCCGAGCGCGCGAATGCCGACGCTGTCGAACGCCTGCACCACGGCGTTGACCCGGAAGCGCTTGGGGCGGCGAAGGACGCTACCGAAGCCGATCAGTGTTGCCCCGAAGAAGCCGAGCAGGCCGAGCAGCGTGCGCCCCGTCTCGGCGGTCCATCCGCCCAGTTCCTCGAGCGCGCGGGTCGCCGGGGGGCGGGTGTCGGGGCGGATGCGGATCGGGTGGTCGGCGGCGGCAACCTGTTCGAGCAGCGCCTGGATCTCTGGGGTCGCGCCGGTCACCTGCGCGCCGCGGTCACGCTGGGTGCGGTGGATCAACCATGCGCCGACGGTGTCCATCCGCTCGACGCCCGACAGATCGATTGTCCCGCCTTGGGGAAGCGCCTCGAGCTCGCGCGCAGTCGACCCGGCGCGGGCGATGGTCAGCGCGCCGCTGCAGCGGAAATCGGTCTCGTCATCGCGGGAGGAGCGGTCAGCGGTGGCCATTGCGGGGGATGAGTGCGCGAATTTCTCGCCAGCGGCAAGGGCGTCTGTGGGAGGGCCATCGCGCCGTATGGCCAGGTGCCGAGCGGTTTGCCCCTCGCCCCGGTTCGCGCTAGCGCCATCGCTGCAGCGTAATAGGCGAGGGGCAGCCGGGAATGAATGATCTGGTCGACAGGAACGGGCTCAAGGTCGCTTGCTTGCTTGCGGAGTTCATCGAACAGCAGGTGCTTCCCGGGACCGGGATCGAGGCCGGTCGCTTCTGGGCCGGGGCTGCCGAGATTTTTGCGACCTTCGCGCCCGAGAATCGTGCGCTGCTGGCGCGGCGCGACGCGCTCCAGGCGAGCATCGATGCGTGGCATGAGGCGCGCCCCGGACGTCCGATCGACCAGCCCGAGTATCAGGCCTTCCTGCGCGAAATCGGGTATCTGGTCGATGAGCCGGCGCGGTTCTCGGTCGCGACGCGCAACGTCGATGACGAAATTGCGCGGATGGCGGGGCCGCAGCTGGTCGTGCCGGTGCTCAACGCGCGGTTCGCGCTCAATGCAGCCAACGCGCGCTGGGGCAGCCTCTACGACGCTCTCTATGGGACCGACGCGATTCCCGGGGCGGCGGCGGGGCGGGGCTACGATGCCGCTCGCGGCGCTCAGGTCATTGCCTGGGCCAAGGCCTTCCTCGACGAAGTGGCGCCGCTGGCGAGCGGATCGTGGGCAAGCTGGGCTGGGGGAGCACCCGAGCTGGCTGATCCGGCCCAGCTGGTCGGACACTCGGGCAACAATCTGCTGCTTCGCCACAACGGGCTGCACATCGAAATCGTGGTGGACCCCGCGCATCCGATCGGGCGCGGCGACCCGGGACACATCGCCGATGTCGTGCTGGAAAGCGCGCTGACGACGATCGTTGACCTTGAGGATTCGATCGCTGCGGTCGATGCCGAGGACAAGGTCGCGGCCTACGCCAACTGGCTTGGGCTGATGAGGGGCGACCTTAGTGCGTCATTCGACAAAGGCGGTCAGACGCTGCAGCGCACGCTGGCCGAGGATCGCGACTACACCGCGCCCGACGGGGAGCGTTTTACCCTTCCGGGGCGAAGCTTGCTGTTCGTTCGCAACGTCGGCCATTTGATGACCAATCCGGCGGTGCAACTGGCCGACGGCAGCGACGCGCCCGAGGGGATTCTCGACGCCATCATCACCAGCCTGATCGGGGTCCATGACCTCAAACGTCAGGGCCGCTTCGTCAACAGCCGCGCGGGGTCGATCTACATCGTCAAGCCCAAGATGCACGGGCCCGAGGAATGCGCCTTCTCGAACCGGCTGTTCAATGCGGTAGAAGATCTGCTCGGACTCGAGCGGCACACGGTCAAGATCGGGGTGATGGACGAGGAGAGGCGGACCTCGGCCAATCTCGCCGCCTGCATCCATGCGGTGCGCGAGCGGATCGTGTTCATCAACACCGGCTTTCTCGACCGCACCGGCGACGAGATGCACACTTCGATGCGGGCGGGTCCGATGATCCGCAAGGGCGACATGAAGAAGGCCGACTGGATCGCCGCCTATGAGGATCGCAACGTCCAGATCGGGCTGGCCTGCGGACTGGATGGCAAGGCGCAGATCGGCAAGGGGATGTGGGCCGCGCCTGACCGCATGGCCGAAATGCTCGAGGTCAAGCTGGGGCATGTGATGACCGGAGCGAACACCGCCTGGGTGCCGAGCCCGACGGCGGCGACGCTTCACGCGACCCATTACCACAGGGTCGATGCGTTCGATCGGCGCAAGGCGCGAGCAGCCGAGGGGATCGCCTCGCTCGACCGCCTGCTCGACGTGCCGCTGGCGGCGGGGAAGGACTGGTCCGAAGCGGAGATCGCCGAGGAACTCGATAATAATGCGCAAGGCATCCTCGGCTATGTCGTTCGCTGGATCGACCAGGGGATCGGCTGTTCGAAGGTGCCCGACGTTCACGACATCGGCCTGATGGAGGATCGCGCCACGCTCCGGATCAGTTCGCAGCACATGGCCAACTGGCTGCTCCACGGGGTGGCGACCAAGCCCGAGGCCGACGCCGCGTTCGAGCGGATGGCGGGCAAGGTCGACGGGCAGAATGCGGGCGATCCGCTGTATCGGCCGCTGGCGGGAAACGCGGCGACCAGCCTGGCCTATCAGGCGGCCTGCGCGCTGGTGTTCGAGGGGGTCGAGCAGCCTAACGGCTACACCGAGCCCTTGCTCCACGCCTATCGGTTGAAGGCCAAGGCGGCGGACTGATGCCGCGCTATGCGATCGGGGGCGCTGCCCCGGTGCTGGCCGAAGGGGTCTGGGTCGCGCCCTCGGCCGACCTCATCGGCGATGTCCGGCTCGGCGCCCGCGCAAGCATCTGGTTCGGGGCAGTGATCCGCGCCGATAACACCCCGATCCTGATCGGCGAGGAAGCCAATGTGCAGGACGGCGCGATCGCGCACAGCGACCCCGGCGCACCGCTGACGATCGGCGCGCGGGTGACCGTCGGCCACCAGGCGATCCTCCATGGCTGCACCGTGGGCGAGGGTGCCTTGATCGGGATGGGCGCGCGGGTGCTCAATCATGCAGTGATCGGCGCGGGCTGCCTGGTCGGGGCCGGCGCGCTGGTGACCGAGGGGAAGCTGTTCGAGCCGGGGGTGCTGATCGTCGGCTCGCCGGCGCGGGTGGTGCGCGCGCTGACCGACGAAGAGCGCGCCGCGCTGCTCGTCTCGGCCGCCGGATACGCTGCCAAGGCGGCGCTCTATTCGGGCGCGCTGCGATTATTCGAATGAACCCGTGGAGGGCATCGGCGCGGCCCGTTTCGGCCTCCAGGTCGACGCGCCCCCCTTGTCGCAGCGGCGCTTAGGCCGCATGGAGCGCGCGGGGGCGAGGTGCGCGGAGGCTCCGCGCGAAGAGGCTTGCGAATGAATAGCGCCGGGCGCGGCAGGGTTTGCCGCGCACATCTCATTGCCCTTGCGGTCGCGGCGATCCCCGCAGTGCCGCTGGCTGCGCAGAACGCGCCAACCAACAACAGCACAACCGACTCGATCGGCCCCGAGCAGCTGCGCAATTTCTCGCTCGGAGGCCCCGCCGCGCAGCCCCAGCCGCAGCCTGTCCAGCCCGATCTAATCGCCCCAACGACCAACCGCCGCCCCGCGCCCCGCCCCGCGTCGCCGCCCGCCGCAGCGACCCCCGTACCGCGTCCCGCTCCGGTGGAAACCGCGCCGACGCCGACAGCGAGCGCTCCCACGCCTGCGCCGCAGCCTCGACCGACCGCGCGCGCGCCCGCTGCGGCAAGTTCGGTGACCGTCGCTCTGCCCCCGGCCGATCCGCTGTCCCGCGCGCCGACTCGCGCTGGCGAGGGCGACGTGCCGCGTCTGTCGAGCCAGCCGATGGGCGCCAATGCTCCCCTCCAGTCGGCCGGAGACGGCGGTGACGATCCGGTGTTGCTGCCGTGGATCGTCGCACTGCTGATGCTTGGCGGAGCGGCGATTTTCTATGCCCTGCGGACCCGAGGCCGACCGCTAGCCGAACCCGCGCTGGCTGGTCCCGCGCTGACCCTACCGCGCGAACTGCCCCCGCGCAGTTTCCCGCCTGCGCCGCCAGCACCGGCGCCGCCAGCGCCGGCATCGCCACTGGTCGGCGGGATCACGGTGAAGCGCCCCAACGCCTTTGCACCGCCGCCGCAACCGACACCCGCCGCAGAACCGCCACGGCCGATCGGGATCGTCTCGACCCGGCTGCGGCCCCAGCTCGAGATCGAGTTCGACCCGACCCGCGCCACGATCGATGAGGCGCAGGCCAGCGTCCAGTTCGACGTTGTCGTCACCAACAGCGGCAGCGGACCCGCCCGGCAGGTGCTGGTCGAGGCCTGCATGATCAACGCCGGGCCTGAGCAAGACGCCGAATTGCGCCGTTTTTTCGACGCGCCGGTCGGGCAGGGCGACCGCATCGATTCGATCCCCCCGCTCGGGCGGATCGCGCTCAAGAGTGCGGTCAGCCTGCCCCTCGAGCAGGTTCGCGCCTATGAGGTCGGCGGGCGCAAATTGTTCGTGCCCTTGGTGGCGTTCAACGCGCTCTATCAGTGGGGCAGCGGCGAGGGCCAAAGCTCGGCGGCGTTCATCCTCGGTCGAGCGTCTCAGGCGAGCGACGGCGAAGGCGACGCGGATGCGAAGATGGCCCCGCTCCGCCTCGACCTCGGACCGCGCATCTTCCGCGGGCTCGAGGGCCGACGCCACCCGTTGGGGCTGCGGCGCTAGGCACTATTTCTTGGCGACGGCGAGATCGTAGGTCGCGAGCGAGGGCTTGCCGCCTTTCGACGCAAGCGCGCTGCGGTCGCATCGGGCCACCGCCTCGAACAATGGATTGGCGCCCGATCCGCCCTCCGCCATGTCCGACTGTGCCTGGTAATAGTCATAGCCCTTCTTCGACCCGGCCCCGCCTGCAGCGATGCGCTGTTTGATCAGCGTGACATGGCCGACATAGTTTTTGGCTGTTGCGTCGTCGCCGAGCGCCGATAGCGGCAGAGTGAAGCGAACATTGGGGGCCCCCGAATCACCTGACAGCGAGCAGCTCGTGCCCGATGCAATGCTCCCGTCGGCCGACTGGGTCGTGCAGCTCTGGGCCAGGCTACGGTCGTTGGCGCCGGCGCCCTTGGTCTTGATCGCGTGGGCCAGGACCGAGGGCAAACCGCCCAGGCCCGATGTGACGGCGAGTTCGATCCCCGCAGCATCGCCCTCGTCGAACGATAGGGTCCCGCTGGCCGATAGCGAAGGCCCCGGACCGACCGCGCAGTCGAACGTGCGGAAGTTCGCCGGGAGCCACTGCTTCTGCTTGACGACTCGAGGGATCTCCTTCGCCTGAGCTGCGCCGGACGCCAGCAACGGCGTCACGATCAACGCGGCGGCAACATAGTGGCGATACAAGGTCATGGCGGTCCTCCCCGAATCGGCGTAATTCACGCTTTATCCGTACGAGATTAACACGGAACACTCAGATCGCAGTGCCGATCGCGTTGTAGCTGTGCCACGCCAGCACCGCTGCCGCGCCGCGATGGGGGCGCCAGGCTTCGGCCAGGTCGCGCAGGGCTTTTTCCGATGGCCGCTCGGGGAGGTCGAGCAGGCGGCCAACTTCGACTTGCACCGCCAAGTCCCCGGCTGGCCAGACGTCGCCGCGTCCCTCGGCGAACAGCAGGTAGATTTCGGCTGACCAGCGGCCAACGCCCTTGATCCGGGTCAGCAGGGCGATCGCCTCCTCATCGTCGGCGGGGAGATGGGCGAGATCGAGTTCGCCCGACAGGACGAGCCCGGCGAGGCTCTTGAGATAGCCCGACTTCTGGCGCGACTGGCCGAGCGCGCGCAGCTCCTCATCGGTCGCGGCGAGGATTGCGGCAAGGTCGGGGGGTCTGCCGAATGCGCTCTCGAGCCTGGCCCACATCGAGCGGGCGGCGGCGACACTGACCTGCTGCCCGACGATGGTCCGCATCAACGAGGTGGCACCGGGTTCGCTGAGGCGTGGCTCGGGATGGCCGTGGCTGGCGAGAACGCGCGCGAATGCGGGCTCGCGCGCGGCGAGCGCGTCGAGGCTGGCGTGGAGCGAGGCGCGGGTATGGACCATGCGTCCCCTACGCGATGCTCGCCGCGTAGAGCGCGATAGCGGCGGCGTTGGAGACGTTGAGGCTTTCGACCGCGCTGGTGATCGGCAGGCGGGCGAGCGCGTCGCTATGGTCGCGGGTGTTGGCGCGCATCCCCGGGCCCTCGGCGCCGAGCACCAGCGCGACGCGCGGCGGGCCGAGCGCCTCCTTGAGATCGGTCTTCGCCTCGCCGGTGAGCCCGATTCGCCAGAACCCCGCCTCGGCGATTTCCTCGAGTGCGCGGGCGAGGTTGACGACGCGGACCCACGGCACAGTCTCGAGCGCGCCCGACGCGGCTTTGGCGAGCACACCGCCTTCGGTTGGTGAGTGGCGGTCCTGCGTGACGATGCCGATCGCCCCGAAGGCTGCGGCCGAGCGCATGATGGCGCCGACATTATGCGGGTCGGTGACCTGGTCGAGGACGAGCAACACGGCCTTTTCGGGCGCATCGCCAAGCAGGTCGGCGAGCCACTCGTCCTCGAGCGGCTCGACTTCGATCACTACCCCTTGGTGGGGCGCATCGTTGGGGACGAGGCGGCCGAGGTCGGCGACGTCGGCGAAGGTCACCGGCACTTCGGGCGGAAAGTTCATCAGCGCCGCGGCCTCGCGCGTCGACCAGGCGCGGATTACGCGCCGCTCGGGGTTGTCGAGCGCGGCGGCGACCGCGTGCTTGCCCCAGAAGCGAGGCTTGTTCGAACTGCCCGAGGGGCGGGCGTGGGAGCGTTTGCGGGCCATGGCGCGGGCGCTAACCGGGAAGCAGCGGGAAGGCCACACTGACGTGGGTGCCCTGCCCGACGATGCTGCGGATTTCGAGGATGGAGCGGTGGCGTTCGGCGATATGCTTGACGATCGACAGGCCGAGCCCGGTGCCGCCCGAATCGCGGCTGCGCGCGGCATCGACGCGGTAGAACCGCTCGGTCACGCGCGTCAGGTGATCGGGGGCGATGCCTTCGCCCTGGTCGATCACGCGCAGCACAGCGCGGCCGCCCTCGATTGCAGTGCGGATGGTGACGGTCGAAGCGCTCCCGCCGCAGCCATAGCGAAGCGCGTTGCCCACGAGATTGTCGGCCAGCTGAAGCAATTGGCCGAAATCGCCCGCGATCGGCCCGGCTGCGGCAATCTCCAGCGCGATGGTGCAGTTGTTCTTGCTCGCAAGGAGCGCGCTGTTTTCGGCCGCGATCCGCGCGATCTCGTCGAGGGCGAGGCGCCCGGACGGAATCACGAAGCGGTCGGCCTCGATCCGCGACAGGCTCATCAGATCCTCGACGATCCGTAGCATCCGCCGCGCCTCGCCATGGATCGTCGCGCCGAACCGGACGCGGAGGTCATCGTCGATCGATTCATCCTCGGCCAGCGTCTCGGCATAGCCGATCATCGTGGTCAGTGGAGTGCGCAATTCGTGGCTGGCGTTGGCGACGAAATCGACCCGCATCCGCTCGGCAGCGTAAGCGGCGGAACGGTCGACCAGGCGGACTAGCTGGACCCCGTCGGGGAGCGGCCGGACGAGGACCGTCCACGGCTGTTCGCGCCCGCCGAGCGCACTGATTTCGCGCTCGCCGCCAATGCCCGCGAGGATCACCTCGAGCGCGTCGGGGTGGCGCAGGACGAAACGGATATCGCGCCCGACGACTCGCTCGCCAAGTAGTGCAATGGCCGGGGCGTTCGCCGCCGCGACGCGCTCATGCTCGATCACCAGCGCGGGTTCCTCGATCGCGTCGAGCAGTGCCAGGGAAAGACCGGGGAGCGACATTGGGCCATCATGCCGCTGACGCGCGGATTAGGCCAGTGGGGCGTCGACTCCGGCCAACCGGCGGCGGTGCACGCGCCAGGCGCCGCCCATGACGATGAGCAAGATTGGATAGCTCCAGAAGATCAGCGCAGCGCCATAGGCGCGCGGGACCAGTGCCCAGTCGATCGCTTTCAGCGCATGGCCGATCATCGTCGTCAGCTGGAGCCCTGCGATCCACAGCGGCCAGAAGCGCGAGGAGCGCAAGGCAATCAGGGTGAAGCCGATGAGGGTTGCGGCATCGACGGCTACCACCCCGCCCTCGACCGAGGCATAGCGGTGCGCGACGGGTTGAAGCATGAGTTGGGTCAACGCGACCGCGGCGAGGCAGATGATCGCGGCGAGGCGGCTGTCGCGGTCGCCGCGCCAAAGCGCATAGCCCGTGGCCCCGAACAGCAGCCCGAAGAACAGGAAGAGGCGGGTCATATCGACCTCGCCGGGCAGGTCGAAACCCGCCCGGCTCGATTCATTTCAGGCGACGATGCGCAGGTTGGCCGACGCGGTTTTTGGCGGGCACTCCGCGTCGCCGAAACTGGTCGTCCGCAACCCGGGGACCAGATCCTTGGCATCGAGCAGCGCGGCGTGGCAGCTGCCGACGCCGCCGCGGGCCGAAACGAGTGCGGTGAAGGCGCCGGCAACATGCTCGAGGGCATCATGGCCGGTGCGGACCCCGACGTGGGCGAGGCTGCGGGCGCGCATCATGCGGGCTTGAAGCTCGGCCAGTTCGGCAAGGGCGGTGTCGATCACATCCTCCACGGTCCGGACCTGCTCGGCGACATCGAGGGCGGCAGTTTCGATCATTTGTTTGCGCATGACTGTTCCTTTGCCCCGGCGCGTGACGCGTCGCGGCTGGCTGGGCCAGGGCGGAGGGAAGGTCCGTCGTCAGTGACCCAGCATCCTCGAGAGGCTTTCCAGGCCGGCGAGATACATCCCCGCCGAGAAGGTCGCGCCGATCGCGATGATGATGATCCAGGTCAGCCGCTGGCCGACATTCATCTCGTTCCCGGGATTGCTCCTGGTGGCGAACGGCAAAACCAAAGGGGACCGAAGTTGCGAACTCTGCTCGGTTTGGAGCCCGGTTCCCCCGATCCCCCCTGCACGATCAGCGTGCCGAATCTGATGACTGATCGCCTCGCCTTGCTGCGGGTCGGCGGATGTTGCGACAAGATACGACGGTTGATGTATCAAGCGTTGATAGGGTCCCGCGTCGTCGCTGATGAGACGCGCAGCCTGCGACCGGCGCTCGACCCCGAGGATCTGAAGCGCGCCGCGAATCCGCTGGTCAACGGTGTGGGGCGAGATGCCGAGCTCGGCGGCAATCTCTTTCGACGACAGGTTGCGCGCAACGAGTCGCAGGCAATCGAGTTGGCGCGACGTAAGCTTGTCGATCGAACGGGGCAGCCACTGCTCCATGGTAACCGATTCCCCCATCGCTATTCCTTCGGGCGGGCGCTTAAACCGCCGCGCTGCGTTCATCAACGAGCGCGGCGCCGAGCGAAATCGGGACCGGATGCGACGCTGAACTCCCCCGATGTGGCGGTAAATGCGCGTAAATCACAAGCTGCGATAATTACGGTCAACTTTGTGAAGGCAATTTCCCCCGATCATCGGCGGATTTGCTCGACCAGTCGCCGCTCGTACCGCCGGTCTTTGCGACCACCCGCGCGTTGCCGATGACCATGGTTCGGTCGATTGCCTTGAGCATGTCGAACAGGGTCAGCGCGGCGACGGCAACTGCGGTGAGGGCCTCCATCTCGACCCCGGTGGGACCGGTGGTGCGGGCCTCGGCGGCGATGCGGAAGCCGGGGGGTTGTTCGTCAAGCTCGATCGTCACCGCGACATGGGTCAGCGGCAAAGGGTGGCACAGCGGGATCAGCTCGGCAGTGCGCTTGGCGCCCATCACGCCGGCGAGCTCGGCGGTGGCGATTACGGCGCCCTTGGGGGTGGTCCCGGCGCGGACCGCGGCGAGGGTGTCGGGCGCGCAGGCGAGCCTTGCCACGGCCCGCGCGACCCGGGCTGTGGCGGGCTTGGCCGAGACATCGACCATCCGCGCGCGGCCCTCGTTGTCGAGATGGGTCAGCTTGGTCATGGGCAGACGTCGCGCAGGCGAGGGATTTGGCCTGCAAGCGAGCAGGGGCGGTAGCGGCTGTCCAATTCAAGGCTCAGCACCAGGTCCCAGCCGTCGCGGCAGGCGCCGGTCGAGCCGGGCAGGCAGAAGATGAAGGTGTCGCCCGCCTGTCCGGCAAAGGCGCGCGACTGGAGAGTGGAGACTCCGACGGTGCCGAGGCTGGCCTGGTGGAAGACCACCGCAAACCCGTCCATCTCGCGCTCGACCAAGGGGCGGACCGCCTCGGGAGTGACGTCGCGCGGGGCGAAGCCGGTGCCGCCAGTGGTGATGACGAGGTCGATGGCGGGATCATCGACCCACGACTGGACTGCGGCGCGGATGGCGGGGACGCTGTCCGTGACGATCGCGCGGCCGGCAAGCCGGTGGCCAGCGCTGGTCAGTCGCTCGGCAAGCAGCGCGCCCGACTTGTCGCTGTCCATGTCGCGCGTGTCGGAGATGGTCAGCACCGCAATGCTCAGCGGGTGGAAGGGCAGAGTCTCATCTATTCCGGGCATGTTTGGCTCCAGCGTGCGGCGTCGGCGCGGTCGGTGTCGGTCGGTTCGATCCAGCGTGAGCCGGCGGGCCCGTCTTCGCGCTTCCAGAACAGGGCGTCGGTCTTGAGCCGGTCCATGAGATAGTCGGCGGCGTCGAAGGCGGCGCGGCGGTGGGGGGCGCTTGCGGCGGCTAACACGATCGGCTCGCCGGGGGCAACGCCGCCGCAGCGATGGACGACGCGGATGTGGGTCACGTCGAAGTTGTCGAGCGCGTCGCGGGAGATGGCGTCGAGCGAGGCGGCGGTAAGGCGCGGGTGATGTTCGAGGAACAGGCGGTCGAGCGGGTCGCCGGTTGCGCTTGCCCCGCGCATGAGCCCGACGAAGGAGACGATGGCGCCATCGCCCGGCGCTGCGGCAGCCAGGGCGGAGAGTTCGCGCGACGGGTCGAACGGGCTGGGTTCGAGGCGCGCGGTGGCGCTCATCCGCCCGATACCCGCGGCCAGAATTCGACCTCATCTTCGGATTCGGGAGCGAAGTCGTCGCCGACGATTGCCTCCCCCACGCAGGCACGGACCGCAGGATCGGGGAGGGCGAGCAGAGTGCGAAGCGTGGCGATGGTAGCACCGTCGGGGGCGTCGAGCTCGACCGTTCGCCCGAAGCTTTCGGCCAGCCGCCCGAAGAAGAGGATCCGCATCCGCTCCGGATAGGGAGGGACCGGCCCTCCCGCAACCGAGGACTAATAGTCGATACCGGCGGCGATCGCCTCGAGTTTGCGGACCCGCTCCTTGAGGTCGGCAAGCTCGATCCGGCCACCGGTCGGCGCCAGACCGGCCTGTTCGCGGCTGGTCAGCTCAAGCCGCTTCAGTTCCAGCCAGCCGGCCCAGCCCTTGAGCAGCGCGATCGCGGCGACGAGCATGGCCGCGATCAGGCTTGCGCCCAACAGGGCGATGGTCGCCGGATCACTCATGACTGCTTCTCCCGCAGCGCCTCGATCTCGCGCGCGAGGGCATCGTTAGGCTTGGCGAGGTGATCGTCGATTGCCATCATCCGGCGGTCAGTGGCGTCGAGGTCGTTGAGCATGGAATGCACCGACGAACGCTTCTTGCCGATATCGGCCATGCGGTCGAAGTCGCTGCGTGGAGCGGCGAGTGATCGCGCGGCCTTCTTCTTTTCGAAGTGGAGCCACAGCCCGCCGCCGACATAGGCGATCAGCGCAAGCTTGAAGCTGACGATCAGCGCGAAGGCGGCGAGGCCGATGCGCAGGACCGTCGGGTCGATGTTGAACATCTCGCCCAGCGTCGAGCAGACCCCGGCCAGCTTGCGGTCACGGCATTTGAGTGAGTAGCGGTTCATCGGATGTTCCCTCTTCAAGACTGACGAGCCGCGCGGGCGGCCTTGAGTTCTTCGAGCGCGGTGTCGATCTTCTCGGCGCTGCGCAGTTCGGCGAGTTCCTCTTCGAGGCTCCTGGGTCCCGTCATGCCCAGCGCGTCGGCCATCCCCTCGGCGAGGTCTGCGCGGCGCTCGAGCTGTTCGAAGCGCGCGAAGGCTTCCTCGGTGCGGCTGCCGTGGAGTGCCTCGCCGACGCGCGCGCGGGCGACCGCGCTCTCGATGCGGCTGGCAATCGAGGCCTGGCGGGCGCGGGCTTCGCGCAGCTTGGCTTGGAGGCGAGCAATGTCGGCCTCATAGGATTTGAGCACCGCGTTGAGTTCGTCGATCTCGGCGCGCAGCCCGCCGGCCATGTCGGCCGCTTGGCTGCGCTCGGCCAGCGCGGCGTGGGCGAGGTCGTCGCGACCTTTGGACAGCGCGAGTTCGGCCTTGTCGGTCCAGCCGGTCTCGATCTGCTCGAGGCGGATGAGCGCTCGGCCCATCTCCTTCATGTCGGCAATCGTCCGCGCGGCGGTGGCGCGGATTTCGACCAGCGTCTCTTCCATCTCGATGATGATCACGCGGATCATCCGTGCCGGGTCCTCGGCCCGGTCGAGCAGATCGGTCATGTTGGCGGCGATGATGTCGCGCGCCCGGCTGAACACCGGTCCCGAGAGGAAATTGTTGAGCGGGGCGAAGCGCAGGCCGGGCGGTGGCGCGACCGGATCGGACGGCGCAGCGATGCGGGTCACCCGCACCGGCGCCACCGCCTCGATCGGCTCGAGGTCAAAGTCAGGCATAGGTCACTGCGACGAGCGGACGCGCCTGGGCCGTTCCGGGGCCGACGGCGGCGCCGACCGCGATCGTGCTCATCAGCAGCGCGGCGGCGAAGACGGCAACCCTGTGCTGGAGGCTGAAACGAGCAAACATTGGAAAACTCCCTGTTGGCGGCCAGTGCGTTAGTGCCAGCCGATGACCGGTGAGTATTCAAGCGCCGTGCCAAACCCGCAATTGCGCCAAAACTGGCTTCGTGTGGGGCTATAGCCGAGGGGTGGAACCGGGAATCTCACCAGCATTTGGTGCGCCGTCCCAAGCACGGGCGGGGACCGGCGCGGAACCCGTATCGCGCTAACCGGGTTTAGCATTCAACGAAACTTCGAAGGATCAGGACATGTTCGGCAAGTTGATCGCGGCCTATGTCGGCCAGAAGATTTTCTCGGGCAGCAATCGCGGCGGGACCGGTGCGCTTGGCGGGGTCGCGACGGCGGCGGTAGCGCGGCGCGGGGCCAAGCCGCTCGCGCTGCTATTGGCGGCTGGTTATGGGCTCAAGATGCTCAACGATTATCGGACCAGGCAGCGCACTGCCGCTTAATGATGTCTTGACCCCGGGCTTAACCCGCGGCCTGACTTCTTCTTGCGGCGATCGCGAGGGTCAGGCGGGTCCCGGGTCAAGCCCGGGATGACGATCTTCCGATACTTCGGTCTCACTACCGCCAAAAAACGGCTCAACCTTGCCCTTGAGCTTCAAGGTCATCGGATTGCCATTGCGATCGCGGCTGCGGCCGGCGGCAACCGCGATCCAGCCTTCCGAGATGCAATATTCCTCGACATTGGTCTTCTCGACCCCGTTGAAGTTGATCCGGACCCCCTTCTGCAGCAGGTCGCCGTTGAAATGCGGACTACGCGGGTCGAGTGACAGGCGATCGGGGAAGCTGTTTGGATCTTCAGACATTTTTGCCCCCTATCCGCGACCATTGGGGGCGGTCAATTGATGCAGGTCAATTCGGTCGCGAAAAGCGACCTGAACTCGTTTCGATCGAAACTTTCGTGCGCCTCGGTCTTCACCCGTCTTGCGGAACCGACTAGGGTGCTCCGATCGTCGACGAAGCGGTTGGAAGGATGAGGATGGGCGAAGTCCCCGAGCGGGCAAACCGGCCGACGCTGGCGCTGCACGTCCCCGAGCCAGGCGATCGCCCGGGCGACGCCCCCGATTTTTCGGGACTGCGCATTCCCGCCGCCGGGGAGGCGGCCCGGCCGGACGTCGCGGTACCGGCGCGGGAGACTCATTTCCTGACCGACCAGCTGGTGCGCGTGCTCGATGATGAGGGCCGGGCGGTGGGGGCGTGGGACCCGCGCCTGTCGCCCGACACGCTGCGCGCGATGCTTCGCCATATGAAGACCGTCCGCGTGTTCGACGACCGCATGTACCGGGCCCAGCGGCAGGGCAAGACAAGCTTCTATATGAAGTGCACCGGCGAAGAGGCGATCGCGGTTGCCGCCGCCCACGCGCTGCTGTCGGCTGACATGTGCTTCCCGACATATCGCCAGCAGGGGCTGCTCGTGGCGCGCGGCTATCCGCTGAGCGTCATGATGAACCAGATTTATTCCAACGCCGCCGACCCCCTCCACGGGCGGCAGTTGCCGATCATGTATTCGGATCGGGCGCACAGCTTTTTCTCGATTTCGGGTAATCTGGCGACTCAATATCCGCAGGCGGTCGGCTGGGCGATGGCAAGTGCGATCAAGGGCGACAGCCGGATCGCGATGGGCTGGACGGGGGAGGGCGCCACCGCCGAGGGCGACTTCCATGCCGCACTGACCTTTGCGGCGGTCTATCAGGCACCGGTCATCCTGGCGGTGGTCAACAACCAGTGGGCGATCTCGAGCTTTTCGGGGATCGCCGGGGCCGAGCAGGCGACCTTTGCCGCGCGGGCGGTCGGCTATGGCATTGCGGGGATGCGGGTCGACGGGAACGACGCGCTTGCGGTCTATGCCGCGACGCGCTGGGCGGCGGATCGCGCGCGGTCGAACCATGGGCCAACGCTGATCGAATATTTTACCTATCGCGCCGAGGGGCATTCGACCTCCGACGATCCGACGGGTTACCGTCCGGCGGGGGAGGCGGGGGCGTGGCCGCTGGGGGATCCGATTGCGCGGCTGAGGGCGCATCTGGTCCTGCTCGGCGAGTGGGATAACGAGCGCGATGCGGCGCTCGACAAGGAGATCGACGCGGAGGTTCGCGCCGCGCAGAAGCTGGCCGAGACCAACGGTGTGCTGCCGCAGCAGGGGT
This sequence comes from Sphingomicrobium sp., assembly GCA_039919075.1. Taxonomy (GTDB): domain Bacteria; phylum Pseudomonadota; class Alphaproteobacteria; order Sphingomonadales; family Sphingomonadaceae; genus Sphingomicrobium. The sequence goes on from JBDSGJ010000045.1 coordinate 20,875, forward strand.
TCGAGCGGATCGGGTCGATGTTCGAGGATGTGTTCGAGAACACCCCCTGGCATCTCAAGGAGCAGCGCGAACAGGCGCTTGGCGAAGCGCGCGAATATCTTGGGCATGACGTGTCATGAGCGAGGCCAAAACCACCACCCGCAACATGATCCAGGCGATCAACGACGCCCACCGCGTCATGATGCGCCGCGATCCCGACATCGTCGTCTATGGCGAGGACGCGGGCTATTTCGGCGGGGTGTTCCGCGTCACCGAGGGACTGCAGGAGGAGTTTGGCAAGACCCGCTGCTTCGACTCGCCGATTTCGGAGAATGGCATCATCGGCACTGCGGTCGGGATGGCGGCCTATGGGCTGAAGCCCGTCGTCGAGATCCAGTTCGTCGATTATATCTATCCCGGATACGACCAGATCGTCAGCGAAGTCGCGCGGATGCGCTATCGCACCGCGGGCGAGTGGACGATGCCGATGGTAATTCGCTCGCCCTATGGCGGGGGCATCTTCGGCGGGCAGACGCACAGCCAGTCGGTCGAGGCCCTGTTCACCCATGTGTCGGGGTTGAAGACGGTCATTCCGTCCAATCCCTATGACGCGAAAGGCCTGCTGATCGCGGCGATCGAGGATCCCGACCCGGTCGTCTTCTTCGAACCCAAGCGGATCTACAATGGCCCGTTCGACGGGCACCACGACCGGCCCGTCACCCCTTGGTCGAAGCGTCCCGAAAGCCAGGTCCCTGACGGCTATTACAGCGTACCGCTCGGCAAGGCGGCGATCGTGCGCGCCGGGGAGGCGCTGACCATTCTAGCGTATGGGACGATGGTCCATGTCGCGCTTGCCGCAGCCGAGGAGAATGTAGTCGACGCGGAGGTCATTGACCTGCGCACGCTGATGCCGCTCGATATCGACACGATCATGGCGTCGGTCGAAAAGACCGGGCGCTGCCTGGTGGTGCAGGAAGCGACGCGGACCAGCGGCTTCGGCGCCGAGCTTGCGGCGCTGGTCCAGGAGCGCTGCTTCTATCATCTCGAAGCGCCGGTGGTGCGCGTCGCGGGGTGGGACACGCCCTATCCCCACGCTTATGAATGGGTCTATTTCCCGGGCCCGCTGCGAATGAAGAATGCGCTCAAGCAAGTGCTGGAAAGCTGATCATGGCCATTTTCCAATTCAAGCTGCCCGACATTGGCGAAGGCATTGCCGAGGCGGAGATTGTCGCCTGGCACGTCGCGGTGGGGGATCGCATCGAGGAAGATGCGCAGCTCGCCGACATGATGACCGACAAGGCGACGGTCGAAATGGAGAGTCCGGTCGCGGGCGTGGTGCGCAAGCTGGCGGGCGTAGTCGGCGACCAGATCGCGATCGGCTCGGTGCTGGTCGAGATCGAAACCGAGGCGCAAGTCGCCGCTGTGGCGAGCACCGACGAGCAACCGCTGGGCGACGGCGCGGTTCATGCGAGCGCGGCGATGGAGGAAGCACTTCCGGTCAGCGCCACCGAGGAAGCGCCGCTTGCTTCGGCGCCAGTCGAACCTCCGCCGGCGCGTGTTCCTGCTCCCGAAGCAAAGGCAGATAGCGCGACCAAGACTCTCGCTTCTCCTGCGGTCCGCCAGCGCGCGCGCGATCTCGGCATCGACCTCGGCCAGGTCCGCACGACATCCGACCGCGTTCGCCATGCCGACCTCGATGCCTATCTGCTCTACAATGGGGGCAGGGTGGCAGGCTCCTCGCCTGCGCGCGGAGATGAGACGAGCAAGGTCGTCGGTCTGCGTCGCAAGATCGCCGAGAACATGGCCGAATCGAAACGCCGCATCCCGCACTTCACGCTGGTCGAGGAGTTCGACGTCACCAACCTCGAAGACACCCGCGCAATGATGAATCGCGATCGCGGCGAGCAGCCCAAGCTGACCCTGCTGCCGTTCCTGATCACGGCCATGGCCAAGGCGATCAGCGACTGGCCGATGCTCAACGCGACCTTTGACGATGAGGCGATGGCGGTCACCCGGCATGGCGCGGTTCACCTCGGCATGGCGACCCAGACCCCGGGCGGGCTGATGGTTCCGGTGATCCGCGACGCGCAGGGCAAGTCGGTGTGGCAGCTGGCGACTGACATCGCGCGGCTCGCCGACGCTGCCAAGACCGGCAAAGCGACTCGCGAGGAGCTGAGCGGTTCGACCATCACCTTGTCGAGCCTCGGGCCGATGGGCGGGATCAGCTCGACCCCGGTGATCAACCGCCCCAAAGTCGCAATCATCGCGGTCAATAAGGTGCAGCTGCTCCCGGTGATCGTCGACGGCGAGATCGAAGCGCGCAAGCGGATGAACCTGTCGCTCAGCTGCGATCACCGCGTCGTCGACGGCTGGGACGCGGCGAGTTTCCTGCAGGCGATGAAGCTTCTGATCGAAAATCCGCTTCGGCTGCTGAGCGCCTGACCGCCGAGGGCTGACAAGCGCACAGCGAGAGCCTAATCCGGCACTCAAACAATGACGAATTCGGCGAGAGGACAAGCGATCGATGAAAGCTGCGCGACACGGTCCGAGCACCTGTCATGAGTGAGGCGGTCGTGCCCGTCCCGGCGGGATATTCCACGCGCATCGGGAGCGGCGAGCTTGCGGCGCTTCATGCTGAATTCGGCTCGAACCCTGATCGCTTCTGGCTGGACCAGGCACGGCACCTGGAGTGGAGTCGGTTCCCGACCAGGGCCGGTGACTGGTCGTTCGCCAAAGACGATTTCCATATCAAATGGTATGAGGACGGCAAGCTCAACCTCTCGGTCAATTGCCTCGACCGCCACCTTGCCGACAAGGCCGACAAGGTCGCGCTGATCTTCGAGGCCGACGAGCCCGGCGATGGCCGCTCGATCACCTACCGCGAGCTGTTCGAGGAAACGTGCCGCTTCGCCAACCTGCTTCGCGAGCGCGGGGTCGCGCGCGGCGACCGGGTGATGATCTATCTGCCGATGATCCCCGAGGCGGCGGCGGCGATGCTCGCCTGCGCGCGGATCGGCGCGGTGCACTGCGTGGTGTTCGGCGGGTTCAGTCCCGAGAGCCTGGCCGACCGGATCAGGGATTGCGGCGCGGTCGCGGTCATCACCGCCGACGAGGGGCGACGCGGGGGCAAGCCGATCCCGCTCAAGGCCAATGTCGACAAGGCGCTTGCGACGAGCCCGGTTGATACGGTGATCGTCATTGCGCGCACGGGATCCGAAGTGCCGATTGTCGAAGGCCGCGATCTCGCCTGGGCGGACCTGCGCGCGACGGTGTCCGCCGAATGCCCGCCCGAGGCGATGAACGCCGAGGACCCGCTGTTCATTTTGTATACCTCGGGATCGACTGGAAAACCCAAGGGGGTCGTCCACTCGATCGGCGGCTATGCGGTGTGGGCGGCGATCACGTTCGACTGGATCTTCGGCTCGACCGACAGTGACATCTTCTGGTGCACGGCCGATGTCGGCTGGATCACGGGGCATAGCTACACCGTCTACGGCCCGCTGATGAACGGGGTCACCTCGGTCATGTTCGACGGGGTGCCCAACTACCCCGACCATGGCCGGCTGTGGGAGACGATCGACCGGCTCGGGGTGACCATCCTCTACACCGCGCCGACCGCGATCCGCTCGCTGATGCGCGAAGGCGACGCCTGGGTCACCAGGTACAGCCGCAAATCGTTGCGCCTGCTCGGTACGGTCGGCGAGCCGATCAATCCCGAGGCGTGGGACTGGTACTGGCGCGTGGTCGGCGAGCGGCTTTGCCCGGTGACCGACACCTGGTGGCAGACCGAGACCGGGGGGATCCTCATCGCCAACTTCCCCGGCGCGATGGACATGAAGCCGGGTTCGGCGACCCGCCCGTTGCCCGGCGTCGAGCCGCTGCTGGTCGATGCCGAGGGCCGCGAACTTCAAGGCGCGACCAGCGGCAACCTCGCCTTGCGGTCGTCCTGGCCCGGCCAGATGCGCGGCGTGTGGGGCGATGATGAGCGTTTCTTCCAGACCTATTTCACCGCCTATCCCGGGCTCTATTTCACCGGCGACGGCTGCCGCCGCGACGAGGATGGCTATTACTGGATCACGGGCCGGGTCGATGATGTCATCAACGTCTCGGGGCATCGTATTGGCACCGCCGAGGTCGAAAGCGCGCTGGTCGCGCACGAACATGTCGCCGAGGCCGCGGTCGTTGCCGTCCCGCACGACATCAAGGGGCAGGCGATCCACGCTTTCGTGACCCTCAACGCCGGGGTCGAGCCGCATCCCGACCTTCACAAGCAGCTCAACGCCGGGGTCCGCCAGCACATCGGCGCGCTCGCCACGCCTGAGCGAATCCAGTTCGCCCCGGCGCTGCCCAAGACCAGATCGGGCAAGATCATGCGCCGCATCCTGCGCAAGATCGCCGAGGGGCAGAGCGACGGCTTCGGTGACACTTCGACGCTGGCCGACCCGGGCGTGGTCGACGCGCTCGTCAAGGGGCGCGATTCTTGATCCCGCCCGGCACAATCATGCGCGGGCTTCGTTCAACCGCGATGCGAATCCTGCTGCTTCCCTTGCTCGCACTGACCGCCTGCGCCGCCGATACGCCCGCTCCCCCGGGCGCCGGCCCATCGCTCGATCCGCTCGCCTTTTTCAGCGGCCCGAGCCACGGGGTCGGCACGATCAGTATCATGTTCAAGGCAACCCAGCCGCTCCATGTCACGAGTATTGGCCGTCCCGACGGCCACGGCGGTATCATCCTCGAGCAAACCGTCCTGCAAGGCGGCGAGGCACCCAAGCAGCGCCACTGGAATCTCCGCCCAACCTCGACGACGAGCTTTGGCGGGACGCTGAGCGATGCTTCGGGCCCGGTTTCAGGTTCGGTGTCCGGCAACACGCTGAATCTTGCGTTTGCGATGAAGGGCGGATTGTCGGCGACTCAAACGCTCGCGCTTCAGCCCGGCGGGCGGGTGTTGCTCAACCATATGCTGGTCAAGAAATTCGGATTCACCGTCGCGACGATCGAAGAACGCATCACCAAGGACTAGCGCCGCGCGCCGATACCCCGCTATCCTGCCCCAAACAGGGGAGCGTGAATGGCAGGCGAGACGGCGACTTCGAACAGGGGGATGGCGCGGGTCATCACCGCATCCTCGGCGGGGACCGCATTCGAATGGTATGATTTCTTTATCTTCGGATCGCTTACCCAGATCATCTCGAAGACTTTTTTCGCCTCGCTCCCGCCGACCGCCTCGCTGATCGCCGCGCTCGGGCTGTTCGCTGCCGGCTTCGCCTTCCGTCCGCTCGGTGCGATCCTGTTCGGCAGCCTTGGCGACCGCATGGGCCGCAAGGGCGCCTTTCTGATCACGGTCAGCCTGATGGGCGGCGCGACCTTCCTCATTGGCTGCCTGCCGACCTATGCCCAGGCCGGCTGGATCGCGCCGGCGCTGCTGATCTTCCTGCGCATCTGCCAGGGGACCGCGCTGGGCGGCGAATATGGCGGTGCCGCGGTCTATGTCGCCGAGCACGCCCCCGACCATAGCCGCGGCCTTGCCACCAGCTGGATCCAGTCTTCCGCCGCGTTCGGCCTGCTCGCCGCGCTGGCTGTGATCCTCGTCACACGAACCCTGATCGGCGAGGAGGCGTTTGCCGTTTGGGGCTGGCGCATTCCGTTCCTCGCCTCGGCGATCCTGCTCGCCGTGTCGCTATGGCTCCGCACCAAGCTCGCCGAGAGCCCGGCCTTTTCCGCCCTCAAGGCCGAGGGCAATGTGACCAAGACACCGCTGCGCGAAGCGTTCGCCGACCCCGCCAGCCTGCGCCAGGTGCTGATCGCATTCTTCGCCTTCATGTGTGCGCAGGGGGCGGTGTGGTACTCGACCTTCTTCTATATTCAGGTGTTTCTGGAAAAGATGGTCGGGTTGCCCGGCAAGACCGTCAACGAACTGGTGATGGTGATGACGATCGTCTCGGCGCCGCTTTATGTCCTGTTCGGCTGGCTGTCGGACAAATGGGGCCGCAAGCCGATCATGCTCGCGGGGATGGTGGTGGCACTTGTGGCATATTTCCCCGGTTATCACGCCATCGCGCGCGCGGCGAACCCGGCGCTGATCGCGGCGCAGGCCGCGACGCCAGTGACGGTCGTGACCGATCCGGCGACCTGTTCGGTCCAGTTCGACCCGGCCGGAACGCGCCACTTCGCGACGGCCTGCGACGTCGCCAAGAGCCTGCTCGCTGGATCGGGCATTTCGACCCGCGAGGCGCGCTCGACCGACGGCAGCACGGCGATCACCGTCGGCCGCACCCTCGTCCCCGTGCCCGATGGCAGCCAGCTCGACGCCAAAGGGCTAAAGGCCTTGAAGACCGCCACCGGCGACCGGCTCAAGGCCGCGCTCGCCGCCGCCGGCTACCCCGCCAAGGCAGACCTCGGGCAAGTAGAGTGGTTTGCCCTGATCGCCTGGCTGCTGTTGTTCACCGCCGCCGCCTGCGCCCTCTATGGCCCGATGGCCGCCGCACTGGTCGAGATGTTCCCGACCCGCGTGCGCTATACCGCGATGAGCCTGCCCTATCATATCGGCACCGGCTGGGTCGGCGGCTTCCTGCCCGTCACCAGCTTCGCCATTGTTGCAATTACCGGCAATCTCTACGCCGGGCTGTGGTACGCCTTCGCCTTCACCGCATTGTCGGTCGTGGCGACGATCTTTCTGCTCAAGGAAACCAGCGGGCAACCGCTCAGTTAGGAGTTTGTCATGCGTCATCTGTTTGCCGCGAGCCTGTTCTTGTCGACGAACAGCTCCTGCTCGACGACCGGGTCAGCAATATCGAACCTCATCTCATGTGGGGAGCGGCCGATAGCGGAGCAGTGATGCTTGCCATTTGTCGTGGCGGCGACGACAGGTGAGACGCACTTTAAGGAGAGACGCGTGGCGGACGGCAAGAAGAGCAAGGGCGGAGCAAAGGCCAAGGGCGCATCAAAGCCGAAGGGCGACAAGCGCAAGAAGTCCAAGGTCACGATCGACGGTGGTGTCGAGGCGCTGACCCGGCTGGTCGATCATCCGCTGGTGACCGACCTGCTCGCCGTCGGCGCGATGGCGGCGGTCGCGGCGATCGCCGAGCATGGCACCAAGGCGAAGGCCGGGGCCGCTGCGGCGGACGGATCGCGCAAGGCGGTCAAGGCGGCGGGCAAGGCTGCGGCGGCGGCGATCGGTGCAAGGCTGCTCAAGGAAGTCGGCGGGTTCAGCGCCAAGACCAGTGCGGCGAAGAAATAGCGTCGCAGGAACAACTGCGCTTCCCGGTTGTCGGGTGGCGCATATCTAATCCGGAGCATTGAATGAATCGCGAAGTCGACGGCAATCCCGGATCGGTGCCGACCCATTATGGCGCTGCGACGGTGGCGATCCACTGGCTTTCCGCGCTGCTGATCATCAGCCAGATCATCATTGGCCTGGCCTTCGCCGATATGCCCAAGGGCCCGGCGCGGATGGACCTGTTCGGTTGGCACAAGACCATCGGCGTCGTGATCCTGCTGCTCGCGGTCGGGCGGCTGGCGGTGCGGCTGGCGAACCCGCCGCCGCCGCTTCCTGCGATGATCCCCCACTGGCAGAGGGTGAGCGCGGTGTGGACCCACCGCTTGCTCTATTTCTTCATACTCGTGCTGCCACTGACCGGGCTGATGATCATTTCCGACCATGCCGTTGGCGGGATGACAATGCTCAACTTTGGGATACCCTTCCCGGTCGTTCCGATTCTCATTCCCGATGCGGTTCATGGCCTGCTTGCGTGGGGCCTAATCGGCCTGCTCGGGCTCCACGTCGCAGCCGCGCTCAAACATCAGTTCATGGACGGACCCGTCGTCTCGCGGCGGATGTCACCCTTCGGCGCGAGCGCTGCGCGGATCGACTGACGGGAGCAGCATCACCATCGCTCCAGCAATCGCGGCGAAAGCGGCGCCGGCGATGAAGGTCGCCGAGGCGCCATCGCGGTCCCAGATCAGCCCGGCGCCGAGGCTCGACAGCAAGGCGGCGATCCCCGACACGAAGAAGAAAGCGCCAAAGCTCGTCGCGCGGCGCTCTTCGCCAGCGGCGTCGGCAATCATCCGGCTGAAAATGCCCTGCGTCAGCGCCATATGCCCGCCCCACAGCACGACCCCGAGCCCGACCGCCCACAGCGCACTCGACTTGGCGAGGACGAGGTCGGCGGCGACGAGCAGGCCAATGCCGCCGAGCAGGATCGAGCGTGGAGACACCCGGTCGCTGAGCGCGCCGAACGGGTAGGCGAGGAGCAGATAGGCGAGGTTGAACAGCGCGAGGACGAGGGGGGACAGCGCCGCCGATACCCCGGCGTCCATCGCCTTGAGGATCAGGAAGCTTTCGGAAAAGCGCGCCAGTCCGAACAGGAAGCCGACCCCAATCAACCGCTTGACCGGCGCGTCCAGGCTTTGCCACCCGCCCAATTTCATCTTCGCCTTGAGCGGACCATGGGGTCCCGCCTCGCGCAGCATCAGCCAGGCGAAGAGGAACGACAGTCCCGCCGGGATCGTCGCAATCCAGAACACGCTGCGAATATTGCCCGCGAGCAAAAACATCAGTCCGACCGCGACGAGTGGCGCAAGGAAGGCGCCGACCGTGTCCATCGACTGACGCAGTCCGAAGGCGCGGCCGCGAAGTTCGGGCGGGGTTTCGTCGACGATCATCGCGTCGCGCGGCGCACCACGAATGCCCTTGCCTATGCGATCGATGAAGCGCGCCCCGAGGACGGGGACGACTCCGCTGGCGAGCGGGAACAAGGGCTTCGACAGCGCGGCCATGCCATAGCCGAGCAATATCCATGGCTTGCGCCGCTGTTGCCGGTCGCTGAGCGCGCCCGAACCCAATTTGGCGATGTTGGCGGTCGCTTCGGCAACGCCGTCGAGCGCGCCCATCGCGGCCACCGGAAGGCCCAGCGTGACAGTCAGGAAGGCGGGGAGCAGCGCATGATAAATCTCGCTCGACAGATCCATCAGCAGGCTCACCATCCCAAGGACCCAGACGGTACGTGGGAGGGCGGGGCGGGCGGGGGACGGGGCTGAAATCATTCGCCATTTTGAGCAGGGCGGGCGCGGGTAGGCAAGAGAGTTTCATATCGCAATTGTCATCGCCGAGAAATTGTTGCACGTTGCGAATATGTGGAATGGTTCATCTCCCCAGGCGATCGCGGCGCGGCTCTCGTCGCTGTTCGAGACGCTCGACGAGCAGCGCCCCGCCGACCGTGCCGACCGCGCCACGCGCGCGCTGCTGGCCGCGCTCGCGAGCAACGAGCCGGCGACGCTCGGCGATGTCGCGCGGGCGTCGGGTCGCGGCGCCCCGGCGACCAGCCGCGCGGTCGATGGACTGGTCCGCGCCGGCCTGGTCGATCGCACCCCCGACCCCGATAACCGTCGCCGCCTTGCACTCCGGCTGACCGATCAGGGGCGCTCCTTGCTCGATCAGCGCGGCACCGCTGGCAGCTCGCTGGTCCAGCGAGTCGGAAAACTGGCCCACAGCGAGCTTCGCGCGGTCGAGCGGGCGATCGAGATACTGGAGCGATTGCCGAAGTAGCGTTCGCGCGCGGTCCACGACCGTGCCGCCAACCTTGCTGCAGCGCACCACTTAGGCTAGGGGCGCGCCTTCTCTTTTTCGGAAAACTTTCAAATGTCCTCACGCAACGTGGCGATCATCGCCCACGTCGATCACGGCAAGACCACGCTTGTCGACCAGCTGTTCCGCCAGTCCGGCACCTTCCGCGACAACCAGCGCGTCGAAGAGCGGGCGATGGATTCGAACGACCTCGAAAAGGAGCGCGGGATCACGATCCTCGCCAAATGCACCTCGGTCGAATGGCCCGGCGCCGATGGCGTCACCACGCACATCAACATCGTCGACACCCCCGGTCACGCCGATTTCGGGGGTGAGGTCGAGCGCATCCTGAGCATGGTTGACGGGGTCATCCTGCTGGTCGACGCCGCCGAAGGCCCCATGCCGCAGACCAAGTTCGTCACCGGCAAGGCGCTTGCGCTTGGCCTGAAGCCGATCGTCGTCGTCAACAAGATCGACCGCCCCGACGCCCGCGCATCCGAAGTGCTCGACGAGGTGTTCGACCTGTTCGTGCTGCTCGAGGCCAATGACGAGCAGCTCGATTTCCCGGTGCTCTACGCCTCGGGGCGCAATGGTTATGCCGGCGCGACCGACGATGTCCGCGAGGGGACGCTGGCGCCGCTGTTCGAGACCATTGTCAGCCATGTCCCCGCGCCGTCGGCCGATCCCGATGGGCCGTTCAAATTCCTCGTCACCTTGCTCGACCGCGACAATTTCCTCGGTCGCATCCTGACCGGGCTGGTCTTTTCGGGATCGATCAAGACCAACGCGCCGATCCACGCGCTCAGCCCCGAAGGCAAGATCGTCGAGACTGGCCGCGCGTCGAAGATCATGGCGTTTCGCGGGCTCGAGCGGGTGCCGGTCGATACTGCCGAGGCGGGCGACATCATCTCGATCGCCGGGCTGACCACCGCGACCGTCGCCGACACGATCGCCGATCCGTTGGTGAGCGAGCCGCTCCACGCCCAGCCGATCGACCCGCCGACACTGTCGATGCGTTTTGCGGTCAATGATTCGCCGATGGCCGGACGCGAAGGCACCAAAGTGACGTCGCGCATGATACGCGACCGCCTGTTCCGCGAAGCCGAATCGAATGTTGCGATCAAGGTTACCGAGGCCGCCGACAAGGATAGTTTCGAAGTTGCGGGCCGCGGGGAGTTACAGCTTGGCGTGCTCATCGAAATGATGCGCCGCGAAGGCTTCGAACTCGGCATCAGCCGCCCGCGCGTCCTGTTCCGCGAGGACGAGGACGGCAAGAAGACCGAGCCGTACGAGACCGTCGTGATCGACGTCGACGACGAATATTCGGGAACGGTCGTCGAGAAGATGGCGCAGCGCAAGGCCGAGCTAACCGACATGCGCCCCTCGGGCGGCGGCAAGACGCGGATTACCTTCTCGGCACCGTCGCGCGGGCTGATCGGCTATCATGGCGAGTTTCTGTCCGACACGCGCGGCACGGGCATCATGAACCGATTGTTCGAGCGCTATGGTCCGCACAAGGGCAATATCGAGGGTCGCAAGAACGGCGTGCTGATTTCCAATGGCGCGGGCGAGGCGAACAATTATGCCCTTGGTCCGCTCGAGGAGCGCGGCATATTGTTCGTGGCGCACCAGGAGGCGCTCTACGAGGGTATGATCGTCGGCGAAAATGCCAAGACCGACGACCTCGAGGTCAACCCGATGAAGGCCAAGCAGCTGACGAACTTCCGCGCGAGCGGGGGCAAGGACGATGCGATCCGGCTGACCCCGCCCAAGCGCATGACGCTCGAGCAGGCGATCGCGTATATCGACGAGGACGAGCTGGTCGAAGTGACCCCATCGTCGATCCGGCTTCGCAAGATCCACCTCGACCCGCATGATCGAAAGCGCGCGAGCCGGGCAAAAGCGGCCTGATTCGAGACAGTTCCGAGCTTCGTCCCGCGACAGGCTCGACTCGCCGACTCGTTACTGTTTTTTAAGCGGTCCCCGGCTATGCCCCTCCTCGCAAGAGATTGAGAGCGAGTGGGTCGATGACGCAAGTGGCGCTCGACCCCGGGGCGAGACGGGCAACCCACTGGTGCAAAAGCGATAATCGCGCCTCAGTGAGACGACCGCACGAGACAGAGCAAGATTTGACCCGTTTCCTGGGATCCCGCGGCGTGGCCGCGGTCGCTGCACTATTGGTATTTTTCGCCGGGGGCGCCCCCGCGTTCGCGCAGGTCCAGCCGGCGATTGCCGCGGCCACTGCCAGCGCTCCCGCTGCAAGTCTCGACCTTCGTACCCAGGCGCTGCTCAACGCGGTTGCAGCTAGCGCGCGGGCGAACGCCTCGGTCGAACCCGCGATCTACGCAGGCCCGCCGAGCGCTTCGCCGCCGGGTGCCTATCCCCAGACGCCCTATGCCGTTACCATTCACCGCGAAATAACAGCGCTCGGCGCGCCGTCGTCGCCGCTCGCCGCGATGGTCGATGCCAACAGCATCGGCGACCTCGACGACGAAGCCAACTGCCTCGCCACCGCAGTCTATTTCGAAAGCAAGGGCGAGCCGCTCGAAGGCCAGCTTGCGGTTGCCCAGGTCGTCATGAACCGGGCCGCCTCGGGCCGCTATCCGCCGACCTTGTGCGGGGTGGTCAAGCAGCACGCGCAATTCTCGTTCGTCCGCCACGGCGCTTTTCCCAGCCTCGACCCCAACTGCAACGGCTGGCGCCGCGCGCAGGCGATTGCACGAATCGCCCAGAAGCATCTCGTGCCGACCGTGCCGACCGATGTGCTGTGGTATCACGCCGACTATGTTGCCCCGCGCTGGCGCCAGGCGCTCGTCAGGGTCGAGCAAATCGGGGCGCATATCTTTTACCGCGCTTAACAGAGGGCGTTTCGTCTCGCCCTAGCGCGGTCGCAGCCCACCTCGTCGATAACCGACCCGTTAAGGGATTCGCACGCCTGCTGATTGCGCGCACCCTGTGGATAAGTGGTTGATCCGCAACGGGAGGGTTCGACGCCATGCTCAGGATCCTGGTTGTCGAGGACGATCGCCAACTCGCGACGACCTTGAAATATCTGGTCGAGGACAACCCACGCTATCAGGTCGTGGCGATTGCCGACGACCTCGACAGCGCGCTCGACGCCGCCGCGCATCATCGCCCCGAACTGGCCCTGGTCGACCTCCGGCTGGCGCATGGCACGACCGGCTTCTCGGTTGCGGTGCGGCTGGCCGACGAGGATATTCCAGTGCTGTTCGTCACGGGCAAGGCGCCCGATTTCCCGATGCCCGACCTGGCGCTGGGCTGCCTGATGAAGCCGTTCACCGCCGAGGATGTCCACCGCAGCCTGGCGATGGCCGAGGACATGATGCGCGGGCGTGAGACGTTTCGGCAACGAGTGCCGCTCAACCTCACTCTCTACGATGCGACGATCGAGCCAGAGCCCGCGCCGCAACCGGGGTTCATCCCGTCGCGCCGGTCGTTGAAGACCCGTCTCGAGCATTGGATTGCGGGGACCCAACACTAGCGTGCTTGGGCATTTGCCGCCCCCGCGCTAAGCCGCCCCGATGAGCGACGAACAGCACGGAACCGCCGCGACCAGCCTGTCGCGAATGATCAAGTCCGACACGCAGATGCAGGTTCGCCCCGTGGGCGGCCCGCGTCTCCGTACGCCCGATATTTATCACCAGCTGCTGCGCGCCTCATGGACTCGGCTGACGCTCTATTTTCTGGCGACTTTTTTCCTCTTCAACTGCCTCTTTGCCGGCCTGTTCATGCTCGACGCGAATGGATTCACCCACCCTGTGCCGTCGGTCGCGGCGCCGCGCTTCTGGGAGTTTTTCTTCTTCTCGATCGAGACCGTGGCGACCGTCGGCTATGGCAATATGGTGCCGGTCTCGCTTTACGCGAACATCCTGGTGGCCGTCGAAATCTCGCTTGGCATCCTGTTTTTCGCGCTCGTCACCGGGATTATGTTCGCGCGCTTTTCGCGCCCGACCGCGCGAATCCTGTTCTCCAAGGTTGCCGTCATCGGGCCGGTCGAGGGCGTTCCGACGCTGATGTTTCGAGCCGCCAATCAACGTCACAATCTGATTTTCGAGGCCGCCGCGACGGTCTCGCTGCTCGGTGACGAATTTGTCGAGGGTAGCCGTATGCGCCGCTTTCGCGACCTCGCGCTGGTGCGCAACGCCAACCCGATCTTCACGCTGACCTGGACAATGATGCACCCGATCGACGAGGCCAGTCCGCTTCACCAATGGCTTGAAAGTCGCGAGCCGCCCGACGGGTTCGAGATTATCATCGTGCTGTCCGGCGTGGACGAACGCACCGGGCACACGATCCACGGCCGCTGGGCCTACACGCCGCGCGACCTGCGCTGGAACGCGCGCTTCGTCGATATTCTCGGCAAGGATCATGACGGCGTGCGAACGGTCGATTATGGCCGGTTCGACGAGGTCCGTGAACTGGCGGAGGGCAAGCCTCAGATCGAAGCAAGAGCCTCGACATAAGCGCGCGCGTTGGCGCCGACCTCATCGGGTGACTGGCCGGGCCTGTAGACCCCCGAGCCGAGCCCGAAGCCATTTGCTCCGGCCTTGCGCCACGGACCCATCGTTTCGGGCGACACGCCGCCGACGATCAGCAGCGGCAACTCCTTTGGCAGCACCGCGCGCTGGGCCTTGACCATCGCAGGGCTGGCCGCCTCAGCCGGGAACAGCTTGAGCGCGGTCGCCCCGGCGTCGATCGCGGCAAAGGCTTCGGATGGCGTGAAATAGCCAGGGGCGGAGACCATAGCCGCCGCCGCCGTCGCGCGAATCACCTCGGTGTTGGTGTTGGGCGAGACGATCAGCCGCCCGCCCGCGCCACGCACCCGCTCGACGCATTCCGGGGTGAGGACGGTGCCCGCGCCGATCAGTGCGCGCTCGCCCATCGCCGCGCTCAGGCGGCGGATGCTGGCCAGCGGATCGGGTGAATTGAGAGGCACTTCGATGATCCGAATTCCCGCCGCGAACAGTGCCTCGCCGACCGCCTCGACCTCGTCGGCGGTGACTCCGCGGATGATCGCGACGAGCGGACATTCATCGAAATAGCGGTGGAACAGGGCCGACGCGGTCATGCTATTCTCCTTGCGATTTCGATGATTCCGGCAAGGAATGCGTCCTCGCCATCAACTTCAACCGCCTCGCGCCCCGCCTCGCTTATCGCGGTGGCGTAGAGGCGGGTCAGTTCGGGGCGGCCGATGACCGTCACCTTGCCCGCGCCGTCGGCCAGCCCGGCACAGGCGTCGGCGCCGATCAGCAAGCCGCTGGTGTAGGAGGCGGCGTCTTCGGCCTTCGAGCGCCCAAGCAACACCCGGGCGCGAACCGCGAACAGGTCGGCGCCAAGCGCTCCGCCATCGAGGCCATCCCGGACCCCCGCGCGGAAGGCTTCCCCGGGCACGACCGGCCCGCCCAGCCAGTCGGCAAATATGCCCTTGCCCTTGAGGTGATTAAACAATTCACCGGTCATCACGGTGCGGAACGAGGTGATCCGGCTGCCGGCGAGTACGACCCATTTATTATGCGTTCCGGGGTGGCAGGCGAGCCCGTCGGCGGGGATAAGCCCGGCCGCGACGGCGCCGAGCAACTGCACTTCCTCGCCGCGCATGACGTCAGCGCGTGTGTCGTTCAGCAGCGAGAGACCGGGGACAATCGCCGCGCGTCCCGGCTCGGCCCAGATGAGCTTGGCGGCAAGCTCGTCGAAGCCGGCCGGGCAGGGGGCATAGGGTGCCTCGACCCAGCCGCGGTTCGACCCGATCATCCCGGCGAGCAGCAACGGCAGCTCGCCGAGCCGCTCGCGAATCTGCGCGACGGCCGGGGCAAATTCTCCCGCGGCGACCGCCAGGACACCGCGATCATCCTCGAATTCGGCATCATGGCGACCGTCGGGGCCGACGCGATAGGCGCGGCGGTTGGTGGTGCCCCAGTCGACTGCGATAAACCCATCTTGCCCGAACATTCATCTTCCCTATTGGCGCCGGATGCACGTGCGCTCTTCCAATCTCGCTGGCGTCGGCTATCCAACCTTATGATGTCATCCGCTATCCGCCTTGTCGCCGATGTCAAAGCCCTGCTTGGCGAAGGGCCGCTATGGGTCGAGCGCGATCAGGCGCTCTACTGGCTCGACATCAAGGGCTATCGCATCCTCCGTCTCGACGGGTCGGGTTTGCGCGAGTGGCCGACCGCAATGCGCGTCGGGTCGATTGCGCCACGCGCTAGCGGGGGTTTCGTCGCGGGAACCGAGACCGGGTTTGCTACGCTCGAACTCGGCGACGAGGCGCAGTTTACCGCGATCGGTGATCCCGAGGCAGATTCGCCCGGCAATCGCTTCAACGACGGCAAGGTCGATCGCCACGGTCGTTTCTGGGCAGGAACGATGGACGATAGCGAGCAGGCTTCGGTCGGCGCGCTCTATCGACTGACTGCCGACCACCGCTGGACGACTCATGACGAGGGCTATGCCGTCACTAACGGTCCGGCGTTCAACCGCGCTGGCGACGTCATGTATCATACCGATTCCGGCCGCCGCACCATCTATCGCTTCGCCCTGTCGCCCGAAGGCGAGCTTGGAGCGCGCGAAGTATTCCTGCGCTTCGCCGGCGACGAGGGCTATCCCGACGGGATGACGGTCGACGCCGAGGACTGCCTGTGGGTGGCCTTCTGGGACGGCTGGGCGGTGCGGCGCTTTTCACCGACGGGCGACGAACTGGCGATGATCGAAGTGCCCGCCCAGCGCCCGACCAGTGTTGCCTTCGGTGGCGCCGCGCTCGATCGTCTCTACATCAGCTCGGCGCGGATCGGCCTCGACGGCACCGCGCTCACCGCCCAGCCGGCCGCCGGCGGACTGTTCATGGTCGAGCCGGGTGTCTCCGGTATCCCTGAAACATTGTTCGGCGGCTGACGAGCCGCACGCTCGAAGGGACAGCCACCATTACCAATTTCATGTTCGCCACCGGGATCGAAAACAGTATCCCGACGATCAAGAATGGCACCGTGCGCGTCGACCAGATGGTTGCGTCGAACCATTACAACCGGTGGAAGGATGATTTCGACTGCGTCCAGCAGGTCGGGATCAATTTCCTCCGCTATGGCCCGCCGCTCCACAAGACGTGGCTCGCACCGGGGCGTTACGACTGGGAATTCGCCGACGTCACGCTGGCTGACCTCAGGCGGCGCGAGATCACCCCGATCATCGACTTGTGCCACTTCGGCGTGCCCGACTGGATCGGCAATTTCCAGAACGGCGACTTCCCCGCGCTGTTCGCAGTCTATGCCGCCGCCTTCGCCGAGCGCTACCCGTGGATCCAGCTTTACACCCCGGTCAACGAGATGTTCATCTGCGCTGTCTTCTCGGCGAAATATGGCTGGTGGAACGAGCAGATGACGGGCGACACTTCGTTCGTCACGGCGCTCAAACATATCGTCAAGGCCAACGTCCTGGCGATGACCGAGATCCTCAAGCGCCGCTCGGACGCGATTTTCATCCAGTCCGAATCCTCGGAATATTTCCACGCCGATAGCCCCGCCGCAATCGGCATGGCCGAGGTCATGAACGCCCGCCGATTCCTCAGCCTCGACCTCAACTACGGTCGCCGGGTCGACAGCGAGATGTACGAATATCTGATGGATAACGGGATGACGCGCGAGGAATATCACTTCTTCCTCGACAACCGGCTGAAGCAGCACTGCATCCTCGGCAATGATTATTATTACACCAACGAGCATCGCGTGTTCGCCGATGGCCATACCGAGGCGTCGGGCGAGGTGTTCGGCTATTCCGAGATCACTCGCCAATATCACAACCGCTACCGCGTCCCGATCATGCACACCGAGACGAACCTGCGCGAAGGGCCGACCGGGCAGGAGGCGGTCCAGTGGCTGTGGAAGGAATGGGCCAACGTCCTGCGATTGCGCAACGTCGGGATCCCCACGGTCGGCTTCACCTGGTATTCGCTGACCGACCAGGTCGACTGGGACACTGCGCTTCGCGAGCAGAACGGCAACGTCAATCCGCTCGGGCTGTTCGACCTCGACCGCAACATCCGCAATGTCGGGGTCGCCTACAAGAAACTGATCGAGGACTGGCGCGATGTGCTTCCCGCCTCATCGGTGTGCCTCGCGGTGCCGATCGTTCCGCCGTCACAGAACCATTGGCCCGCTTCGAGCGCCCAAGCGGTTCCGCCTGCGCTCACTGCGGCGGGATCGGGAGACCAGCCGCAGCAGGCCAATCCGGAAGCAGCCTGATTCGCGCTCCGGAAACCACGGCTAGCTTTGCCATCCGACCGCGATAGAAGCCCTCGCCGGCGTCGAATCGAGGCTGACGAAATTGCGCGAAAGTCTAAGCCGCGCGCCGCATGGAGGGAATTGCGTCGAGCGCCTGCTGCAGCCGCTCCATCGCGCGCGCATCGGCGTCGAAGCGCGCGTGCTCATAGCGCGCCTCGATCTCGGCCTGCTCTTCGCTGATCTCGCGGAAATAGCTGATCGACAGCCGCCGCCCGAACACATCGTCGCCCTTGAGCTTCAGTTCGGGCCGGGCATGCTCGTCGAGATTGTCACGGATCGCGACGAGCGTATTGATCAGCATGTCGAGCGACGTGTGGTCGCTGATCTCAATAAAGTCCTTGGTCAGCCGTCGCATCATGTCCTCCCGGTTCCGGGTCGTGACATATTGATTCAGTTCGCTTTCCGACACAAGCCGGAAACGGACAAGACCGGTTGCGCGTGTCGCCAGCCATCGCGGGCGCAGCGGCGATCATCAAGGCAGCCAGCAACGATAGGCGTCGAACGAACATTGCTCTCTCCCGCTTATGTTATCGCCCGGCCCCAGGCCGCCGACCTGACTCGAACCTGAAAGATCGGCGGGACCGGAAACGGAGCCTCGGCGGAGCCGTCAGACCGCAAACCTGGCGAACATCGCCAGCGCCAGAGTGACGGTGATCGCGCCCCCGATCCGCGTCGCGACCTGCGCGTAGGGCATCATGTTCATTCGCTCGGAGGCCGACAGGATGGCGACGTCGCCGGTCCCGCCCTGGCTGGCGCGGCAGGCGGCAACGATCCCGGCCTCGATCGGATGGATATTGACCAGGCGCCCGACGAAGAAGCCAGTCCCGACGAGCGTGCCGACGGTGGCCATGATCGTCAGGATTTCAGGCAGGTTGAAGGCGCTCATCAACTTCTCCCACGGAGTCTTCGACACGCCGATGGCGAACAGCAAGGGGTAGGTCACCGCGACCCGGAAAAATTGGTAATTCTGGAATGCCCCCTGCTCGAGACGCGGGGAAACCAGCCGCCCCAGCTTGAGGATCACCGCCAGCACCAGCATCGTCACCGGGCCGGGAAAACTGGTCAGTTTCTGGACGAAGGCGCCGACGATATAGAGCGTCATCGCGAGCACCACCGCGCCGCCGACGGTCTCCAGATCGGGGACGTAGCGGCCGACCGCTTCGTCGGTCAGCGGAACATCGACTTCGCCCCGTTGCAGCGCGCCGTTGCCGGTCAGGTCCGGGCGGCGCTTGCCGAGTAGGTTGAGCATTCCGGCGAGGACGATCGCGACCAGGCTGCCCAGCATTACCGCCGGCAGGATTTCGGCCAGCATGTCGCCCTCGCGCAGGCCAGACAGGGTCGAATAGCCGATCGACAAGGGAATCGCGCCCTCGCCGACCCCGCCCGCCATGACCGGGATGACGATCATGAAGACGGTCGTCTTGAGCGAGATGCCCAGCGACACGCCGACGGCGGTCCCGACCACGACCGCGGCAAGCGATCCGGCCATGATCGGCCCGAGGATTTTCATGAACCCGCCGATCAGCATCCGCCGATCCATGCCGAGGATGCTGCCGACGATGATCGAGCTGATGAACAGATAGAGGAAATTGCTCTGTTCGGTGAATTCCGTAATCGAGATCTTGAGGGGCGCAGGAATGATGTGCGCATAGACGAGGTAGGACGGCACGAAGGTCGCCAGGATCGCGGCCGCGCCGATCCGCCGCAATCCTGGCAGATGCTTGCCGAGTTCGGCGCAGGCAAAGCCGCCGACGGTCAGCACGGCGATGTTGGTCGTGAGGTCGGCGGGGACCTTGCCGAGCCAGACATAGCCCGCGACCAGCGCGAGGATGACGATGAATACCGGCAGCGGGACAATCCCGACCGACGTGTCCATGATCCGCCACCAGGCGACGGGGCCAGCGCCGGGCGTCGCTTGAGCAATCCCCGCCACGTCGGCTGCGACCGGCTCGCTGACGGGTCGATGCTGATGATCGGCGATGCTCATCCTGTTTTCAACTCCACTCTCCCGACCGCGCGGCTTCGGGGTGCCCCGTGTCACGCTGGTTGATCGGACGTACGACGGTAAGCTGTCACGATCCTGTGTCCTGTCCCTCGTCCGCGAGCTTGGCGGCAAGGTACATCGGCGTGAGGATGATCGTCGGTGCGCTTCCGTTGAAGCGGTCACTGACGAGGTCGGCGATGGCATCGAGCAGCGCCTCGCGGCGACCCTGCTCCAAGGCACGGACGAAGGAAAAACTCGCGTACAGATCGCGCGCCATCGGCGGCGTGAGGACCCGCTCGCGGCGAAAGATGAAGCTTTGCAGATCGATGAAGCCGACGTCGACGAGCTGGCGGAAATGAAGTTTCCAATCGAGCGAATAATGGCCGCTTGCTCCCTCTGACGGCGGAAGTGCGATCCCGTCGAGCAAGGGCAGGACCGCTTCGGCGAACGGATCGCCGATCCCTGCTTCACGATAGACGTTCCACCACAGGGCAACGCACCCGCCCGGGCGCAGGAGCCGGTGGACCTTGGCGAGGGCTGCCACCGGCTCGAGCCAGTGGAAGCAGGCTGCGGCAGCGATCAGGTCGAAGCCGCCCTCGACCTCGGCGTCGACGAAATCGGCGTGGATGACCTGCATCGCCGGGACGGTCTCGCACAGATGCGCGACGAGCGACGGATCGGGCTCGAAGCCAACGAAGCGCTGCGGTGAAAATCGCGCCAGCCGCGCGCTCGCCAGCCCCGTACCCGGACCGATTTCGCCGATATCGTCGATCCGGCGCGAACCAAAGCGGCTGGCGATCGCCTCATAGAGCTGCTCGGGATAGCCGACGCGGGCGCCATGGTAACCCATGACGTCCGCGCCGAAGATCGAACGACCGGTCGATGATTTGAGCCGATCAATCACGGCGATCTTCCTTGGCGAACCGGCCAACCATGTCGCGGCGCTAGAACTTGGCCTTTAGTGACGCGTACCACGCCCGGCCGATGACGTCGTATAGAGCGGCATCGGTCGTCAGCGAGGCGTTGGTGACGAACGGCGGAACCTTGTTGCCGATGTTGGTCACTCCGACTCCGACCGTGAAGTGGCGGTTGATGACGTAATGCGCGTCGGCGTCGAAATAGCTGTAGGCGGGCACCCCGGGCGTCGATGAGGCGGCATTGGCGACCTTGTCGACGTGGATCATCTTGTCGATGTAGCGCCAGTGAAGCGCCGCGCTGAATCCGCCGTTGAGATAATTGAGCGAGGTATTCGCCTTCCATTTCGGGTGCGAGATATCGCCGCCGATGCCGCCATAGCCAACACTGCCCGCATAGTTCAGCGTGGGTGAACCGAGCAGCCCTGCGACCTTGTAGTTCTTGAGGTAGGAGACGAGCGAGTTGATCCCGAGTGACCCGACGCGCGACGGCAAGCCGAGCGCATCGAGCCCGAAGCGCCAGTTGAGCTGCGCATCGATCCCGCTCACGGTGTAGGTGGCGAAGTTGAACAAGCCCTGGCGACCGAGAGCGATCGTTCCGCCGTTGGTTTCGCGCGTGATCCGCTGGCAATAGGGGTTATCGAGCGAATAGGTCGGATTGCTGGCCCCATCCGAATTGAAGCAGCGCGGCAGGATGTCCGTCAGGTTGAGCGATCCGATCGCGTTGGCGATCTTGATGTTGTAATAATCAACCGACATCTGGAAATTGCGGAACAGAGCGCTGTTGAACTTCGGCGCGAGCACCACCCCGACCGACCAGGTCTTTGCCTTTTCCGGCTTCAGGTCGGGGTTGCTGCCATTGCTTCCGGGGACGGAGACCGAGCCATAAGTGTAGGCCGGGAGAATGGCCGCCGGAATGCCTTGCGCTGCACACAGCGCCAGAACCTGGCTCGCGTTGGGACCGGTCCGGAACGAGCTATTGACCGCGCAAGGGTCACCCGCGCTTGGTCCCGGCCCGATATTCTGCTGATCGATCGTTGCCGGACCATAGAGGTCGAGAAGGCTGGGCACCCGAACCGCGACCGAATAGCCACCGCGAAAGCGGATCGCGTCGATCGGCGCCCAAGTCGCGTCGATCTTGTAGGTGCTGTTGTTGCCGAGGCGACTGTAGTGCGAGTAGCGATAGCCAAGGTCGAGTGATAATTCCTTGGTGAAGGGACGATCCTTGAGGATCGGAACCAGCAGTTCGCCGAACAGTTCGCTGACCTTCTGCTTGCCCGCCGCGAACGTGGTCGAGCTGAACGGCAGCGAATCCTTCGTCACCAGCGTCGAGTCGGGCGAATAGGAAAAGCTCGTCTCGCGGTGATCCGCGCCGAGTGCAAAGCGCAGGTCGCCAGCGGGCAGGGCAAACAGCGGGCCCTCGAGCGTTGCCTCGACGATCTTTTGCTTCTGCGTGTTGACGTTGTGGTCGGTCCGCCCGGCGAACTCGAGGCAGCCCGGGCTCAGCGGATTATTGCCGAACGGGTTCCACGCGTAGCCGACGCAACTTCCCGCCGAGCCGGTGTAGTTGGCAGTGCCGTCGAGGATCTTGTTGACGGCGGAGGCGCTGACGTCGCCCGCAACCGTGTTGACGAACTGGCTGTGGCCGAGCGAGCCATAGACATCCCAGTGAAGCTGGGTGCCGGGGATGTCACCCTTGAGTCCGGCGACCGCCTGCCACACGTCATATTTATACTTTTCGACGCGATTGCCGAAGGCCGTCAGAAGCTTGGTGACGATGATGTTGCCCGTGGGCGGCGGCGAGATCGAGGAGAGGATCGCCTGAAGCCCGGCGTTGCCGGTCACGAACGGGCTGTTCTGCGGCACCAGCAACGGCGCGGAAGTCTTGCTCGATCCCGGCGCGGTCTGGTCGATCGCTGAAGATTCCATGAAATTGAACTGGCCATAAGCGGTGACGTGGTCGCCGATCTGATAATCACCGCGCGCGAACAGATTATACTTCTTGAGTGGAACCTGGACCGCGAAATAATTGCCCAGCGCGACCTGCACCTGGTTGCAGTTGGGGCTGATGTTGATGCCCTTGATCGTTCCCAGCCCGCGGAAATTCTGGACGCAGTTTGTGATCGTCTTGGTGCTCGCCAGGTCCGTGAAGATGGTCCCGTCGGTGTTGACCCCGATCGCGCCAAGATATTTTCCCGAGCCGCCGATCGCGGTGGTTCCGGGATAGGTGGCGAGCACCCCATTGACCGCCGCAATCGTCGGTGCGCCGCCGCCAAAGCCACCGACCGCGATGATTCCTTCGGGTGGCCGGGCAAGCTGGCGAATATTGGCGAAGAACGGGCGGGTGGAACCCTCGACCGTCGCACGGTCGGAATATTCCATGGCAAGCACGGCATGGCCGCGCCCCTCGGCGAAGCTGCCGCCGACGATGCCGCTGATCTGGTTGGTTCGGCCGTCGCCCCTGGTCGTGCTGCCGTGCTGGATATTGAGTTCAAGCCCGGTGAACTTCTGGCGAAGCTTGAAATTGACCACGCCTGCGACCGCGTCCGAACCATAGGCCGCCGATGCGCCACCGGTAATGATTTCGACCGAATCGATCATTGCGGTGGGGATGGTGTTGAGATCGATCGACCCGTCGGGGGAGGAGGACATCATCCGGCGTCCGTCGAGCAGCACCAGCGAGCGGGTTGGCCCGAGGCCGCGCAGATCGCTGTAGGATTGCCCGCCGGCAAAGCCGATCGCGCCTTGGGCGTCGCCGACCTCCGACGCGCCCTGAGCGGCGGCGAATTGGGGCAACTGGCCGATCACGCGATCGAGCGATGGCTGTCCCGAGGCGGCGATTGCCGCGCTGTTGATCGTCGCGATCGGGCTGGTCGATTGAAAGTCACGCCGCGAGATGCGCGATCCGGTGACGATGATCTCTTCGCCGCGCTGGGTCGCCGATGCGCTTGCCGAGGGCGGTGTCGCCGGAAGTTGCTGATCGGGTGCTGCGGGGTCGATCGCGACACTCGCCGCAGGGGGAACCGGTTGGCTCGCGGCGCCCGTCTGGGCTGAGGTCGGCGTCGCAATCGCGAACAGGCCGGCAAGGCAAGTCGTCGAAAAAAGTGCAGTGCGCATCGCTAATCCCCTCCTGCGGTCGAGCGTGAGCGCCAAAGGCTTGGCTCGATCCAATTTGCTCTTGCCCCCGCGCCGCAAAGCGGTGCTGGATGAGCGTTGCCGCAATGATGACGCCGGTTTCTGTCATGAGCCTGACAGTGCCGCAGCGGTCGGCCGCCGCGCGAGGAATTACGGCACGCGGGCGGCCGCTGCGTCGGCATGGATCGCCTGCAACCATTCATGCGTGAACGCCGCCTGGCGCGCAGGATCCTGCAGCCGCAAAAGGGCCGAGGACACATTGGCCTGATTGAGCAGGCGATCGGAGGGCAGGAACCGCACCGAATGGTTGCGCGGCGGCGAGGTCAGCAAGGCCGAGCTAATCGCCGTCGCGTCGGGCGACTGCAGGAAGCCGACGAAACGCTTAGCCAACTCGAGGTCGGCGGCATCCCTCGGGATCAGCACTGAGCGGGTCTGCACCGCCTGGAAATCGGCCGGAATGACGATGCCAACATTGGCATCGGCACGCTGCGCCGCATAGGCGTAGGACAGCTGGACATTATAGGCGAAGACGATCTGTCCCGCTTCGACCGCGCGTACCATGTCGTTCGAGCAGCAATAGAGCTGGACACTGCTTCGCCCGAGGCTTTCGATCAGGCGTCCGTAGATCGAGGATTCGCGCGAATCGAACTCGGCATAGTTGAAGCCGATGCCCGACTTGCGGATGTCGTAGGTGCCGATTCGGGCGTTCCAGAAGGCGGGCCGCGAACGCAGCGCATCGACCAGCGCGGGATGACTGGCGGGCGCGTCGGCGTCGCGCAGCAAGGATCGATTATAGACGAACACCGCCGGCTCGAGCGCGAAGGCAAACACTTCGTGGCGCCATTCGCGCCATGGCGACACGCCGCTTTGCGTCGCTGCAGGCTGGCCGCAGCCATCGTTCGCCAGACGCACCAGATGATCGGTCGCGACCGACAGATAGAGGTCCGGAATATTTGTCCGTGAACGGCAGGCGGACAGCGCGCGGGCGAGCAGGTCGGTGCTCAAGCCATCCTCGTAGACCACCGCAACATCCGGATTAAGCTGCTGGAAACGCTGAATGAACGGTCGCATGAAGGTCACGTCGGTGGCGGCTTCGATGATCAGCCGCTGCCGCTCGCCCGCCGGCGCCGGGAAGCGCGTGACCAGTGCGTTGGGCGGGACGGTATACAGCCGCCGGGGCGCGCGCGACGCGGGTTGGCGCCACAGGGCGAAGGCGAGCAGCGCCAGCGCGATGGCGGCCACTGCCAAGAGCGAAAATCGGCGAAGCATCTCAGCCATCCCTCATGATCGCCAGGCGCATCGCCACCTGGAACAGCCCGTCCGCGTCCAGCGCGAACGACAGGTCCCCGCCATGATTGATGGCAATCTGCCGGGCAATCGAAAGCCCCAGCCCGGCGCCGGTCTCGTTCTGGCGCTTCATCGAAAAGGGCTCGGCGGCGCTGGACCAGCGATCCTGGGCGATGCCCGGGCCGTCGTCGGCCACGGTCACGATCGCGAACTGCTCGTCGGCGGCAAGGCCGATCCGGATCAGATGATGTGCGCCGTGGGTCGCGGCATTGTTGAGCAGGTTCGTGATCGCCTCGCGCAGCATCATCTCGTCGCCGACGATGGTGACCGGCGCCTCGTCGACCTGCACGACCAGCTGCCGCTGGTCGATGGCCGATTCGGACAGCACGTCGTGTGCGACCGAGCGCGCCAGCGTCGTCAGGTCGACGACATCGATCGGGATCGAATCCCCACGATAGGCGATCATCGCATGACCGAGCAACTGGTGGATGAGGCGGTTCAATTCCTTGAGGCGCAGCGACAGTCGCTCGATCCGGACGCGGCGGGTGCGCTCGTCATCGTCATTGGCGAGCAGATCGACCTGCGAGCCGAGGGCGGCCAGCGGCGTGCGCAGCTGGTGCGCGGCGAGGCCCGCGAACCGCTGCAGATTCTCGACGCGAACGCCAATGCGAGCGACCAGCGCGTTGATCGCAGCGACTAGCGCCTCGGTTTCGCGCGGGCCGTCGATCCGAAGCGGGGTGAGGTCCTCCGGCTTGCGCGCTTCCAGGGCGGATTCGAGCCGCGCCAGGGGGCGAACGGCCAACGCGGCCGCGAACAACGAGCCGAGCAGGCCAAGCGCGGCGATGGCGAGCGTCACCGGGGCCGATCGCTCGAACAGTTTGAGCTGCATCGCGATTCGCGCCGCGCGAGTCTGCGCGACGGAAATCCGCAGCAATCCTTCGCTGCTGGCGGTCCGGATCGGGCGCCGCAAGGTCACCACCCGCACTGCTTCGCCCAGGTAGCTCATGTCGGCGATCGAAAGTGGCTGGCGGCGCGACGACCCGGCCTCGGGCAGGTCGGGATAGCCCGTCAGCAACCGTCCCGAAGGCTCGCGCACCGCATAGAAAAAGCGGTCGTCCTCGGCCAGTGCAAGCGTGTCGAAGGCAGACTCGGGCGGAAGGATAGTCACCCGCCCGTTGGCCGCCGACGCGCCGTCGAAAAATTGCACCGCCGCGCTCTGCAGCAAGCGATCATAAGCCTCGTCGGCGGCCGATCGGGCGAAACTCCAGCCAGCGAGCAGCGCAAGCAGGGCGCCGATCCCGAACACCGCGACGAGCACCAGCCGGACGCGAACAGTGACCGAGCGGGGAACATTGCGCCAGCCGATCATGCGCCGACTGTTCGCAGCTGATAGCCCAGTCCGCGATGATTGATCAGTTCGATGCTCGTCGGGGGCAGTTTGCGGCGCAGCCGACCAACCAGCACTTCGACGGCATTCTCGGTCGGCTCGGAGCGCGAATCGAACAGGCTGTCGAGGATCTGGCCCTTGCTCACCACGCGCCCGCGATGGACCAGCAGCAGTTCGAGCAGCGCCAGCTCGCGCGGCGAGAGCGCCAGCAGCTCGTCACCGATCCTTGCACTACGATCGACTCGATCGAACACCAGCCCGCCCAAGGACAACTGGTTGGTCTTTTCGCTCCCCTGACGGCGCAGCAGCGAGCGCACGCGGGCCGCGAGCTCATCGAAATCGAACGGCTTGCACAGATAATCGTCGGCGCCGAGATCGAGCAGCTGGACGCGCTCGTTGACCGCCGAGCGCGCGGTCAGGATGAGGACCGGGATCTTGCTGCCGCGATCACGCAGGGCCCGGAGCAACTGTTCCCCGGTCATGTCGCCCGCCAGCATCAGGTCGAGCAGGACGAGGTCATAGGCGAAGGCCGCCAGCAATTCGTCGCCAGTCTCCGCATCGGGCGCCCAGTCAACGGCATGGCCCATTCGGCCGATCAGTGCGACGACACCTTCCGCGACGTCCGCCGTATCCTCGACGACTAGAATGCGCATCGCCAGCCCTTCAACCGCAAGCCTTGCCCGAGCAGGGCGCCCGGTGGTCATCGTCGCTGCGCCGGATTTCGCCCGCCGCGACCGGACTGCGCGTCGCATCGACCGCTGCACAGGTCCACATGATTCTCATTCGCGTGTTGAGACTGGCGAGGCGCGCGCTTTCAGTTTGCCGTCAGGTTGTGCGGCTACCAGCGCCGCCAACAGGAGAGTTTATGGCAGAAAAATCTGTTCGCCGCCGCGCGATTGGCATGGCGCTTTGGCGTGCTTGCGTTGGCAACCACGGTCCAGGCCGGCGCCGAGCGCGTCGATCCGACCGTCGCTCACGACAAGTCCGTGCTGTATGTCGAGAATGAGACGTTGGAACCTTGCTGGTGGCCGCGCTCGCCTATCGTGCGCGCTGGCGGACCAGCAGGGGCGTGCGTTTTCGCGCGGCGACACCGACCGTGGCCGACCGACTTGCCGCGCTGGTCCACGTCTCGCTTCATGTGTTGGTGGCGGCGCCGCTGGGCCTTGGTCTGTTCAACAGCTGGGTTCGCGGCGACGATATCTTTGGGCTGTTCCATTTGCCCAAAATATGCCAGTCTTCCGCCCGACGCCCGTCACGCGCTGGCCACTCGCGTGGTCAGTCTTCACCGGTTGGCCGCGAATGCCGTGCTGCCCCTCGCTGCGGGACATGCGGCGGCGGGCCCGGTCCATCATTTCGTCATCCGGGACGGGGTTCTGCAGCGAATAATCCCTGGCTGCGGACGCGGCGAACCTAGCTCCCGCCCTCGTCGATCGGTGTATGGTCGAGCGTCACGGCGACGCGAAGCCCAAGCCCGTCCGACCGACGCGAGACCGCGATTCGACCGCCATGAAGATCGACGATGCTACGGCAGATGGCGAGGCCGAGGCCGGTTCCCTGCTCGTTGGCGGAGTGAGTTCCGAACTGCTTGAAGCGGTCGAACATCTGGTTGAGCTGATGCGGCTCGAGTCCCGGCCCGTCGTCGCAAATCTCGACAGTCCATGCGCGATCTTCAAGCCGCGAGGACATCGCCACCAGGCCGCCCGGTGGTGACACGTTGAGCGCGTTGGTCAGCAGGTTGAGCCATAGCTGGCGGAGCAACCGCTCGTCGAAACTGACCGTGCCGGTGCCGCTCGACATCATTGCAAAACGGCAACCGCGATGCTCGGCCAGCGCAATCGCATCCTGCTCGAAGCTGGCGAGCATCGCCGACGGGTCCTGCGCGACGAGCTGGAGCTGCACCGCACCCGCCTCGGCCCGCGACAGGAACAGCATCTCCTCAATGATCTGGTTGAGCCGCGCGACTTCGCCAAGCTGGACGACCACGGCGTCGATCGCTGCGGGGGTCAGCGTGCCGTCGTTGAGTAGCTTTTCGGCGTGAAGCCGGATCAACGACAGGGGCGTCTTGAGCTCGTGCGAGGCATCAGCGGAAAAGCGCTTGATCTGTTCGAACGCGACTTCGAGCCGGTCGAACATACGGTTGAGCAGCAGCGCAAGGTCGCTCAATTCATCGTCATGATCGGCCACCGGGATCCGCTCGCTAAGATTGTCGGACCCGATCCGGCTCGCGGTTTCGCGGATGAAGTTGAGGGGCTTGAGGATGACCTTGCTCAGCCGACGACCGAGGAG
Organism: Sphingomicrobium sp.; assembly: GCA_039919075.1. Classification (GTDB taxonomy): domain Bacteria; phylum Pseudomonadota; class Alphaproteobacteria; order Sphingomonadales; family Sphingomonadaceae; genus Sphingomicrobium. The sequence goes on from JBDSGJ010000045.1 coordinate 49,703, forward strand.
AACCGAGACGAGCAGCATCACCAGCAGCAGTAGTGCGCACACGACCACATAGCTGCGCATTCCCTCGCGAACCTGTGCGGTCGGGGTCGCGATGGTCACGTCGAACGGCTTCATGACGAATTCGCTGACTCGCAATTCCCCGATCCGGGGCATCGTCGCGAGGTAGGTCTGGCTGCCCTTGACGTCGGGGATCGCCTGACGGTGGAGGTTTAGCGAATAGAAGATCATGCCGCTGTTCGGCTCATCGACATTGATAAAGAACAGCGCCGACCCGGCTTCGGCGGTCTCGTGAATCCGCTGGTCGATCACCGCCGGGCCGAGCGTTGCATAATCCGCCCCCAGCCGCGTCCGCAGCTGCTGATATTCGGCGCGGTTAAGCTGGTCGAGCCCATGGATCAGGCGATCCTCAAGCAACAGATAACCCGCCAGGAACAGCAGCGCGGCGCTGACCGTCGCCGCCACCGCATAATAGGTTGTCAGCCGAGTCCCGATGGTCCTCACAGTAGCTGATAGCCGATCCCGCGAACGGTCTTGAAGCGCTGCTTGCCGGGCCGCTCGAGCTTGCCGCGCAGCCGGCTCATGTAGACGTCGAGCAAATTGGTATCGACGTCGTAATGCGACGCCCAGATCTTTTCCGAGATCAGCGTCCGCGTCAGCACGCGCCCGACATTATGCATGAAGATTTCGAGCAGCGAAAATTCGCGGCTGGTCAGTTCGACCGGCGCGTTGTCGAGGAACACGACGTGGCCGAGCAGGTCCATCTTGAGCCCGTCGTGCTCGAGCACCGATTGTTTGCTCGACGACTGGCGGCGGATCAGCGCGCGGATGTGGGCGAGCAATTCCTCGACGCTGAACGGCTTGGGGAGATAATCGTCGGCACCGACGTCTAGCCCAGTAATCCGGTCGGTCACAGTGTCGCGCGCGCTCAGGATCAGCACCGGCTCGTTGAACCCCGCAGCGCGCCACTCGCGCAGCATGTCGAGCCCGTCGCCGTCTGGCAGCCCGAGATCAAGCACCACGACGTCGAACCCGCTCTCGCTGATCGCGTCGCTTGCTTCGGCACAGCTGGCGGCGAGCACCACCGTATAGCTTCGCTCGATCAGGCTCTGCTTGAGGAAATCGGCCAGCCGTTGCTGGTCCTCGACCACCAGGATCTTCATTGTCGCTCTCCGTTGGCGATGATGACCGGGGCAAAGGATGATGTAAAACCGAAACCGCAGACGGCCGCGCGCAACCTGAATTTCTTTTCAGAGAGCATTCAGTTTGCGCTCAGGGCGCAGGCCTAGCAGCAGGTGTAAGGAAGAAGCGATTTCCAGGGAGAGTTGCATGACGCGTTTGATCCTCGCTTGTGGGGTCGCCCTGGCGGCGCTCGGCGCGCCCGTCGCGGCACAGACCGCGCCCGCAGCGGTTGCGGCGAAGGGGCCGATCTACGCGCAGCGTCTGGTCGACATGATCGTCGCCGGGCATCCCAACGTCGTCGTGCTGGCGATCCACGCGACCCCCGAGGCTGTGGGACGAGCGCCATCACCGCGCCTATTCGCTCGGTGGGCAAGGCTATGTCACGATCGTCGAGGAGTGCGGGCCGAACGAGTTTGTCGAGCTGTCCCGGCTGGCCACCTTGCCCAGCGCCAAGACTGGAATTATCGATCCAGAGCGCAACGAGATGTTCATCGCCGCCTCGCCCGGCGAGACCAAGGCGATGGCAAGAATCTTGCGCGTGGATCTCGGCCAATGAAAAGCGCGTTTGCAGCAATCGCCCTGATTGCGGCTGTTCCGGTCGTCGCCGCGCCGACGTCGTTCTTCCAGCTCAAATCGGCCACTGTCCTTCCGGGCAAGGCGCCCGAATATGACTATCTGACCTATGAGCCGACGCACAAATATCTCGTCATGGGACGCCGCAACGACGGGGTGTTCGTCTATGACACCATCGCGCGGCGGCTGGTCCGCAAGATCGTCGAGTCCGAGGGTGCCAACGCGGCGATCCTGGTGCCGTCGCTCGGGCGAGGCTTTACCACCAACGAAGATGGTTCGACGACGGTGTTCGCGCTCCCGGGTTACAGCTTGGTCAGGCGGATCAAGTTTGCTCAGGACGCCGATGCGGCGGTTTATGATCCGGTCTCCGGCCAAGTCGCGTTCCTGTCGGGCGACAGCAAGACGATCACGCTGATGAATGCACGCACGCTCGCCGTGACCGGCAAGATCGCGATGACGAGCAGCAAACTTGAAGGATCGGCGGCCGATGGGCACGGCGGCATTTTCATTGCCGAACGCGACCGCGCGATGCTTGCGCATGTCGATCTCAAGACGCGCGCGCTGATCAGCGAATGGCCGACCACCGGCTGCGTCCAGCCGACCGGGCTGGCGTTCGACAGCGGCCATCATCGCCTGTTTCTCGGCTGCCGCGGGACGGCACCGGTGCTCGCCATCCTCGACAGCGACAGCGGCCGGGTGATTGCGACTCCGACGATCGGCCATGGCAATGACGGGATCGCCTATGATGCGACGCGCGGCCGCATCTTCACCACCAATGGGGTCGATTCAAATCTCGTCATTTTTCACCAGGACGATGCCGATCATTATCGCCTCGAACAAGCGCTGACGACCCGTCCCGGCGCCCGCACGATTGCCTATGATGCGATCGACGAGCGGGTGTTCACGGTAGCCGCCGAAGGAATTGTCGATCCATCGATGCCGGTAAACACCGGCCCCGCCGCTTTCTATCCGAACCGCTTCACCGACGACAGTTTCACCGTTCTCGAAATCAGCCGACGCGCGCCGCACTGACCGCAGAATCGATACGGCTCAATTCAGGCTGCATTTAGGTGGAAGGCCCACGCCACCGCGACACGACAAGACACGATAATAATAAAGGGAGTGACCGCTTCACCAATCTCGGCGGGCTGAAAGCGCGGACGCTCAACAACCTTGCCGATTACTCGATCCCGACGGCGTCCTCGGGGACGTTCAGCGTCACGATACCGACAACACTGCGGACGTATCGACCTACAGCCCGATCGGTCGGCTCGGCTATGTCACCGCCTCGGTCCGCTTCTGACGAGTTGCAATCGGCTGATCCTCGCCGCGCTACTGCTCGGGGCAAGCTATGGTGAGCATCTGCTCGGCGACACGCTGGCGCGGCACCGTGAGCTCAGCTCGATCTCGATCAGCGTGCCGCGAACGCCCGACCCGATCGCGCTGTCGGTTGGAACGTTGACGCCACGGAACACGACCGCGCCATTGTCGAACGCGATGGGCGAGGCGATCGGCACGGTCGCCGTTTCGGGACGCAAGGGCCACCCGTCGGCAATCGCGGTCGCGGCCGATCTGGCGCGGCGGATCTACGTCGTCGGCAACCTCGCCGAGCCCGCTCCGTTCGTGGCGGGTGCGCGGCCCTCGCGCTTTGCCCAGCGGCTGGTCGACCGCGCACTGGGTGACTTTCCCGATCTCGTCACGCTCGCGCTCCACGTCGCCCCGCCGGGCCTCGGCAACATCATCATCGCCTCGAGCTTCGGGCGGATCGGCAAGCCCGGCGACGCCGACGACGCGCGCATCATCGCCACCGGCGTTGCCGCGCGCGAGGTGACCAATGGCGGTCGGCGGCTGGCGGTCGAATTCCCGTTGCTCGATCGCGCGGGCCGCACGGTAGGCGCGCTCAGCATGAGCTTCAGGATCGGCAGCGAGGACGATGCGCCCGCCACCTATGCGCGGGCGATTACCATCCGCGACGCACTGGCGCGGCGGATCCCGTTGCTTCCGATCCTTGCGGCAGGCGCTCGCTAAGCGACCGGCGCTTCGAGCGGGTCGGTCACCCTTGCGCCCTTCAGAGCGTAGAACAGGATGTAGATTTCGCACGCGGCGGTCAGTAGGAACGAGGTCTGCAGCCCGTAGCCATCGGCAATCTTGCCCTGCACGACGACCAGGGATCCGCCGGCTATCGCCAGGATCAGTAGTCCCGATCCCTCCTCGGGTCAGCGGCAAGAGGCCCCTAATCTCAAGCGTGAAAATGGTCGGGAAGATGATCGAATGGAATAGCCCGACCATGATCGGCGCCCACATTCCGGCCCTGCATATCGGGCAGCGGGCCGAGCTCAAGGTTAGTGCCATCCACGACCGGACGCTGCCCATCATCAACGACCGTGGGGGCGCCTCCTCGGTTGCGCGGAGAGCGATCTTCCGAAATTCCATCCATGAGAGCAGCTCGGCGAAATATTTTTCCCGGACGGCGGCGCTACAAAAGCCATGCCCGCCGCTTTCGTGCAAATATGGGTCGTTCACAGGCTGATGCCGGCGGATAATACGGCGCATCCATGATCCAATGTCTCCCCGGGGATTTCGCAGCCCGTGGGCCGAGATGGGAGTCCAGGCCGCTCACCCATCGCTTATCTCGCCGCGAGGGGCATGATGTGCCAGGTTCAGCACCCTTGTGGACGCCCGGCTATCGTACGACGACCCGCACCCGGGCCACGTTTTGCAGAAACGTCGTCCCGTTGACGTCGTTGAGGCCGTTTCGCTGGCCTTCGACCCGAAGCGTGATCGCATATTCACCCGGCACGGCGAAGCTGACCGTGCGCTTCACATTGAAACTCGTCTGCGGACTGGAGAGTTTGACGTCGGGCTCAAATTTCAGATCCGTCGTGCCGACATACCAGGCATAGCGGACGATCTTGCCAGCACGCGGGGGCATTTCGATCCTGGCCGCCAAGGTGACCGGCTGGTTTATGCCCACATGCGCGCGGGCGACGCCGTTTGCGCTGAGAGCAACCACCGGCTGGAGCCCTCCGCGTACCGCCGCACTCTTCGGCACCAAGATCTGGTTCATCGGATCGCGGCTGTATCGGCTCGACGGGAGCGGGGCGATCCCGCGTTCAGCCCACGCCGCCAGGTCGAGCAGCGCCTGATTCAGGATCCCGCCGACACTGGCAATCTTGGTCGCGTGCTTGGCTGCCTCTGGTCCTGGCATGGTGGTCGGGAACGCGCCGTGCGGGGCATTGTCCTGATAGTAGATGCGAAACATGCTATCAGTCGCGCGCGGTCCCATGGCCCGGCGCACCTGTTCGGCGTAGAACCCGCCAACATAAGGATAGGATGCAGGGTCGAACAGGTTCTCGAGCACGATCGTCTTGACCTTCAAATGGCCGGTCTCCCGGCGGCCCCCCGCTGCGCCGATGTTGGCGATGTACGCAGTCTGGATGGGACGCTGGATGTACTTGGGCGTGCCGTCTGCATTCTTGTACTGATTATAGGCCGGGCTGCCGTTATCGAGAATCGAATGACGCGGATAGAAGCACGCTGCGAGCATGAAGCGGTTGTTGATCCTGATCTTCGCGCCGACCGACAACGCGCCCAGCAGGACCGGATCGTTGGCGTCTTTCAGGATAAACGTGTTACCGACCAGCTTGCCCGAGAGCCCGCGTGCCTGGCCGTTGACGACGCGCGTGAGGCTGTCAGGGCCGTAGACGTAGAACTGCAATCCTTCCGCGCCGGTCGAGCCGAGATGGGGCAGCGTTGCCGGGTCGAGGGTAATCGCGGTTACCGCCTTCTTGCTGTCCCGCTCCACACTGGTAATCGTCGCGAAGCCGTCAACCTTTGCTGCGGCAAGATAAGGGGGGGGATTGACCCCCTCATATCCCGGCTTGGACCAGAAATCTTCTTCATAGCTCGTGTCGAACCTGGCCAGCGCCCCCGAAAGCGGCAGCGCTGAGCCCACCGAAAACTTCCAGTCCTCCAGGGCCTTGCGGGCAAAGCCGGCCTTCAACAACTCGTCCAGAATGGCATGTTCTTCAGCGGTGAGCCCCGTATAGATATCCCGTCCGCTTCCCGGAGCCGCTGCTTCGGAAATCGCGAGGCGCTTCGCCTCCGGAACAGCGAGCGCGTATAGCGCGTCCCACTGGAACGAATGCGTGTTGAGGCCATCCACCGCGATGACCACTGGGATGACGCCATCCCACACGCCGGTGGTGCCCTCATTGGCGGCCATCATCTGTACTGACCCGCCGCTCTGACCATAGATGTAGCCGTAGATGCGCGCCGTGTTGCCGTAGAGCTTGTCGGCAAAGGTCTTGGCCAGCTTCGCGGCCGCAGCGCTGACACGGTAGCCGGTGACGGAGTTGCCCGGCATCACACTGACTGTGTAGCCTCCGTTGGCGAAGGCGAAGTGGGCGTCGACGACGTTCAGGAACTCGAACGGCAGAGGATAGGACTGCTGGAAGAACCGGTTATGCCAATGCGCCCGGTCCGGAAAGAGCCATGTGACAGCGTGGCTGGCGGTGGTTGGGCTCCCGGTCACGCCTTCGGGCAGCTGGGCAGCACTGTGCGTTGCAGGAAAGCGCCCTTTGACTTCGGTGTAGGGTATCGACGAACCATCCGGCAGCGCGAGCGTAAGAGACTTCGTGCTATCGAGGACGAAAGTCTTGTCGTTGTAGTCCGGATCCACGCAATCCGCATCGATTGTCAGCGGCGCTTCGCTCCCGAACCTTGGTGCTTCCGCCGCGGCGCAAGTCGCGGCACGCGCTGGCGACGCGGCGAGCGCGAGGGACAAGACAGTCAGAGCGAACGCGGCCCGACGTGTTTCGAGGTGGAAAGCTGCCCCGAGGCCATTCGCTACAGGCCCATGCTTCATTTTTGCAGTTGTCATAATCGCCGCCGTCACTTTGATCGTGTTCGATCTGAATTCATTTAAGGCGTTTAGGTCCAGCTTCAAAATGCCATCGCCGGCACTGCATTTGGTGTATGGATAAAGCGGACTTTGGCAGTCGATTTGTTTGGGACTGCTCGCCGAAAACCGGGTCGCAATAACGCGGTCAGGCGAACGCCACAGTGCGCTCACTCCCTGGTCAGCGCTTGACTGAACCATTCCGCGCCTTTGAGGCCCGCCCCGGCCCGGGCTCCATCGGCTACCATGCGCTTCCTCCATTCGTGCAGCCTTGATCGGGCACTCGCCCCAACGGCGCAACGCGCTCGATGACAAGATGGAGTCCAACAACCCCGAGTTTGGCCGTTGCGGCATAGAATGGCTGATTCAGGGCACCTCCTCCTTTTCATGTTGCCCGACTTGGGTCGATTACATGATGGTTCGCACCCTCCGATGCTTCGATCCCCTTCCTTTGGCGCTGGAGGTGCGCGCGCGTTGTCGTTACGAGTTGCCAGAGCTCGGCGCGCTCAGCTTCGTCTTGAAAGGGGCGCCGAGTGGCAGCGTGACGCGCTCGCTCGTCCTCGATCCGCACGGCAAGTCTCTCTGCGCCAATTGTTCGATCTTCGAACCTCAATCTCTGAAGGAGCCGTTATGACGCGACCGGTGAAGTTCGCGGGGGCGGCCTTGCTCGCGCTCCTCTGCAGCATGGCTGACGCCCGCCTGACGCGCATCAACGTGCTGACGCACGAGATCGTAAGCCGCATCGAACCTGGCGCTCCCGCCTACACGATTCTGCGCGGCCGCTACGCGGGCGAACTCGATCCGGCCGATCCTCACAACCGCATCATCACCGATCTTGCCGGGGCCTCACGATTAGCGAATGGCCGAGTTGGTTATGAGGCGACGTTCGAGATCGCGCTGCCAATCGACCCCCGCCGAGCAAGCGGCTTCTTGATGTACGACGTTCCCAATCGCGGTAACGGCACTGTGGCCGCCGATCCCGACGGCCACGTTCGCGTGGTCAGCGGATGGCAGGGCGATATTGCACCGCAGGCGGGCGTGCAAACCCTCACGGCTCCTGTCGCTACCGGCCCCGGCGGAACGTCGCTGACCGCGCCTGTGCTTCAGCGTTTCACGGACATGCCGGTCGGCGCGACCAGCATCGCCATCGTCGGCGGTATTGGTCGACCGACGCCGCGACCGCTACCCGTGAGCTTGGACACCAGGCAGTCACTGCTGACCCGGCAAGGAAGCGCGGGCGCACGCCTCATAACCATTCCGTCAGCGGATTGGGCGTTTGCGGACTGCCGGACGGCGCCCTTCCCAGGGATACCAGACCCAACGCAGCTTTGCGTTCGCGGCGGCTTCGATCCGGCCAATGCCTATACGGTCACGTATGAAGGCAAAGATCCTAAGGTGCTGGGCATCGGCTTTGCCGCGGTCCGTGACCTCAATACCTTTCTACGCAACGCCCAAGCCGATGACGCCGGCACGCCCAACCCCGTGGCTGGGATCATTAAGTGGTCAATTATCACCGGCACGTCGCAGTCGGGAAATTTCGTCCGGAGCTTGATTTCGCTCGGCTTCAATGCCGGCGAGGATGGACGGCGCGTGTTCGATGGCGCGAACCCTAACATCGCCGCACGCCAAGTGCCGCTCAATATTAGGTTTGGGTTGCCGGGCGGCGCGGCAAACCCGTTCGAGTTGGGCAGCGAAGGCAACCTCTGGTGGACACGCTACAACGACAAGGCCCGGGGCCGCGGGACGTCGAGCCTGCTCGATCGCTGCCATCGTGATCGTACCTGCCCTCGGATCGTCGAGACGTTCGGCGCAGCTGAATTTTGGGGTTTACGCATGTCGCCTAATCTAGTCGGTACGAGTGCGAAATCAGACCTGCCGCTTCCTCAAAATGTTCGCCGTTACTATTTCCCAAGTGTCACGCATGGGGGCTCCTATTCCGGCGGCTTCCCGATGGCAGGCGACACATTCGCCTTCCCTGGTGCACCCCGCTGCACGTTGCCAGGAAATCCCAACCCGTCTTCGGACACGCGTCGCGCCATCCTCAAAGCGCTGGCAGAGTGGGTTAGTACTGGGAAAGCTCCCCCGCCAAGTCGCTATCCAACCTTAATGGCTGGCGATCTCGTGCCTGCGAATTCGAGGGCAATGGGTTGGCCCGCCATCCCTGGCGTGCCGAAGCCGGATGGCAAGCTCAACACGCTGCCGGATTATCATGTTAGTCCACGTTTCAATTATCGCGACCTATCGGGTGTGGCAACGCGCCTGCCGCCGATCGTTCGCCAAATGATCCCTCAACTCGTGCCGCGAGTGAATGCCGACGGCAATGAGACCGCAGGTATTCCGTCAGTCCAGCTCCTCGTCCCGATCGGAACCTATACGGGATGGAACGAGCTTTCATCGGGCTACGGCAAGGGCGGGGGCTGCGGGTTTGCCGGCGGCTTTGTCCCCTTCGCGCGAACGGAGGCTGAGCGCCGCGCGAAGGGCGACTCTCGACCTTCGCTTGAGGCGCGTTATCACGACCACGAAGGTTTCGTAACAAGGATCCGCGCGGCCGTGGCGCAGCAAGTCGGGCAAGGCTGGCTGCTGCCGGACGATGGAATTCGAATCGTATCGCAGGCGCAGGCCAGCGAGGTGTTGCGCTAGGAGCAGGCTACCGGTCGATCCGCCATGCCGCGAGGCACGAATGTACAGGGCCTCAAATTGGCGAGAGTCGAGCGCAAAAGTAGGGGATGGGCAAACTATCGGTAGGCCGATAGCGTCACTAGGGCCATTTTGCGTTGAAGCGCGCTAATATTAGCGTCAGTATCAGGCAGCAGCTTTAACGAGAATTTGGCGCCAATGACGCTATCGGCACCAGTCAAGCAATCCGAAAAATGCCCAGCACTATTTCGCTGATCTCGTCCATAATCGCGCGCTACCGTCGGTAGCTATCCGCAATCTAGCAGGTGACAGAGCAGGTAATATCGACACACACTTTCATTTTATCCTTCACTTACAACGGTAAATGGCGGTGGAAACAGTCATCTGCGAACCGCTCTCCCTCCCCCTGATAATGCCGGGATAACAGGGAGGGTTTTAGCCCCTCGCGCCAGACAATCGACTTTTTAGCAGCAGTCTCAATTACTTGGCCAAATTGCAGCTACAAATAACAGGCGCGAAAATGATTAAAACAGAACTGAACAGGTCAAAATCCGCGCAACTGTTGCAATTTTCACCAAGCGCCCGATCTTTCGTCAATTATTCAACGACTTAGTTTAAATCATGGCTTGTGCCCGGGCAAGCTTTATTGTAGACAAGCGTCCGCGCCCTTTTTCCCGAGGGAGCGCGGCAGCAGCTTTTGTCATTCGGACATCGAGCAGCAGCAGGAGATCGAGCCACCCCTTGTGAAGGAGTGCGCGGTCGCCGCTGTTGCTCGGGTCATGAAGGCAAATCTCCATGACATTTCCTCCGGTCCGTACCCGCAAGCGGGTCAAGTCCACTTATCTTCCCACTGTCACGCCCAATTCCGCTTCCGCCGATTTCTCGTGCAACGGGTTGCACGGCGATTGTCACGACAACCTGCGCCTGCTCGTGCGTTACGCGCCCAGACGTTCGCCAATGTGGCGGCCGAACGTGGTGTGCCCGCAGACAGCGTCGAGGAAGACCAGCCCCACGACGAAAACATCGAGAACAACAATGAGGATTGCGGGGAGGACGACGGATATCCGGTCGACGACCTCGGCGACGGGGCGGATGCGTGATGGCAAAGAACCGCACGCCCGCCAGCGCCAAGGGGGAGGTCGGCCGCGGCCGGCCTCCCGAACACAGCCGGTTCAAACCGGGCGTCTCGGGCAATCCGAAGGGCCGCCCGCCCAAACAGCGTGATCTCAGGAAGCTGGTCGAGGAGGAGCTTGACCGCATGGTCTCGATTAGCGAGGGCGGGCGCCGGCTGAAGCTGACCAAGCTTGCCGGCACCTCGGTCGAGACCGTCAACCCTTCAGCGCGCTCGACGCCGGCCAGGTCGCCACCTTCCTCGCCCGTCATCTTGACGGGGATGGCACAACGGCCGCTCAAGGAGACTGGAACGGTGACATGGCGGGCACCTCCAGTCGCAGGAGGAGTGGCACATGGTCGTCATCCCGGCGATCGCCACCAAAGACGAGGTTTGGGATCTGGGCTTTGGCCGCACCCATCATCGAGAGGTGGCTCGGGAAATTTGGACAGTGGGAAGAGTGGATTGCTGGCCTGAAGGCAGCCAGAATGGCTGCGGCATAGGAGGCATGATGAGCAAGCGACCGCGCCGGAACCACAGTCCGGTATTCAAGGCGAAGGTGGCCTTGGCTGCCGTGAAGGGGGAACGGACGCTGACCGAACTGGCGCAGCAGTTCGATGTTCACCCC
>JBDSGJ010000046.1:0-19918 GCA_039919075.1 Sphingomicrobium sp.
TCATCGGCACGCCGGCCGCCTTGGTGTGGTTGATCGCCTCGATTGTCTGCGGACGAAGCCCGTCGTCAGCGGCGACTACCAGCACGACAATGTCGGTGACATTGGCGCCGCGCTGGCGCATTTCGGAAAAGGCTTCGTGGCCAGGCGTGTCGAGGAAAGTGATCTTCGACTTGTCGGGCAGGGTCACCTGATAGGCACCGATATGTTGAGTGATGCCGCCAGCTTCGCCGGCCTGGACGGACGCGCCGCGGATGGCGTCGAGCAGTGAGGTCTTGCCATGATCGACATGGCCCATGATCGTGACCACGGGCGAGCGGGTGACCAGCGTGTCATCGGCATCGACATCGGCGGCGCTGTCGATGTCGACATCGCTTTCACTGACGCGCTTGATGGTGTGGCCATATTCGGTGACCAACAACTCGGCAGTGTCCTGATCGATCACGTCCAACTGGGTCGACGGCACGCCCATCCTGAACAATGACTTGATCAGGTCGCCGCCACGTTCGGCCATGCGGTTGGCGAGTTCCTGAACGGTGATTGATTCGGGTACCTGGACTTCGCGATATTGTTTGGCCGAGGGGCCTGACGAGGCGTGGGCGCGCTTTTCCTTTTCGCGGGCGCGGCGAAGTGCGGCGAGGCTGCGGGTGCGGTTGTCCTCCTCCCCGGCCAATGCGCGGGTGACGGTCAGCTTGCCTGCGGGGCGGCGATCGTCGCCCATCTTGCCGCGTGCTGGGCGAACCGGATCGGGGCGCTTGACGACCTGGACGGGGCCGGGCTTGCGATAGACGCGGTCATCGCCCGGGGCGGCGGCACTGCCTTCCTCTGGCTGGGCGACAGCATCAGGAGCGGCGGCATCGGGCGCGGGCGGCAAGGCTGCGATGCGCGCGGCTTCAACGGCGGCGGCTTCCTCGGCCTTGCGATTGTCCTCGGCGCGACGCTTGTCCTCGTCGGTCTGATCGAGCCTCGCGCGGTCGTCGCGGCGGCGGGCTTCCTCGAGGCTCGCCATGCGCGCTTCGTCGGCTTCGCGAAGCAAGCGCTCTTGCAGCTCGCGACGCGAGGAAATATCGTCGATTGGGCGACGCACCGGGGTCGGCGCGGGCGCAGGGCGCGGCGGCGGAGCAACCGCGACGGGAGCGGGAGCGGGCGCGGGCGCGGGCGTCGGGTCGGGCGCAGGCGCTTCGCCCGGCTTGCCGAGGATACGGCGCTTCTTGACCTCAACCACGACGGTATTCGAGCGGCCATGGCTGAAGCTTTGCTTCACCTTGCCGGTCTCGACCGTGCGCTTGACGCCCAGCGGCGGCCGGGTTCCAAGCTTGGGCTTGTCGCTCTGGTCGGTCATTCTATTCCTTCGTCAGATATTGCAGCCGAGACGAGGCCCGGAGCGGCAATGCCGCCCTTTAGCCCCGCATCGGGAGAGATGAAAGCTTGCCACCGGAAGAGCGCGTACGACACGCGAGCGGCGGCGGCTCGATCGATCAAAGCGACATGTACCACATTTTCGCGGCCGAGCGCCATCGACAAGATGGATCTGGGTTCGGGAAAAACCAGCCCGCGATCATGGCCGCGGCGATCGGCGCCGCCGACTCGCCACGCGGCGTCGAGCTTCTTGTTGCCGTCCTCGCTGGCGTCGGCGGCGTGGAGCAGGAGATGGACCTGACCGGCGCGGGCGGCGCTCTCAATCTTGTCCGCGCCCGACAGCAGGGTGCCGCCGCGCGCCTCTAACCCCAGCCGGTCGAGCGTTGCCCGGCGAAGCGCGTCCTCGATCCGCTGGCCGAGGTCAGAAGGAACATCGAGCGCGGTCGCCTTGAACGCGCGGACCAGTGCGCCCTTCAACTTGCCCTTGGCATTGGCGATATCGAGTGCCGCGCGACCGACCCCGATCCACGCCCCGCGCCCGGGTGCCCGCGCGCCGACGTCGGGCGCGACCTGACCGTCGGGGCCGAGCGCCAGCCGGATCAGCGAGTCGCGCGTGCCGGGCGCGCGGGTAAGCACGCAGGTGCGGACCGTGTCCGCCACCCGCGCATCTCGCCCGTTGACCAGTGGTTGATCGTCTAGCGGGTCATTCTGCTTGTTCCGCAACCGCGTCCTCCCCAGCCGGAGCAGCAGTCGCGTCGTCGTCCTCGAACCAGTGGGCGCGGGCGGCCATGATGATCTCGTTGCCCTGTTCTTCGGACAGCTTGAAGTCGGCCAATATGCCGCCCTTGTCTTCGGGCCGCTTGACTGCGGTTTCGGCGCGGCGGCGCGGTTCCTGGCGCTTCTGCTGGATCAGCTCGTCGGTCGCGAGGTCGGCAAGGTCGTCGAGCGTGCGGATGTTGGCCTTGCCGAGCACGACCAGCATGGCTTCGGTCATGTGTGGCAGTTCAGCCAGCGTATCCTCGACCCCAAGCTCACGACGAACCTCACGCGCGGCGGCTTCGCGGCGCTCGAGTGCCTCGGTCGCACGGTTCTGCAACTCGCTGGCGATGTCGTCGTTGAGCCCCTCGATCGAAGCAATTTCGTCGCTGTCGACATAGGCGACTTCCTCGAGGCTGGTGAAGCCTTCGGCAACGAGCAATTGCGCGAGCGTCTCATCGACGTCGAGGTCCTGCTGGAACAGCGTCGAACGTTCGATGAACTCGCGCTGGCGCTTCTCGCTCGCGTCAGCTTCCGTGAGGATGTCGATCTGCGAATTGGTCAGCTGTGACGCGAGGCGCACGTTCTGCCCGCGACGGCCGATGGCGAGGCTCAGCTGATCATCCGGAACGACCACTTCAATGCGGCTTTCCTCTTCATCGATCAGCACGCGCGCGACCGTTGCCGGCTGCAGCGCATTGACGACGAAGGTCGCAAGATCCTCGCTCCACGGAATGATGTCGATCTTCTCGCCCTGCATCTCCTGGACGACTGCTTGGACGCGGCTGCCCTTCATGCCAACGCAGGCGCCGACCGGGTCGATGCTGCTGTCATAGCTGATGACGCCAATCTTGGCGCGTGAGCCAGGATCGCGGGCCGCAGCCTTGATTTCGATAATGCCGTCGTAAATCTCGGGCACTTCCTGCGCGAATAATTTCTTCATGAAGTCGGGATGCGCGCGCGACAGGAAGATCTGGGGCCCGCGAGCTTCGCGCGCAACGCGCAGGATCAGCGAGCGAATGCGATCGCCGACGCGGACCATTTCACGCGGAATCTGCTGGTCGCGGCGGATGACCCCCTCGGCTCGGCCAAGATCGACCACGACATGACCGAATTCGACGCGCTTGACGACGCCGGTGATGACTTCGCCGCCGCGTTCCTTGAACTCGTCATATTGACGATCGCGCTCGGCATCGCGGACCTTCTGGAAGATGACCTGCTTGGCGGCCTGCGCGGCGATCCGGCCGAACTCGATCGGGGGCAGCGGATCGACGATGAAATCGCCGACGGCCGCATCGGCCTGCAGCTTCTGGGCGCCCTTGAGGTCGATCTGCTTGAAATAATCGTCGACCTCTTCAGTCACCTCGACGACGCGCCACAAGCGGAGGTCGCCAGTGGTCGGATCGAGTTTCGCGCGAATATCGTTTTCTGCACCGTAGCGGGCACGGGCAGCGCGCTGGATCGCGTCCTCCATCGCCTCGATGACGATGCCGCGGTCAATCAATTTCTCCTTGGCCACCGAATCGGCGATGGCGATCAGTTCGGCCTTGTTGGCGCTGGGACCAGCGGTCGGCGGGGCAATCGTTGCCATCTTAAGTCTCCGTCTCTTCAAATTGGTCGGCGCCCTCGGTGCTGAGCGGCGCGGTGGCGTTGATGAGCTTGTCGGTCAGCAGCAATTTCGCTGCAGCGACCGACGAAAAAGGAAAGTTGCGAGTACCTTTGGGCGTAGAGATCGAGATCGTCTCACCGTCGATCCCGTCGATGGTCCCACTGATCTGCTTGGCACCGTCCTGCGGTTCGACGAACTTGATCCGGGCCTCATGTCCTGCCCAGTCAGCGAAGTCTTCCAGCCGAGTCAGCGGCCGGTCAATCCCGGGCGAAGACACTTCGAGCCGGTAGGCGCCCTCGACCGGATCACGTCCGGCTTCTTCCTCGCCATCGATCACATCGGAAATGCGCCGCGATAGCGCCTCGCAATCGGCGATGACCAGCTGGCGCGTCTCGGGCCGCTCGGCCATCACCTGAAGCGTGGGATCCGACGTCCCGCCGATCATGATCACGCGCACAAGGCGCAGCCCAAGGGCTTCGACCTCTGGGGCGATGAGCGATGTGATGGCGGCGATATCGGCCAAACGGTCGTCCTGAACAAAGATAAGCAGTCTCGGCGCCGGGTCCCGTTGGAACCCAGCCTCAGCATCCGGCGATGTCGAGGAGTGGCGATGATATAGGCGCGTTGCCCAAACCGCGCAAGCCGCTCCTAACCCCTCAACGCGCGTCCCTCTGCCCGGATGCGTATGGCCAGGATGATGGCGTTGAGGATGGTGAAGACAATTGCGGTTAGCGGTAGGCCGAATATCAGGGGCACGACCGCGATCTCGCCGATCACGACTAGATAGTTGGGATGATTGACGAAGCGGTAGGGTCCTCGGGCGACGAGTTTCTCACCCGGGACAATGATGATCCTAGTCGTCCACCGCGGCCCCAGGGTGCGCAGTGTCCACACGCGCAGGACCTGAAGCAGCACGAACAGCGCGAGGAACGGTGAGTGCGCTGGCCAACCCGGCGCTTGTAGCCAAAGGGCTGCTAGCCACAGCACATGGACCATAACGATCAACGGATAATGACCGGGCGCGACCTCGTAGGCGCCTTGTGCGAGTAGCCGCCTGGTGTTTGCCCGTGCGACCGGAAGTTCGCTGGCGCGCTGGAGTGTGACAAAACCCAGGATCGCGATCGCCGGCCACAGCGGGCCGGGGCCGAAGACCATCTAGGAGGGACGTCGAAGCGCAAGCGCGGCGAGCGTGAAGCCCGGGCCCAATGCGGTCATCAGCGTCCGTCCCGGGAGCCCACGTTCGAGCAATCGCTGGAGCACGAACAGCACGGTCGGCGCGGACATGTTGCCGTGCTCGCGTAAAACGGCTCGCTCCAGGTCGAGGGTGCCGGTCTGAAGGCCGAGCGCGCTTTCCATCGCGGTCAACACCTTCGCGCCGCCGGGATGGCTGCACAGCCGGTCAATATCGGCGAAGGTGAGGCCAAGTACGTTCAGAATCGACTCGAGTCCTTCGCGGAGGTTATTCTCGAGAAACGGCGGGATCGCGCGGTCGAAAACGACAGCGAGCCCGGGGTCCTCCACCCGCCAGCCCATGATGTCGAGCGTTCCGGGCCACAGCCGCTCGCCAGAACCCTCGATGGTGGCCAGCGGGGTGCCTTCGGTCGAGATCACAGCGGCGGCCGCGCCATCCCCGAACAATGCGGTGGCGACGATTGCGGCGGGGTCGTCGCTGTCCAGTCGAATCGAGATCGAGCAAGTTTCGACCGTGACGAACAACCAGCGTGTGCCGGGCTCGGCAACGGCGAGGCGGGCAGCAGTGGCAAGGCCCGAAACCCCGCCCGCGCAACCAAGGCCGAAGATTGGCACGCGGTGGACGTCGGCGCGAAGCCCGAGCGCCTGGGCATTGCGCGCCTCGAGGCTGGGTGTGGCGATCCCGGTCGTCGACACGGCGACAACCCCGTCAATATCGCACGCCCTGATCCCGGCCCGCTCGATGGCGCCGCGTGCGGCATCGAGGAACAAGAGGTCCGCGGCGGCCAGATAGGTCTTATTACGCTCGCCCCAGCCGTGATTCTCGCAATACCATTCGATTGGCGCGACCATTTGACGTCGATCAATGCCGGCGTTGTCGAACACGCCCGCCAGGCGGTCGAACAGCGCTTTGCGCCCGGCGAACAGCGCCCGGCCGGTCGATTTTGCCTCGGCCTGGCTGACAGGATAGGGCGGCGACGCGGTCGCCAGCGAGAGTAATAAAGCGGTCAGGAGAGAACTTTCAATTAGCCGATAAGGTAACGGCCAAGGGAGCACATTGGATGCGGTTCACTTTATTACAAGCGCTTATGCTCGGGTGCGCGGTTGCGGCCTGCTCGGCGGGGCCAGCCAGTCAGGCGGAAAGCAAGCGGACGTCCGCAAAACCGTTCATTCCCACGGAAGTGGCCAGATTCGATTCCCCCTTCGGGATCGCCTTCCTTGCCGATGGTTCGGCGCTGGTCACGGAAAAGGCGGGACACCTTAAATATTGGCGATCGGGGAGTCCGGTTGGTGAAGTTGGCGGCGTTCCGGCGGTCGCGGCGGGCGGGCAAGGGGGCCTGCTCGGCGTCGCCTTGTCGCCGGGTTTTGCCAGTGATCGGTTGGTGTATCTGTCTTACTCCGAACGCTCGGCAAATGGCGGCAGCGCGTTGGCGCTCGCGCGGGGAACGCTTGCTTCGGACGCGTCGCGACTTACCGCAGTTCGGCTGCTGTGGCATGACCCGCAGGGCGGCAAGGGCGGCCAGTTCGGGGGCGCAATCGCCATCGCTCCCGACGGGCAGTCGCTGTTCCTGAGCTCCGGCGAGCGGCAGCGCTTCACGCCCGCGCAGGACCCGAGCCAGCCGCTCGGCAAGATCCTGCACCTGACGCTCGACGGCCAACCGGCGCCCGGAAATGCATTGGCAGGCCGCGACGGCGCGCCGACTACCTCGATCGCGTCTCCGCCGGCGAACTCGGGCGCCGCGAAGAGCGCGGCGGGGCGACCGTTCCACTGGGCGACCCCTAACCATACACCGGCCGAGACGTGGAGCTCGGGACACCGAAACCCCTATGGTCTCGCGTTCGACGCGGACGGGCGACTGTGGGAAAGCGAAATGGGGCCGCAGGGTGGGGACGAGATCAACCTCATCAAGTCGGGGCATAATTATGGCTGGCCCAATGCTTCGAACGGAAGCAATTACGACGATAGCGACATCCCGGATCATAAGCCCGGCGACGGCTATGACCCGCCGAAGACCTATTGGAACCCGTCAATCTCGCCCAGCGGGCTGATGATCTATCGCGGCGCAATCTGGCCGCAATGGAAGGGCGATGCGTTCGTCCCCGCGCTGTCGGCGCAGGCGTTGATACGCGTGCATCTGGCGGGCGAGACCGCGACGAAGGCCGAGGAGTGGGGATTGCAAGGCAGGATCCGCGCCGTTGCCCAGTCTCCGGCAGGAGATATTTATCTCCTCGAGGACGGCGACGGGGCGAGGTTGCTGAGGCTCGATCCCGTTCGCCGATAGCGGAAATAATAGGGTTGGCGGCCCTCCCTCCGAGCCTTGGCGCCATAGCGGGTTTCGATCCAGCCGCTCGGCGGATCGAGGAAGTCGGAGGGCTTCTCGGCAAGCCAATCAAAGCTGTCGCTGTGACGCTGAATGACCATCAGCGACCAGTCGAGATAGACCGGGTGATCGGTCGCGAGGCGAAACTCGCCGCCGGGCTTGAGCTTGGCGGCGATCAGGCCGAGCGGGCCATCGTTGATCATCCGGCGCTTGGCGTGGCGCGCCTTGGGCCACGGGTCCGGGTGGAGCAGGTAGACGAAGCTGAGGCTGTCATCAGGGATGCGATTGAGCACCTCGAGCGCGTCGCCCATGTGCAGCCGGACGTTCGCAAGGCTCTGATCACGGACATGACCAAGCGCGGTGGCCACGCCGTTGAGGAAAGGTTCACAGCCGATGAATCCGTGATCGGGAAGCAGGTCCGCGCGGTGCGCGAGGTGCTCGCCACCGCCAAAGCCAATCTCGAAATGGAGCGGGCGATCATCGCCGAACAGGAGCTGACTGCTGATCTCGCCTTCGTTGGGGACGCTGATCGCGGGGAGCAGGTGCTCGAGCAACTCGGCCTGACCCTTGCGCAGCTTGTGCCCGCTCGACCGTCCATAAAGCCGGTTGATCGTCAGTGGATCGGTCATTTGGTGATCGGATCGCGACCCCGCCACAGCGCGACGAGCATTAGCGCGAAGGCCAGTAGCAGCGGCAGCAGATTGCCGAACTGGGCGAACGGCGTCGGCGCGCGCGCCGCGGGCATATGGCCGTCGATTTCGCCCGGCTCGCGCCACGGCAGCGATTGGAGAAGGGCACCGTCGGCATCGACGATCGCGCTGATCCCGGTCGGGGTCGAGCGGATCACGGGAATGCCCTCTTCGGCAGCGCGAAGCCTGGCCTGCGCCAGATGCTGCGGCGGACCCCAGCGGCCAAACCAGGCGTCGTTCGACGGGTTGAACAAAAAGTCGGGGCGATGCACGCGGTCGATTACTTCGCCCGAAAAGATAATCTCGTAGCAGATTTGAAGGCCCATCTTGCCGAAACCGGGCAAGTCGATCGTGCGCGGGCCGGGGCCCGGGTCGAAATCGACGTTTCCGGGGGCAAGGCGGGACAGGCCGATTGCCGACAGGATCGGCCGCATTGGCAGATATTCGCCATAGGGCACGAGGTGGGACTTGTCATAGCGATCGAGCAACTTGCCGGTGGGGGCAAGGACGAACGCGCTGTTGCGCGCACTCGTCACGCGCACCCCGTCGGTCGAGGCGAGGCCTTCGCTGCCAGCGACGAGCAGGTCGTGCGGTCCAAGCGCGCGGACGGCCGCCAGCCGCGTCGCATCGGTCTGAGGGGCGGCGCCGACACGGTCGTCCTCGAGTGGCGTTGTGACCGCAGACTCGGGCCAGAGCAACAGTCGCGGCTCTGCCAGCGGCGGGCCCGACAGATTGATCAAGCGCGCGATTTGGGCCTGCGCGAGGCCCGGGCTCCACCGCTCCGCCTGCCCGATGTTAGGCTGGACGACGCGCAACGCGACCCCCTCGCGGGCGGGGGCATGGGGCAGGAAGAGCGAGGCAATCCCGGTCACGGCGACCGGCAGCACCGCCCAGCCTCCGTCCCTCAGGCGGCGAAGTGCGAGCCACAGCGCGCCACCGATCAGCACGGTCAGCCCGGACAGGCCATATGTCCCGATCAGTCCACTCGCCCGGCGCAGCGGAGTATCGACCAGGATCACCCCGACGGGGTTCCAGGCAAAGCCGGTGAAGATTCCGGCACGCAGGAACTCCGTCGCGATCCACCCGGCCGCGAGCGCGAACACCAAAGCCGGCCCGCTCCGTCGCCCGATCCGCCAGGCAAGGCCAGCAGCCAGCATCGGATAGACGGCGAGGTAGAGGGATAGCAGGAACACGCTGACCCAGCCGAGCGAGGCGGGCATAGCCGTCTGGTAGGTGAAGCTGGTCGCGATCCAGTTGAGCCCGACGCAGAACTGCCCGAGCCCGAAGGCCCATCCGATGGCGAAGGCGCTGCGCAGTCGCGGTGCGCCTGCGATCAGCCCAGCGAGCACCGCGAACGCGACTGGCATCAGCAGGCTGACGGCGAACGGCTGAAAGGCAAAGGCGGACAGTGCGCCGGCGATCAGCGCAACGACGAACTTCATTGGCCCGCCGTCGCGCCTTCCTCGGGCGCGTGGAGGCGAAGGCGGATCATGCGGCGGGTGTCGGCGTCGATGGATTCGAGACGCCAGCCAGAGGGGTGAAGGATGGATTCGCCGGGCGGGAGAATGCGGCCTGCAAGAAGGAATGCCAGCCCGCCCAGCGTGTCGATATCGTCCTCGCCCGCGACCAGCCGCGCGTCGATCGTCTCCGCCACTTCCTCGAGTTCGGTCCGCGCATCGGCCTCCCACAGGCCGTCTTCGAGGAGGATCAGATTGCCGGTCGCCTCTTCATCATGCTCGTCCTCGATGTCGCCGACGATCTCCTCGACGACGTCCTCGATCGTGATCAGCCCCTCGGTTCCACCGAACTCGTCGACGACGATCGCGAGGTGGGTTCGCTCGGTGCGCATGCGGGCGAGCAGATCGAGTACGCCCATCGATTCAGGAACGAACAACGGGGTGCGCAGCAGCCCCTCGATGGTGCGCGGGCGGCCGGGGTTGGCGAGCGCGGCAAAGACGTCCTTGATGTGGATCATGCCGATCACATCATCGAGGTCCTCGCCGGTGACGGGCAGACGGCTGTGCTCGGCTTCGGCGAAGGCCGCGACCAGCTCGGCGAAGTTGAGCGTTTGCGGGATCGAGATGATGTCGCCGCGCGTGACCGCGACCTCGCCTGCGGTGCGGTCGCCGAAGTGGAGCAGGTTGCGGAGCATCTGCCGCTCGATCGGGCTAAGGTCGCCGCGCTGGGTGGGAACGGTCTCGGAGGCATCAATCGCGTCCTCGATCTGGTCGCGCAAGCTGGTCTCATGATCATCGCCAAAGATCAGAGCGCGCATTCCGCGCCAGATGCGCGAGCCGTTTGGTTCGTCGGGGGTGGTCGCCATGACTAGCGGTCCCCCTCGTCGGAGATGGGCTCGTAGGGATTGGCGATGCCGAGACGGGCCAAGGCGCGGGTTTCGCGCGCCTCCATATCCTCGGCCGAGCCGTTATCCAGATGGTCGTAGCCGAGCAGATGGAGCGTGCCATGGACCATCAGATGCGCGGCGTGGTCGGCGATCGGGATGGCCTTGTCGGCAGCTTCGGAGGCGCACACGCCATGGGCGAGGACGATATCGCCAAGCATGAGTTCGGGGCCGTCAGCTTCGCCCGGATCGATCAGTTCCGCAGACTCGGCCATCGGAAAAGACAGTACGTTGGTGGGCTTCTCCTTGCCGCGCCATTGGGCGTTGAGCGCGTGGACTTCGGCATCGCTGGTCAGACGAAGCGCGATCTCGACGGCGCGCGCGATCGTGGCGAGCTGCGGAAATGCGCTTTCAGCGACGGCGGCGTAGGCGGCGCGCTCGGCGAGCGGCCCCCAGGCGGTGCTACTGTCCCACTCCGCGTCGGCTTCGAGACCGATTTCCAGGATCAATGGCCTGGCCCCTCATAGGCTTCGACAATCTTGCCAACGAGCGGATGACGGACGACGTCCTTTGCCGAAAAGCGGATCATCGACAGCTTGTCGATCCCCTCGAGCTTCTCGACCGCATCGTTGAGCCCCGACTGGACACCGCGCGGAAGGTCGGTCTGGTTGGGATCGCCGCAGATTACCATCCGGCTGCGCATCCCGAAGCGGGTCAGGAACATCTTCATTTGCGGCGCGGTGGTGTTCTGCGCCTCGTCGAGGATGATGAACGCGTCGCTAAGCGTGCGCCCACGCATGAAGGCGATCGGCGCAATTTCGATCTCGCCCGACGCGATCCGCCGCTCGACCTGCTCGGTCGGGAGCATGTCGTAGAGGGCGTCGTAGAGGGGTCGCAGGTACGGATCGACCTTCTCCTTCATGTCGCCCGGAAGGAAGCCAAGCCGCTCGCCCGCTTCGACTGCGGGGCGTGACAGGATGAGGCGATCCACCTGACCCGAGATGAGCATCTGCACCGCCTGAGCGACGGCAAGATAGGTCTTGCCCGTGCCCGCCGGGCCCAGCGCGAAAATCATATCGTCGCGGCCGAGCGATTCCATATATTCGGTCTGTGTCGCCGAGCGCGGCACGATGGTTTTCTTGCGCGTGCGGATCATCACGCCCGGCGCGTTGGCAACTTCGGGGGCGATGATGCCGTCGAGCGAAGGCTGGTTGGCCATGCCGATGACCGCTTCGACCGCCGCGGCGTCAACGTCCTGACCCTTGTCCAGTCGGTTGTATAGGCCAAGGAGCACGTCCCGCGCGCGGGCGGCGGCATCAGGATCGCCATCGATCATGACGCGATTGCCCCGCGCGGAGACGTTCACGCCGAGGCGCTGCTCGATCATCACAAGGTGGCGGTCATAATCGCCGAACAATGGCCCGAGCAGATAGGGCTGGTCGAAATCCAACTCCATCCGCGCGCGGCCAAAATTGTCCATCGAGGTTTCGGACTGGTGCTTGGCGGGGACGAATTCAGGCTTGCGCGGGGGCATCAGGCGGAGACTCCGGTGGATGCCAAGTGCGCGCGCCTTTCGATTGATTGGATTCGGTGCCCCATGTGACTTGCAAGATAGAGCGGCGCGGCGCGGGTGCAAGCGCGCGATTGCGCTCAGGTCGCCTTTGCCGTGGCGAGCACGCCGGCGAGGGAGTTGGGCAGTGCGGCCGTGGTGACGACGTCGACCATGTCGCCGATAACCGCACTGGTCTCGACGAACACCGACTGGAGCCACGGGGTCTTGCCGATCATCTGGCCGGGTTGGCGTCCCTTGCGGTCGATCAGGATGGTGGTGGCCTTGCCGACCGTGGCGCGGTTGAAGGCGAGGCTGTGGACGGTCAGGCGCGCCTGAAGGCGCTGGAGACGGTCGTCCATTACGTCGGCTGGGATCTGATCGGCCATGGTCGCGGCAGGGGTGCCGGGGCGCGGCGAATATTTGAAACTGTAGGCGGCGGCGTAGCGGACTTCGTCGATGATATTGAGCGTCGCCTCGAAGTCGGCCTCGCTCTCGCCGGGGAAACCGACGATGAAGTCACCCGAGATGGCGATGTCGGGACGGGCGCGACGGGCCTGCTCGATCCTGCGCAAATAGCTATCCGCCGTATGGCTGCGGTTCATTGCTTTCAGGATGCGGTCGCTGCCGGACTGCACGGGCAAATGGAGGTAGGGCATGAGTTCGGGCACTTCGCCATGCGCGGCGATCAGCGCGTCGGTCATGTCGGCGGGGTGGCTGGTCATGTAGCGGATGCGCTCGACGCCATCGATCCGGGCGATGTCGCGGATCAGCCGGTCGAGGCCTGAACTGCCGTCGCTCCACGCGTTGACGTTCTGCCCGAGCAGGGTGATCTCGCGCGCGCCGCTCTCGGCCAGTGCGCGCGCTTCGGTCATGATGTCGCTCGCCGGGCGGCTGATCTCGGCGCCGCGGGTATACGGCACCACGCAATAGGTGCAGAATTTGTCGCAGCCCTCGGCAACCGTCAGGAACGCGCTCGGGCCCGACCGGCGGCGAATCGGCAGCGCATCGAACTTGCTGATCGCGGGCATGTCGGTATCGACCGGCCGCTGGCCCGACGCGGCGGCGGCGACCATCTCGGGCAGGCGGTGATAGGCTTGCGGGCCGACCACCATGTCGATCATCTTCGAGCGGCGCTTGGCTTCCTCGCCCTCGGCCTGGGCAACGCAGCCGGCCAGCGCTATCAGCGGCTTCGAGCCATCGTCGCGGCGCAGACGGCCAACATCGGAATAGGCGCGGTCGGCGGCCTTTTCGCGGATGTGGCAGGTGTTGAGGACGACGAGGTCGGCGCTGGCGGCGTCAGTCGCGATCATGCCCTCGGCGCCGAGCAGCTCGGCCATCCGCTCGCCGTCATAGACATTCATCTGGCAGCCGAAGCTTTTGACGTGAAAGGTTTGGGGTGGGGCGTTCATCCGGCGCCTATAGGGCAGGGTCGAGGGGGTTTGAAAGTGCCGCCTCGATCGCCGCTCGGGCGTCGCGCGCCATCGCCTTGCGGTCCTCGCCGGGGGGCAAGGCGGCGAGCAGGCGGACGGTCACCGGGAAGCTGCCGCGTCGCCCAAGCAGCTTGAGCGCATTGGCCGTGCCGCTCTCGCCATCGCTCCACCCAAGCGCACTCCGCATCGCTCCATAATCGATCGCTACCGGGTGAACGCGCGTTCCGGGCGGGGCCGGAGCGACTGAAGCGAGCAGCGCGGGTCGGAACGGAAGGAGCGTCCGACCGTCGCCAGTGGTCCCTTCGGGAAACAGCGCGAGGGGGCGATCGTCGGCCAGTGCTGCAGCAACCTCGGCGGCCTGGCTGTGCACGGCGCGGCGATCCTGGCGCTCGATGTAGAGCGTGTCATTCTGGTTCGCGAGCCAGCGCAGGATGGGCTGGTCCCGCACTTCGGCCTTTGACACAAAGCGCGTCTGCGTGGCCCCGGCCAGAACGAGGATGTCGAGCCAGCTGACGTGATTGGCGATGATCAGGCTGTGCGGCTCAAGCGGCTCGCCGACACAACGCGCGCGCGCGCCGCAGATTCGACCAGCGGCGCCGAGGAAATGCGGTGGGACGGGCGAGCGACCGAACAGTTTCGCGATCAGATGTGGCCCGAGGCAGGCGAGCAGCAGCACCAGAAGTCCAGCAATGCGGACCGCCGCGATCAGCGGGGACGGCTCACCCTCAGCGCGCGCGATCGACCGAGACGCCGTACAGCTCCATGCGATGATCGACGAGGCGGAAGCCCAACTTCTCGGCGATCCGCCGCTGGAGCATTTCGAGTTCCTCGTCGACGAATTCGATGACCTTGCCGGTCTCGACGTCGATGAGATGATCATGATGTTCGTCCGACGCGGCTTCATAGCGCGAGCGGCCGTCGCCGAATTCGTGCCGCTCGAGGATTCCCGCTTCCTCAAACAAGCGTACGGTGCGGTAGACTGTGGCAATCGAGATCCGCGGATCGACCGCAGCGGCGCGCTCGTGGAGCGTCTCGACATCGGGGTGGTCGTCGGCTTCCGACAGGATTCGCGCGATCACCCGCCGCTGGTCGGTGATGCGCAGGCCCTTGGTCGCGCAGAGCGTTTCAATGTCGATCGTGTGGGGCATCGGTCAATGAATAGGCGGCGCGTGGCACTGCGGCAATCCTCCCCGAGCAAGAGCCGGGGAGGATCATCGGCTTATTTCTTTGCGGCGGGCTTGGCGGCGGGGACGGCGCGTTTGCGCTTGGTGCCGAGCCCGATCGACTTGGCGAGGGCGCGGCGCTGTTCGGCATAATTGGGCGCGACCATCGGATAGTCCGAGTTGAGACCCCATTTGCTGCGATACTGATCCGGGGTCATCGAATAATGAGTCATAAGGTGCCGTTTCAGCATCTTTAATTTTTTTCCGTCTTCAAGGCATACGATATAATCGGGCTTGATTGACGAGCGCACCGGAACCTTGGGCTCAAGCTTCGCTTCCGGGGCTGGCGCGGCGTTGGTGAGGACTGCAAGCGCACCGTGAACATTGGAAATGAGTAGCGGCAAGTCATTAACCGCGACGCTGTTGTTGCTGACGTGGGCCGCGACGATGTCTGCGGTGAGTGTAATCAGCGAATCGCCGCTGGAATCGATATCCATTTTCCTGAAATCCTAAGTTGAGCAGAAGAAGCGTGAGCGATGCATGGCTCGACACTGGTCTTTTCTACTGCGTTTCTTGGACGGCTGCAAGTTGGGCGAAGACTTGCTTCAGATTAACCTTGGCCAGCGGACCTGACGAGGGTCAATGCATCGAACTGGGCACCACTGGCACCTCGGTAATAATGGTGCCGCCGACCCGCGACCTTGAACCCGGAGGCGTGATACAGCGCGACCGCGTCATTGCCATCGCGCACTTCGAGGTGAAGCCGCCGCGCACCTTGCGCCGTGGCATGATCGACGAAATGCCCGATCAGCGCCCGCCCGATGCCGCGGCGGCGCTCGCCGGGGGCGACGGCGATCAGCAACAATTCGGCTTCGTCGGCGACAGTCCTGATCAGCGCGAAGCCCACCGGCACCGCCGAAGCGTCGTCGCGCGCAAGCGTCAGGGTAACGCCCGACATGGGCAATATTTCGGCGCATTGGGAGCGGGTCCAGGCTTCGCCATATTCGGGGGCGAAGGCGGTCGCCATGATCGCCATCACTTCGTCCAGCCCCGTCGCTTCGCAGCGTTCGAAGCGAAGGACGGCAGGGCGCTGGGCGAGGCTGCTCATGCCGCCTTGGGCCGTGCATCGGGCGCGCGGATGTAAAGCGGGCGGGCTGCGAGCGACCTTAGTTCGCGCGGCAGGCGCAACGTGTTGGCCGCCGACGGGAGAAGATCAAGCGCTTTGCCATGGCCGCGCGCTTCGACCAGTGCGACCGCGCCGCTGCCGACGACCAAGTGAGCGGTCTGCGTGGCAGCAGCATCGGTCGGAGTGAGATTTTCGGAGTGGGCGAGTGCGGCGAAGGGAGCGCGGTCGAATGACTGCACGAACAACTCGCCATGGCCGCCGCTCATCGCTGCGACGACGGGTTCTTCACCGTCGACAGAAGCGGCGAGCAGGGCGAGGCTGGGCATGCCGTGGACCGCAGCGCACCAGCCGATCGACAGGCCATGGGCGGCAGCGATGGCGACGCGGAGGCCGGTGAAGCTGCCCGGGCCGATGCCGACGAGTATCTCGGTCGGAACCCGCTTCGCCAGCAGTTCGTCGATCATCGGCACGAGCCGTTCGGCATGGCCGCGGCCAATGACCTCGTCGCGCGCCGCAAGGAGCGTTCCGTCGGCGGCGAACAGAGCGGCGGTGCAGGCCGCCGTCGAACAGTCGAACGCAAGGATCAGCTTACCGTCTCCCGCTGTTATGGTCGGTGAGACTGGTCCGATGAAATCACGAACGCAATCGAAAACCCGCGCGGATCAGACGGCCTCGACGGTCTCGACCTCGGGCACATAGTGTTTGATCAACCCCTCGATACCGCGCTTGAGCGTGATCGCCGACGATGGACAGCCCGAACAAGCGCCCTGCATCGCCAGGTAGAGTGTGCCCTTGGCATAGCCCCGATAGACGATGTCGCCACCGTCCTGCGCCACGGCGGGCCGCACGCGGGTCTCGATCAATTCCTTGATCTGGTCGACGATGTCGGCGTCTGCAGGGTCTTCCTCGACCGCCATCGTCGCGCCGTCATCGGTCGGATCGACCGCAATGCCGGCTGCGCTCCCCGGGGCGAAAAGAGGTGCGTCGGTGACGAAATGGTCGAGCAGGATCGAGAGAATGTCTGGCTCCAGCTCCTCCCATGCCGCCTCGTGCCTGGCGCTGACCGAGACGAAATCGCGGCCGAAGAAGACGCCGTCGACGTCGCCGGTCGCGAACAGTGCGGCGGCGAGCGGGCTCGCCTCGGCCGCCTCGGCGGTGGGGAAGTCGCGGCTGCCCGAGGCCATGACAGTGCGCCCCGGCAGATATTTGCGGGTCAGCGGGTTCGGCGTGGCTTCGGTTTCGATCAGCATAGGGGCGATGTGGGCGCGATGGGCCCCGCGATCAAGCGTTGCCGCCGTCTGGCACCTGCCAACTGTCGTCGATCATCTTGATCAGCGCGGAGAAATCTTTGCCATCGCCGCCGCGATCGGCGAACCGCTGGTAGAGCTCCTCGGCCTCACCGCCCATCGGCACATAGGCACCGACCGACTGCGCCGCTTCCAGCGCCAGATTCATGTCTTTCAGCATCAGCGCGGTCGCAAAGCCGCCCTCGTAATCGCGGTCGGCGGGGGTCTCGGGACCGACCCCGGGGACAGGGCAATAGCTCGTCATCGACCAGCTCTGGCCCGATGCCTTGGACGAAATGTCGTAAAAGGTCTGCAGGTCCAGCCCGAGCTTCTCCGCCAGCACGAACGCCTCGCAGGTCGCCGCCATGGTCGCGCCGAGCAGCATGTTGTTGCAAATCTTTGCCGCTTGCCCCGCACCGGCCTCGCCAGCGTGGATCACCGCCTTGCCCATCACCTCGAGGAAGGGCCGGGCGGCAGCGAACCCCTCGTCCGATCCGCCGACCATGAAGGTCAGCGTGCCGCCATCGGCCGCAGCGATCCCGCCCGAGACCGGGGCATCGACCATCGTGAAACCGGCGGCAGACGCCTCGGCGGCGACGGTCTTGGCGGTGGCGACGTCGATCGTCGAACAATCCATCAGGATCGCCGACTTGGGCGCCTCGAGCAGTACCGCCGTGCGATAGACTTCGGCGACATGGCGCCCGGCGGGGAGCATGGTGACGACCGCCTCGGCACCGGCCAGCGCCTCGGCGGGAGAGGCGGCGGGCGTGCAGCCCTTGGCCTTTGCCCGGTCGAGCGCTTCGGCACTGAGGTCGAAGGCGCGGACCTCATGCCCCGCCTTGGCGAGGTTCGCAGCCATCCCCCCGCCCATATTGCCAAGCCCGATGAAGGCGATCCGTGCCACGTCACTCTCCCTTGGTTGTCGAGCGCCCCTAGCGGGAAAATGGCCAGCGGCGCCAGCGCAGGCTTGCGAGAGGGGCCTCGCGTGCCCGGGCGAGTCGACCCGCGAGCGAGCTGCAGCGAGAGGCGAGCCAACCCGCGAGCGAGCGGCAGCGACGGGCGAGCCAACAAAAACTCCCGCGAATGTTCACAAATGTTCGTGGTGACGGCGGGTTTTGCGCGGGGCGGGGCGAGGGGTCGGAAGCGCTGGATTTCGCCTGCCCGCCCGCGTTTCGAGCGCGGTCGATGGAGGCTTCGACGTGGGCCGGTTTGGACACGCTTGACGGTGTGGAGCGTTTTTCGGGGCTGCCTTTCCGGAGGTGCTTTACGACGGGAAACCGGGCGTCTGGCGAGGCTGCGCGGAGTAAAGGGGTGTGACCTTCGTGACCCGGCACTCCTGCCCACCAAGCGGCGCGACCATACCGCGCCATCACGCGTCGCGCGGGGGTGCGGAGCGCGGGCGGCGTCAGGAGGGCAGGGGCGAGAGTCGGTCGAACCATGGCGCAAGCCTGCCACGCGAAGGCAGCTGTAGGACAGCGCTTTCTTAGCAGAATATCAGACGAAGACCGGCAGGATTGACCTGACGGCGCGGCGCCCTGATTGTCGCCGCTTATGCCGCCCGAAATCCTTGCGCTGATCGATCACCCCTTGCCGTTCCGGGCGAAGGCCGATGCGGGTTCGCTCAAGACGCCCGACGCAGCCGATCAGCTGCGGATCGTGATGGGTGCCTCGTTCACGCCGCAGCCCGTGCTGAACCGGGCGGAAGCGCGGCTGTTGATGGCCCTCGACAAGATCGTGACCGAGTGCGCGCCCGGGTGGCGGGTGATGGCGCAAGTGTCGCTCGGCGAAGTGCTGCGCAGCCCGAGCAGCGAGGCGTTCAAGTGCATTAATTCAAAGCGCGTCGATCTGTTGCTGGTCGACGACCAATGCCAACCCCGCCACGCGATCGAGTATCAGGGCGGCGGCCACCACCAGGGCACGGCAGCGGCGAGGGACGCGGTCAAGAAGGAAGCGCTGCGGCGGGCGGGGATCGGCTATGTCGAGGTGGTGCCGGGCGATACGCCGGCGGAGTTGCGGCGGGTGGTCGAGCGGTTGGTTCGGGGCATGTAGTGCACTCTCACCTTACCGTAACATCGTGCTCGCCGTGCTGCTGGCTGCCGCCACAGGGAGCGCGTTCCGACGCGCCTGAGTTCCGCCATGAGCTTAAACTCTAGTTCCCAAACGCACGTTGGTCAGTCAAACAGGAGCATGAGCACGTACTACTTGCCTCGCAAGCTGCCGGCCTACCTTCTGCGCCTCGAACGCGAATACGCTCGCATTTCTGACGAAACTCAGCGTGAGATCATTCAGGGTTGTAGGGCCATCGTGATCGAAAACACGGACTTCGATAACTACGATGGTGGAACTACTGGGCACGATGCTCGGCTATATGTGCCAATGGATATCCATGAAAAATCCCTCTCAATCAGTTGGAGAAAGTCGCGAAAGGAGTCTGCGATGACCTTAACCAACTTACTCGGCAGGTGCCGAACGAATATTTTCGTGCTGTAATCTTAGAAGTCGATGACGAGAACGACCCCGATTATCAACGCGCGATACCATTCTCAACCAAGCCAGCGGTTAACCCTGAAACGCTTTCGTTTTGGAAGCCAGGTCAAATCCCACTTTTCATTACCCATCGGGACCATGACAAGGTCGGAGCGAATGAACTAGCCGATGCATTGTCGGCATTCGGCATTTCCAGCTTCGTCGCGCACGACACAATTAAACCAATGAAAGAATGGCGACGAGAGATACTAAAAGGCTTGGACACGATGGAGATGATGCTTGTCTATCTCACGGACCAATTCGCCGAGAGCATCTGGACACAGCAAGAAGTAGGGTTTGCGCTTGGGAAAGATATTCCAGTCATATCATTGAAGCTGCAGGGCAAGGATCCTCCAGGCTTTATCGATAATGTTCAAGCTCAACGGGGCTCGATGGACCATCCTGCCAATTCGGCCACGTCCATTTACAAGCTGATTTCAGAGCAGCTAGTGGATCGAATCTAACACTTGGTGCCCGCGTTTGACGGCGGCGATGATCCGGTCTGGATCAGCGGACCATGTGAAGGGTTTGGGGTTGGCATTCTGCTCGGCGACGAAGCGGTTGATAGCGGC
>JBDSGJ010000047.1:0-12281 GCA_039919075.1 Sphingomicrobium sp.
TGGGGGCAGGTGCTGGGCCTCGGGGAGAAACTTCTGATAGGCGCCCTCCGAAGGATTGGCACTCGGCGTATCGACCAGGTCGCCCTCCATCCGGTCGACATGGTCACCCGCCGCGACTCGATAGCCCCGCCCGAACAATCGCGTCAGCCCGGGATGACCGATCGGGATATGAAGGCCGTCCGAATAATTGTCGGCGATCGTCTTCCAGTTGAGCTCGCGCGGACGGAGCGTCAGGCGGCCTATCGGGCGCAAGTCCTCGAATCGGTAGGGCGCAATCTCCGCCTCGTAGGGGGCCATCATCTCGGCCACTGACGGCGCGGCGGGCTCGAGCGTGACGAACAGAAAGCCGCGCCATTCCTCCAGCGCAAGCGGGACTAATCCGAGCGAGGCCGGGTCGAGCGCGGGATATTCGCCGCGCTGCGGTACTCCGATCAGCCGACCGTCGCTGGCATAGGTCCACGCATGATAGGGGCAGGTCAGCCGCGCTGAACACCCCGCCTCACCGTCCACCAGTCGCGAGCCGCGATGGCGGCAGACGTTGGCAAAAGCCCTTGGCCGGCCGTCGTCGCCACGAATGACGATGGCGCTATCGCCAAGATACTCGAGCGTTCGCCATTCACCCGGCGCCGCGATTTCGCTCGAATGGCACACCACCTGGGGCGCCGCGCGAAGAAACGCCGTCTTCTCTGCCGCGAAGAAATCGGGATCGTGATAGAGCCAACCGGGCAGGCTCTTCCCGTCGAGCGGGTCGGTCGCCGGGTCGGCGGTTCGAAGTTTCGTCGCCATTACCCCTTATCGGGCGGAGGGGCCCTGCCCGCAATCCCACAGCCACACGAGGGGATTGCGCGCGCGACTGCCGATGGCGGTTGGCCTTGCCTTCAGCGCGACCAACAACGGACCGGGGTCGTAATCGCCCCGCGCCAAGACCGCGACATGGCATTGCTCGCCGAACCGTCGCCCAGCCTCGGGTGCGCCGATATGGCGGCCTGGGAACAGACCGGCCGCCCAGCGCTCATGGGGTGCCCCGGGTCTATCGACGACGATTATCCGGGCCCTAGCGTTCGGGAGGTAATGGACGAGCGCGAGCGCCACCGCGTCGTCCGCAACCCAGATATCGCGCTCCGTAGCCCGGCGGTCGAGCACGGCGGCGGCGGCGGGCCATTGCTCCTGCTGGCCGTCGGGATACCAGGCGGCCAGTCCGACTGCGCTCAGCACGATCGCCAGTGCTGCGACGAAAAGGGCCATCCGCCGCTCGGTGATCGAAACGATCGCCGCGGCGAGCAACGAAAACAGCGGCCCGCTCGCCCAGAACAAGGTGCGCGGAAGCAGCACCGGTGTCTTCTGGCTGACCGCGAACAGCAGCAGCGGCGCACCGAGTGCGAGGATCGCGAGCAGGCTGGTCTCGGCTTGTGCGCGCCGAACTGCATAAATGCCTGACCCGCCGAGCATCGCAGCCAACAGCGCACTTCCGCCAGCCGTATCACTGCGCAAGTAGAGGGGAACCAGCGCAATGCTCGTCGTTCGCCAGGCTTGTGCGAGCGACGGGACGGTGATCCAGCTGAAATTATGCGGCGCCCCAAGCTGGCGGAGCGTGATCCAGCCCCACCAGCCCCAGATCAACGCAAGCAGGACGTTGGCGGCGAACCACTGCGCCAGCGCCCGACGATCGCGGCGGAGAAGTAACAGCATCGCGGCATTGGCGAGCACGACAAACAGTGCGAGCGTCGTATGACCATAAAGCGCGACCGCCGCGCCGGTTACATAAAGCAGGAGCCACTTGTGCCCACGCTCTTGCAGAAATCGGACCATACCGAGACAGGCGAAGATGACTCCACCATGCGCCAGCCCATAGCCGCGCAGCTGCAGGCTATAGTCGACGTGAATCGCCGAGAGTGCCAAGAGCGCAGCGGCAAGCAGCCCGGCGCGGGCACCGCCGATCGCTCGGCCAAGGAGGGATATTCCCCACACGCCGACAAGCCCGATGGCGATCGGTAACAGCCGGGCGAGCGGGTCCGCCATTCCGGCGACCATCTGCCAGCCCTTGAGCAACGTATAGAACAGCGGCGGATTGGTTTCGCGAAGCATCCACACGCCCCACAAATGCGACATCGGCTGGCGCGCGAAGGCCAGCGTTGCGGATTCGTCGAGCCACAGGGAAAAGTGGATGCCAGCCAAGCGAACTACTGCGGCAATGATCAGGATGATCGTCAGCGCCCAACGCGTCCAACGTTCGTCGCGCGGCCCCCTCCCTTCGCTTGTCACGCTGCCCCCAGAATCCGCCGTCTTCCTTAAAGCGCGACGATTGAGAAATGGTAGCCCTTCATGCGTCCGCTTGCCCGACCTTGCCTTTGGCGGCCCGTTGCGCCATAGGCCGCCGCATCCGGGGTGTCGGCTCGTCCGCCGCCCCGGCTCTATTTTGAGACGACAGTCGGAGGGGCGCTCGCATGGTGCGGCGTCAGCGATCGGCCAACAGATGAGAAACACATGCCGCTATACGAGCATGTTTTCCTAGCGCGTCAGGATCTGGCTCAAGCCCAGGTCGATACGCTCGCGGAAAACGCGACCAAGGTCATCACCGAAGGCGGTGGCAAAGTGGTCAAGACCGAAAGCTGGGGCCTTCGCGGCCTCGCCTACCGTATCCAGAAAAATCGCAAGGCACATTATGTCATGCTCGAAGTCGACGCCCCGGCGCCGGCCTTGGCTGAGCTTGAGCGCCAGACCGGGCTCAATGAGGACGTGCTTCGCTTCATGACGATCAAGGTCGACGCCCATGAGACTGGCCCGTCGGTGATGATGCGCAAGAATGATCGTGACCGTGAACGCGGCGAGCGCGGTGGTCGTGACGACCGCGGCCCGCGTGGCGGCTTCGGCGGCGATCGCGGCGACCGTGGTGATCGCGGCGGTTATGGTGGCGGCGGTGATCGCGACCGTGCCCCCCGTGCAGAGATGGAGGCTTAAAATGGGTCGTCCCTTCTTCCGCCGCCGCAAGTCCTGCCCGTTCAGTGGCAAGGAAGCGCCGCAGATCGACTATAAGGACGTCCGCCTGCTCCAGGGCTTCGTTTCCGAGCGCGGCAAGATCGTGCCGAGCCGCATCACTGCGGTATCCACCAAGAAGCAGCGCGAGCTGGCCAAGGCGATCAAGCGCGCCCGCCAGATCGGCCTTCTGCCGTATCTCGTTAAGTAAGGAGGACTAATCATGGATGTCATCCTGCTCGAACGTGTCGAGAAATTGGGCTCGATCGGTGACGTGGTCACGGTCAAGAACGGTTTTGCGCGCAACTTCCTCCTGCCCAACAAGAAGGCCCTTCGCGCCAACGAATCGAACCGCAAGCTGTTCGAATCCAACCGCGCGAAGATCGAGAGCGACAATGCCAACAAGCGCGGCGACGCCGAAGTCGCCTCAAAGGACGTTGACGGCAAGTCGGTCACGCTGATCCGCCAGGCATCGAACGTCGGTGCGCTCTACGGGTCGGTCAGCGCGCGCGACGTCGTCGATGCGCTCGAAGCTGACGGTGCGAAGGTGCTCAAGAGCCAGGTCGTGCTCGGCAAGCCGATCAAGTCGATCGGCGTGCACGAGGTACGCATCGCGCTTCACCCCGAAGTCAGCGTGACGATCAAGGTCAACGTCGCCCGCTCGCCCGAGGAAGCCGAACTTCAGGCGCAGGGCGTAGACGTGATGGCGTCGATGTTCGAGCGTGACGAGGCTGGCTTTGTCGAGGCTTATGATCCCAACGCCGAACCGGGTGCGACTGCGGAGGTCAACCCCGACGCCGAACCTGCACCTGCGGCGGAGAGCGATGTCGCCTGAGGCGCTTGTCGTTCGTGAATTTGAAGGGCCGCCGGGGCAACCTGGCGGCCCTTTCGTTGGGCGCGCCCTTTCTGCCTAGCTCCGCGCGGCGAGCTTGACGAAGAATGCCTTGTCAGCGGCGATCTGCCCAGCGAAGCTCGGTCGGGCGAGCAACGCCGCGACATAGGTTTTGACCTTGGGCCAGCGCGCTATATCAACCTCCATATAGTCAAAATTGGCAAACGGACTGGCGACCGCGATATCGGCGAGCGTCAATCGGTCTTCGACGAGAAACCCAGACGGCGGGATTTCACGCTCCAGATAATCGAGCAGGGGCGGCAATTCGTCCCGCTCGGCATTGTCGGCAACCTCGGAATCGCCGTCGCGCCCTAGAAAACGTGGCGCGACGATTCGATTGAAGAACATCTTGCCGCCGCACGCGAACAGCAAGGTGTCGGCCCACTCGTCCCACCACACACAGCGCCCCTTCGCGCGCGGTTCGGAGGGGATCAGGTCGGAATCGGGGCGAAGCGCATCGAGGTAATGGACGATTGCGCTCGAGTCCGCGAGCGCGAAATCGCCGTCGAGCAGCGCCGGGATCTTTCGAAATGGACTTGCGCGATTAAATTCCGCGTCGTCGGAATTGAGCCCGATCGCGCGATGCTCAAGTTCGATTCCAGCTTCCGCTGCGAATGCCAGCACCTTGCGCACGAACGGTGACACCGACGAACCGAACAGGATCATGCTCACTCTCCCTCTCGTTTCGGCCTAAGCCTCGCGAGCAAGGGCGTCCAGTCCCGCTTCAAGACCCGACATGAGGCAGGCGGTAATGATCGGCGACCCGGTCGAGCGCAAAGGTCAGCACCAGCTTTCCGGCGCGCGCCGGCCAGCCCAGCGCGCGCTCGGCATCACGCATACCCTCGCCGGCGCATACCACCCGCCACAGGATGTCGGAGAGCCCTTCTCCGGCGGCGCGGCTTGCGCAATCGAAGCGCCGCCGCGCGTCGAGTTGAGTTCCGGTCAGATCCCTCGCCGGCGATACCCCGCCGCCCCTGGCCACCGGAGCTCCACTCCAATTCATGGTGACGCGCGGATCGAGCTGGGCGCGTTCCCAGTCGGACCGCAACCGCTCGCCCGCCTGATATTGGCGAAGGCTGAGGTGGCGGTGCGCGAACAGCCAACCGAGCGGCGACTCGGCGAGATTTACTGTTACCGACAGCGCCGGGCGGTTACGCGGAGCACGCGCCGCCGCCTGGCTCGCGCTCCCGGCATCTCCGCCGTCGCGCACTATGCGATCAACGAGTTCGCGCTCCTCTAACAATCGCTGTTCCACGTGTCGTACCATGCTGCCTCCCGATCCGATTCGCGGTGTGGGCTTGCCATAAGGGCGCGACTGTAGGACAGAGGAAAAACCACATTGGTTCGGAGGTTGTACCCGTGATTACCCGCATTCGTGAAGTCCGCCGTGCCCGAGGGATGACCCTCGACGAGGTTGCCAAGGCGTGCGCGCCGCCAACCACGCCGCAGACCGTCGGCCGGCTGGAGACGGGTACCCGTACCGTCTCGGTCGGATGGCTCAATCGCATCGCCGCCGCGCTCGGCGTGGATGCCGCCGACCTCGTCGATCGTCCGGACAAGGCCGAACTCCCGGTGATCGCGGTGCTCGGTGCCAATGGCGCCGCCGCACCGCGCCGTATCGGGGTGGTCATCCCGCCGCATCCTGCCGCCGGTGAGGTTGCCATCACGGTCAGCGCGTCGACCGGCGATTACCGCGCCGGGGATGAAATCTGGTGCGCCCAGCGCGATCCTGGGGAATTTGGCCAGGCACTCAATCGCGACGTCCTCGTCCCGCGCCCCGCCGGGCGGTTCCTGTTCGGGCGGCTCATCGCGCGCGACGGCGACAAGCTTCAACTGCTCCCCCCAGGCGCCGGGGGTCGCCAACAGGTGGTCAGCAATCCTCCGTGGATTGCGGTCGCGACTCGGCTCGTGCGGACTCTCTGAAGCGACCGCCCCGCGGCACCCAATCGCGACGGACCCAGTGCGCGGACTAACGGGCGTAAGGGGCCAGCCTTGATGCTGCGCTACGACCCCCGAACGCGCGTGATCGCCTGTGGCTTCGCCGCGCTGGCCGGATTTGTCGACGCGATCGGCTTCCTCGGCAGCGGCGGCTTTTTCGTCTCGTTCATGAGCGGCAATTCGACTCGCCTCGCGGTTGGCGTCGCCGGACGACTGATGGTTGCCGCGACCGCCGGCGGCCTGATTCTGGCTTTCGTGCTCGGGGTCGTCAGCGCAGCGCTGATCGCACGGGGCCGAAAGGCGATCCGGCAGCGGATCGTGATGACCATCGTGTCGTCCGCGCTTTTTATGGCGGCAATGACCGCTGACTTCGCCGCTCCGTTCGTGGCGCTGCCTCTGGTGGCGTTCGCGATGGGCGCGCTCAACATGATGTTCGAACGTGATGGGGAAATCCGGATCGGCCTGACCTACATGACAGGTACGCTGGTCAAGATCGGCCAGCATCTGGCGGTCGCACTGAGCGGTGGCGAGCGGTGGGGCTGGGTCCCCTTCCTGTCGCTGTGGCTTGGACTGATCGCCGGCACGATCGCCGGGGCGCTGAGCCATCGCGCGATAGGTCTCGACGCCCTATGGGTTGCGGCAGCGGCTTCGGTGACTATGGCCCTTCTCGCCTCCCGACCGTTGATCGCTGGAGAAGCATCTCACAGCTAAGCGATGCGCGGGCAACCTCATCTGGGGCCGCTGACCGACGGCTGGGAGGTCAATCACGAGTACAACCGATTTCCTCGGTTTCGCCTTGATAGAAACACCCCGTACGTGAGGGCATGCATCCAACAACGAGCGCACCACCCTTGCCTAGCGCGGCCCGGCGTGGCATCGCGCGCTACCGCTCGCGCGGGGCGCTTAGCTCAGTTGGTAGAGCGCTTCCTTTACACGGAAGATGTCGGCGGTTCGAGCCCGTCAGCGCCCACCAGCGGTGATCGCGACGTGCTGTGGTGCCTTGACGTCGCCACTCGCCGATTGCGCCCGTCCCCCGTTACACACCAGCATGTACTGATACTTCTGAAAAATAGCGGCGCATCGCGTTGCTTGTCGCTGGCGCCATCTCAACGAACACGCGGCGCCCGTCGTGTGGGTCGGCGCGGCGCAGCAGCAGTCCGCTTTCAGTGAGTGTCTTGATCCAGCGAAGCGCGGTCGTCGCGGGGACGGCGGCGGCGATGCACAAGCTGGAAACCGGTACGCGAACCTGGGCGAGTTCGGCTTGGGTGAGGTCGAGCAGCATGTCCCACGCCGGATCGGCGAACAACTCATCGCTAAAATAGCGGCTGCGCAGCCGGCGCGCCCGGATCACGCCACGAAGCAACTCTTGGGAAATCTCGGGCGCGAGGTCGGCACTCGTCAGTTCGCCGGTCTCGGACTGGCCGGGCGGCGCAGGACGAACCGCAAGCATAGCGCTCATTCCTCCGCCGCCCGGCCCACCCGACAATCGCGCTAATGTGGCGGCAATTCGCCCGACCTCGTCGGTCAGTTGACGAAGCCGTGCCGCGCTACTGTCACTGGCCACGTCTGACAGGCGCGCGGCGTTGTGCGGCAACGACAGCGCCAGCGCCAATGCGGCGACCCGAGCAGCGGAACCCTCGCCGTCGCCCTCGTCGATCAATAATTCAACCCGCCCGCGGACGAGCCGAGCTGCGACCGCGTCGACCATCGCGGCCGGTGCCGCGACGATCGCGGCATATTCGCCCGCACCGGCGTCGCGATCGATCCTGTCGAGCAGTTCATCGAGCAATCCGCCCTGATCGCTGTCGAGCTCGATCCAAACCGCGCTCGCTCGCGCTTGCCGGTTGAGGCGTTCGATTGCCTGCTCGATCGGGACTGCCGCGGCGAGCCGGAGACCCGCCGCCTCGACCTGCGCAACACCACGGGCGCGCGCTGCGGCACTGCTTCCCGCGACGATAATGGGCGCAAGGGTGGACGGCACGTCGAGCAACGGCTCGACCGCGAGGCGGCTGGCGTATTCCATGTGAAAAGCACCCCTTTGGAATAAGGTACCGAGCGAAGTGGAGCATAACGCGAAACGATGTGAAGTCAGTGAGAATTTAATCCAAACTGGTCGGACCCTTGCCAAATCGAAAGGGGCTGGACGCTATGGCCCAGGGGAAAGGCCTGTCACGTGCATGCTGAGGAGGGACCGCGAGGGGCTGCACGGGCACGCTGGCTCGCCGAACTTGCGGCCGCGCTGGCCGAGGCCGATCGCGTTGTAACCATGCTCCTACGCTGGCGCGGCGGAAGCCGCGAGGCCGAGAGCCTGAGCAACCGGATCGGCGCGGCGCGCAGCCAAGTCGAGGCGCTGCAGCGCGGTGGCAGCGGACCGGACTTTCCGATCGAAGCCGATCCATTGTGGACCTTGGGAGAGGCGCGGCGGCCGCGGGTCGACGATGTTCCATGACCGGCTGCGCCACCGCCTAACTACTCAGTCAGATAATGACTCGTTCGGCACTGCGGTCGCAGACTTTTACCGTGACCGTTCGGCCTTTGTCTCGAGTTTGAGCCCACCCGCACAAAGGCAGGATCCGCTCCGCCGACTCGCCTCGCGCGGCGGTAACGCAGGCCTCAAGGCCACCCGCCGCGCCTCCGGGCAAATACGCCCCCGGACCCATCCTTAGCGCGGCGCCATGCGGATCCCGCCGTCGAGGCGGATGCTTTCGGCATTGAGATAGCTGTTCTCGACGATAAAGATCGCTAGCCGGGCATATTCCTCGGCGGTCCCGAGGCGCTTGGGGAAGGGAACTTGCGCGCCGAGTGCGTCCTGCACCTGTTGCGGCATCATTGCCATCATCGGCGTCTTGAAAATCCCGGGCAGAATGGTGTTGACTCGCACCCCGTCGTTCATCAAATCACGCGCGATCGGCAAGGCCATGGCGAGAACTCCGCCTTTGGACGCCGAATATGCAGCCTGCCCGATCTGCCCGTCCTCAGCCGCAACCGACGCTGTGTTGATGATCACCCCGCGCTCGCCGTCCGCGCCGACCGGGTCGCCGCCGACCATCCCAAAGGCCGACCAGGTGATACAACGGAACGTGCCGACCAGGTTTATCCCGATCGCCAGCTCGAACTGGTTCATCGGATAGCGCTTGAGCGCCTTGGTTTCCTTGTCCCTGCCGACCGTTTTGACCGCGTTCGCGATCCCCGCGCAGTTGACCAGAATCCGCTCTTGCCCGTGCGCCGCGCGCGCCTTGTCGAACGCTGCGCCGACCTTTTCGTCGCTGGTCACATCGACTTCGCAGAAGACCCCGCCGATCTCGCTCGCCACTCGCTCGCCACGTTCGACGTCGCGGTCGAAGATGGCGACCTTGGCGCCCTTTGCGGCAAGTGCGCGCGCGGTTGCCTCGCCCAGTCCCGACGCGCCGCCTGTGACGACCGCTGCCTGTCCCTCGATGATCATGCTTTTCTTTCCCTTGTTGATAGTCGCAGTGTCAGACGCCGATCAGCTCTCGACCGATCAGCATCCGCCGAATTTCATTGGTCCCAGCGCCGATATCGAGCAACTTGGCATCGCGCAGGAAGCGTTCGACCGGCCAGTCCTTGGTATAGCCCGCTCCGCCAAGCGCCTGCACAGCCTCGCCCGAAACTTTGAACGCACTTTCACTTGCAAGCAGAATCGCTCCCGCCGCGTCGAATCGCGTGGTCTTGCCCGCATCGCAGTTCTTGGCAACTGTGTAGACATAGGCGCGCGCGGCGTTGAGCGCGACATACATGTCGGCGATCTTGGCCTGCATCAGCTGGAAGGCGCCGATCGCGCTGCCGAACTGCTTGCGCTCGCGGACGAAGGGCAGGACGACGTCAAGGCACGCCTGCATGATGCCCAACTGGATGCCCGCAAGCACGGTGCGCTCATAATCGAGCCCGCTCATCAACACGCCGACGCCGCCATTCTCGGGGCCCATGACCTGTTCATCGGGGACGAAGCAGTCGTCGAATACGAGTTCGCTGGTGGGCGAGCCGCGCATCCCCATCTTGTCGATCTTCTGCCCGATCGAGAAACCGGGCGTGTCCTTTTCGATCAGGAAAGTCGTGATCGCGCGCGACGGCTTGTCGGCCGCGCCGCCGGTCTTGGCATAGACCACCAGAACGTCGGCATAGGCCCCGTTGGTGATCCAAAACTTGGTGCCGTTGAGCCGGTATCCCCCCGCGACCTTGTCCGCGCGAAGCTTCATCGACACCACGTCCGACCCCGCCCCCGCCTCGCTCATCGCCAGCGCGCCGACATGCTCGCCCGAGATCAGCTTCGGCAGATATTTGCGCTTCTGCTCGTCATTGGCCCAGCGCCGCACCTGGTTGATGCACAGGTTCGAGTGCGCGCCGTAGCTCAATCCGACCGAGGCCGAGGCGCGCGCGATCTCTTCCTGGGCGACGACATGCTCGAGATAGCCCAGCCCGAGGCCACCCCACTCCTCCTCGACGGTAATCCCGTGAAGCCCGAGTTCGCCCATCGGTGGCCACAGCTGGATGGGAAATCGATCTTCGGCATCGATACTCGCCGCGATCGGCGCAATCTTGTCGGCGGCGAATCGCCGGGTCGACTCGCGGATTGTGTCGGCCATTTCGCCAAGACCGAAATCGAGGTTGGGTTCGGACATTAATTGCTCTCCTGCGTACAAATACGGCTAGCAGAGCGCTGCGTATTTGAACAAGTCGCCCGCTCGGCTTATGTGCTGCTAAATTCGTCTTCAGGAGAACGCACCATGGCCACCGACCCGATCGTCATCCTCTCGACGGCACGCACGCCCATGGGGGCGATGCAGGGCAGCCTGGCTGACGCGTCCGCGACCGATCTTGGCGCCACTGCTGTGCGTGCCGCAGTCGAGCGTGCCGGGATCGACGGCGCCAAGGTCGACCGCATCTACATGGGCTG
Source organism: Sphingomicrobium sp. (assembly GCA_039919075.1). GTDB lineage: Bacteria > Pseudomonadota > Alphaproteobacteria > Sphingomonadales > Sphingomonadaceae > Sphingomicrobium. The sequence goes on from JBDSGJ010000047.1 coordinate 10,719, forward strand.
CGTCCTCCCTGCGGGCCTCGGCCAGGCGCCCGCACGCCAGGCTGCGATCAAGGCCGGGCTGCCCAAGTCCGTCCAGGCGACCACGGTCAACAAGGTGTGCGGATCGGGGATGCAAACCGTCATCATGGGCGCCGAAGCGCTGATGGCCGGTAATGCCGACCTGATTGTCGCGGGCGGCATGGAGTCGATGACCAACGCGCCCTATTTGCTCAAGAAGCATCGCGCCGGCGCTCGCATAGGTCACGACAAGGTTTATGATCATATGTTCCTGGATGGGCTCGAGGATGCCTATGAGGAAGGCCGCGCGATGGGCAGCTTCGCCCAGGCCACAGCCGACGAATATCAGCTGACGCGTCAGAATATGGACGAATTCACCCTGACCTCGTTGACCCGTGCCAAGGCCGCGATCGACAGCGGCGCGTTCAAGGACGAAATCATCGCGGTGACGATCAAGGGCCGCAAGGGTGACGTGCTGGTCGACACCGACGAGGCGCCCTCCAAGGCCATGCCCGACAAGATTCCGACCCTGAAACCGGCCTTCGCCAAGGATGGGACGATCACGGCGGCGACTTCGTCGTCTATTTCGGATGGGGCGGCAGCGGTCGTCCTGATGCGCGAGAGCGATGCGACCGCGCAGGGGCTGAAGCCCGTCGCGCGCATCGTCGCCAGTGCTGCCCATGCGCGCGAGCCGTCCGACTTCACCATCGCCCCGGTCGGCGCGATCGAGAAGTTGCTCAAGAAAGCAGACTGGAAAGTCGCCGATGTCGACCTGTGGGAAGTCAACGAGGCGTTCGCCTGCGTCGCGATGTTCGCGATGAAGGACATTGGAATCCCGCACGACAAGATCAACGTGAACGGCGGCGCGACTGCGCTTGGCCATCCGATCGGGGCGAGCGGAACGCGCATTCTGGTGACGCTGGTCAATGCGCTCAAGACCAACGGCAAGACCAAGGGCGTTGCTAGCCTGTGCATCGGCGGCGGCGAGGCAACAGCGCTGGCGGTCGAGCTGATCTAGCGCCGTAAAAGGCGCGCGTTGGAGCGGCGTGGAAACGGTGATATGCACGCGCCTCCAACAGGGAGAATGATCATGCGCGTTGCCCTTATTGCGATCACTGCATTGGCGATTGCCGGCTGCAGCAAGACCAGCACGACGACGACCGAGACCAACAATATGATGGTCGAGAACGTAACGGCGACCGACACGACCATGGTCGACGCCAACATGACCAATGCCGCCGCGCCGGCTGCGGCCCTAACCACAATCAACGAGACTAGCTGGGAGTTCACGAGGGACGGCAAGGCGATGCAGGAGTCGGTCGATGCGACCGGCAAATATATCACCCAGGCCGGCAAGGAGCATATCGATCACGGCACCGCGGTTATGAAGGACGGTAAGGGCTGCTTCACCAGCCTGATGACCAAGGACGGCGAGGTCTGCTGGACCGACCCGATGATCGCCGAGGGCGCGAGCGGAGTCACCACGAGCGACAAGGGCGAGAAGCTGCCGATCAAGCGGGTCGCTTACAAACCGCTGACGATGTAATTATGGCGCGTCGTCCCGGC
>JBDSGJ010000048.1:0-23224 GCA_039919075.1 Sphingomicrobium sp.
CGCGCACCGAAGCGATCCGTGCCCAGATCGAGAACACCACCAGCGACTATGACAAGGAGAAGCTCCAGGAGCGCCTTGCCAAGCTCGCCGGCGGCGTGGCCGTGATCAAGGTCGGTGGGTCGACCGAGGTCGAGGTCAAGGAGCGCAAGGATCGCGTCGACGACGCCCTCCACGCGACCCGCGCTGCGGTTGAAGAAGGCATCGTCCCCGGTGGCGGTACCGCTCTCCTTTACGCCACCAAGGCGCTCAAGGACATGAAGGGTGCCAACGACGACCAGACCCGCGGCATCGACATCATCCGCAAGGCGCTGGAAACACCGCTTCGCCAGATCGCCCAGAACGCGGGCGTCGATGGCGCCGTGGTCGCGGGCAATCTACTGCGCGAGAATGACGAGACGCGCGGCTTCAATGCGCAGACCGACACTTACGAGAACCTCGTCGAAGCCGGCGTGATCGACCCGACCAAGGTCGTCCGCACCGCACTTCAGGACGCAGCCTCGGTTGCCGGCCTGCTCATCACGACCGAAGCGGCCGTGAGCGAGCTCGCCGACGACAAGCCGGCGATGCCGATGGGCGGCGGCGGCGGCATGGGCGGCATGGGCGGAATGGACTTCTAAGCCAAAGCGGCCTGACTTAGCGAAGCGAACGCACCGCGTTCGTTAGCTAAGCCAGGACTCGCGAAGGCTTCGGCCGGCGGGGCTTTCAGCCCTCAGGCTGGAAGAACCCGTTCGACGTCAAGCAGCGGCTTTGCCGCTGCGCTGTCAAAGCAAAGCAAGGGCCGGCTGGGGATCACCCCCCGCCGGCCCTTTCTTCGTCCCGTCATCCCGGGCTTCGCGGGGACATAAGCACCCACGAAAAAGGGCCGCCAGGTTTCCCCGGCGGCCCTTCTCGTTCCCAGCCTTGCGGCCGGAGAAGCTTACTTGTTAGCAACCACGTTGGCGGTCGCATTCAGGCCATTGGCAGTGGCATTGCCCATGGCGCCGGCGCCGTCGCTGATGGCATTGCCGGTGGCGTCGAGCGCGTTGTCGGCAGCGTTGCCGGCGTCGACGGCCATGTTGGTGTCAAGCGCGACGGTGTTCTCGGTCGTGACCGTGTTGTTGTCGACAGTGGTTTCGGTCTTCTTCTCGCACGCGGCGAGGCCAAGCGCGAGGACCAGAGCGGTCAGGGCTACTTTCTTCATGATCGTTCCATTCCTTATCGGTGGCGAGTTCCCTCACCAGAGGCTCGGCCTGCCGCAAAAATCGGTCAAGCCAGCGCGCGGCATTACAGGTCGATGGCGGTTCACGCAATCGTCATTTGTTGCGCTGCGATGAATCGAGGTCGCTCGACGGCGGTGCGCCGAGCGGGTAGCGCGGCGCTGATGCTGTCCCGCTTCCTGATGTTGCTGTCATTGTTCGCCGCCGCGTCGCGCGCCGAGCCTGCTGCGGCGGGCGGACTCGCGAACGGGGGCAACGCGATTCAGCCGGAGCTTGTCGCGGAGGGTAGCGGGCGTGCTGGGCAGCCGATCGACTTGGCGATTGTCATGCACACTACTCCGGGGTGGCACGGTTATTGGCAGAATCCGGGGGAGGCGGGGCTGCCGATGCAAGTCGCGTGGCAGCTCCCGCCGGGGGCGAGCGCAGGCGCGCTGCGCTACCCGGTCCCGACCCGGCTGCTGCTCTCGGGAATCGTCAATTACGTCTATGAGAAAGACTATGCGCTGCTTGTCCGGCTGATGGTCCCGGCGGGGGCCAGCGGGGTCCTGCCGATCCGCGGCGCGGCGCAGTGGCTCGCCTGCACCGAAGAAGTGTGCGTTCCCGAACATGGCACGATAAGCCTCGACCTGCCCGTTGGCGATGGCTTGGCGAGCCAGGGATCCGGACTAAGCGAGCGGTTCGACCAGTGGCGTCGGGCACTGCCGCAGCCGCTGGCGACGGGCGCACGGTTCGCGCTCGACGGGGCGTCGCTTCATCTCGCGCTGCCGTTGCCCGCGAGCGTGGCAGTCGGCCAACCCTATGTATTTCCGGGCGAGAATGGCCCGATCAACCTCGCCGCGCGCCAGTCGTTTCGCCGTCAGGGCGACTGGCTGATCGCCGACCTTAAGCGCGGGCGGGGCGCACCGATTGCGCTTAGCGGAGTCCTCGCGCTTGGCGATGGGCGGGGTCTGTCATTCGAGGCGCGGCCTGGCGAGGTACTGAGCGGGGGGGACGCGGTCGGCACGGTCGGCACCAAGGCGCTGTTCCTCGCCCTGCTCGGCGCGCTGGCCGGGGGGATGCTGCTCAACCTGATGCCGTGTGTCTTTCCGATCCTCGCGATCAAGGCGCTCCACCTTGCGCGCTCGGGAGGCGAAGAACGCGCGGCGCGGCGGGAGGCGCTGGGGTATGCGGCGGGGGCGATCCTCGGCACTGGTGCGCTAGGGGCGCTGTTGCTGGCGATCCGTGCTGGGGGGAGCGCGGCTGGCTGGGCATTCCAGTTGCAGGATCCGCGCACGATCCTGCTGCTTATGCTGCTTGCGGCGGCAATCAGCCTCAATTTGCTCGGCCTGTTCCGCCTACCGGTGATTGGGGGCGAGACCAACCCGACGAGCAGCATCGCCACGGGTGCGCTTGCTGCCTTCGTTGCGACGCCTTGTGCGGGGCCGTTCCTGGGCGCGGCGCTGGGCACCGCGCTGCTGTTACCCGCAACGGGGTCGATCGCGGTGTTCGCAACCCTCGGGCTCGGGCTGGCGCTGCCGTTCGTTGCGGTCGCCTTCGTGCCCGCGCTGCGTAGCCGCCTGCCGCGCCCGGGACGGTGGATGATCCGGCTACAGCGCTTCCTCGCCATTCCAATGGCGGCGACGGCGGTCGGGTGCTTGTGGTTGCTGTGGCGGCAGGCGGGCGGGGAGGGGTTCGCGGTCGGCCTCGTCGCGGCGGCATTGCTGATTGTGTTGCTGATCGCGTTCGGACGGCGTGAGAGCCTTGGGCTGCTCGCGCTGGTCGGCACAGCCTCGATCGCGCTGGCGGGAGTGTTGCTTGTTCCGCGCCAATCGCTGGGTGCGACACGCTCGGCGACGGGCGCAGCGCCGTGGAGCGAGGCCGCAGTCACGCGCGCGGCGGCGCGCGGCCCGGTGTTCGTCTATTTCACTGCCGACTGGTGCCTGACTTGCAAGGTCAACGAGGCCGCCGCCATCGATCGCGGCGAAGTGCGGGTTGCGTTCGCCAAGGCCGGGGTGCGAGTGTTCAGCGGCGATTGGACCAACGGCGATCCGGCGATCACTCGATTTCTCGACAAGCAGGGCCGCGCGGGGGTGCCGCTTTACCTGTGGTATGAACCGAGGAAGGCGCCCGAGGAATTGCCGCAGGTGCTGACGCAGGGGATGCTCATCGACCGGGCGCTGCGGAAGCGCTAGCGGCTCGCTCGAAGACCTTGCGCCCGCCCATCCAGGTCTCGAGCACCTTGGTCGCGGCGATGTCTGTCGCGCTCACCGCCGAAATGTCGCGGTCGACGATGATGAAGTCGGCGAGCCTGCCCGGGTCGAGCGAGCCCAACCGGTCCTCGGCCAGTCCGGCATAGGCCGCCTCGCGGGTGAAGCCGGCCAGTGCCTGCGCCAGCGTCACGCGCTCCTCGCGCCGCCAGCCGCCGGGCGGATTGCCGCTTGGGTCCTGACGGCTGATCGCGGCGGCAATGCCCGGAAAGGGATTGGGCGATTCGACCGGAAAATCCGACCCGAAGGCAAGGTGCGCGCCGGTCGCTGCAATCGAGTGCCAGGCATAGGCGCCGGCCAGCCGATTGGGGCCGAGCCGTGCCTCGGCCATGGTCCGGTCACTGGTCTGATGGGTCGGCTGCATCGAGGCGATGATCCCCGCCTTGGCCAGCCGGCCGATGTCGGCTGGGTCGAGGATCTGGGCATGCTCGATCCGCCAGCGGCGGTCGGTGCCATAGGTTGCGCCAAGCTCCTCATATGCAGCGATGACCTGCGCGTTGGCGGCGTCGCCGATGGCGTGGACCGCGACCTGGAAATGATCCATCGCCGCGCGGCTGGCGAGGTTGCGCAGCTTGGCGTCATCGAGGAATTGGAGCCCGCGCGAATCGGGCTTGTCGCTATAGGGTGCCTTCAACCATGCCCCGCGCGAGCCGAGCGCGCCGTCGGCATAGAGCTTGATTCCGACCATTCGCAGCCGGTCGCCATAGAGCCATGCGGTCGGCTTACCCCCGGCGATGCTGATCAGCGGGTCGATCCCCAGCGCATAGCTGATGATCCGGACCTGCAAGCGACCGGCGTCGCCGAGGCGGCGAATCGTGTTCCAGTCGGCCTCGTCGGTGCCCATGTCGGCGACCGTGGTAAGGCCAAACCCGAGCAGTTGAGCCTGCGCGTTGGCGAGGCCCCGGTCGCGTTGCGCCGGGAGCGGGCGCGGAATTTTCGCCTCGACGAGTTCGCGGGCCTTATCGACGAACAGTCCGTTCTCGATCCGCCCGCCCGCCGGGGCCTTGGTCGCAGCGGTGACCCCCGCTTCGCGCAGCGCTGCCGAATTGCCGACCGCAGCGTGGCCGTCGACGCGCACCAGCCACACCGGGCGGTCGGCGATGACCGCGTCAAGGTCGGCGGTCGTCGGGAAGCGCTTGTCGGGCCACAGCTCCTGGTTCCAGCGATTGCCGACGATCCAGCGGGGGGCGCTGTTGTTTGCCGCGAAGGCCTTCAGGCGCTGCTGAAGTTCGGCGATCGAGCGCGTCCCGCCGAGATCGAGCTGAAGCGTCCCGAGGCCAAGCTCGCTGACATGGCCATGCGCGTCGATCAGTCCGGGGAGCAGCGCCCGGCCGCTCCCATCCACCCGAAAATCGACGCGGCGGGGGCGAGCATCGCCCGCCGTCAGTAATTGCACGACCTTCCCGTCATTGCCGACGATCAGCCCGGTAAAGCGCTGCAGATCGCCGCCGTGCCCGACCTGGAGACCGGCGACATTGTCGATCAGCGTGTCGGCCAGCAGCGGCGTCGCTGGAACGGTCGCAAGGAGGGCGGCAAGGAGTGCGCCAAGGAGGGTGGGGGCGACTTCGTGCTTGATCATGGCGCACGCCTAGCATTGTTTCCCCACCGGGGAAGGACTAGCGCTCGGCGATGAATGAGATGACCCACCCGACGCGAACCGCTCCGACCCTTGCCGATATTCGCGCGGCGGCAGCACGGATCGAGGGCGCGGTAATTCGCACGCCGACACTGCATAGCCGCACGTTGTCCGAACTCACCGGGGCCGAGATCTGGCTCAAGTTCGAGAATTTGCAATTTACCGCCGCCTACAAAGAACGCGGCGCGCTCAACAAATTGCTCCAGCTGACTGCAGATGAACGCGCGCGCGGCGTGATCGCCGCGTCGGCCGGCAACCATGCCCAGGCGGTTGCCTATCATGGCAAGCGCCTCGGCATCCCGGTGACGATCGTCATGCCGACGTCGACCCCGGCGATGAAGGTCACCCAGACCGAGGGGCACGGCGCGCGGGTGCTTCTGGTCGAGGGGATGTTCGACGATGCGCAGGCCAAAGCCTATGCGGTCGCCGCCACCGAAGGCCTGGTGTTCGTCCACCCGTTCGACGACCCGGCGGTGATCGCCGGGCAAGGCACCATCGCGCTCGAACTGCTCGAGGATGCGCCCGAGCTCGAGCTGTTGGTTATCCCGATTGGCGGCGGCGGGCTTATCTCGGGGATCGCCACTGCTGCCAAGGCGCTCAAACCCGGCATCGAGGTCATCGGGGCGGAAGCGGAGCTTTACCCCTCGACCAAGAATGCGATCGACGGCGTGGCGCGCCCGATCGGCGGCGACACGCTGGCCGAAGGAATCGCGGTCAAGGAGCCGGGTCAGCTCACCCGGACGATCATCGCCGCGCTGGTCGACGACATTCGCCTCGTCGCCGAGCGGGACATCGAACATGCCGTCGCCTTGCTCGTGGCGATCGAAAAGACCGTGGTCGAGGGGGCCGGCGCGGCGGGGCTCGCCGCGATCCTTGCCGAGCCCGAGCGCTACAAGGGGCGCAAGGTCGGAACGGTGCTGTGCGGGGGCAATATCGACACCCATTTGCTGGCTAATGTTCTCGTCCGCGAACTGGTCCGCAGCGGGCGGATCGCGCGGCTCCGCATCGCGCTTCAGGATCGCCCGGGTGCGCTCGCCGCAGCTACGGCGATCTTCCACGAATGCAGCGTCAACATCCTTGAAGTACACCACCACCGCATCTTCACCCACTTGCCCGCGAAAGACACGATGATCGAAGTCCAGTGCGAGGCGCGGGACGAGTCGGGAATCGACCGGCTGATCGCGACGCTCGAGGCGGCGCAGTTCACCGTCGACCGAATCTCGTTCGACTGACGTCAGGGATTGGTGGATCGGCCTGCCCCAATGCGGCACAGGCGACGACTTAACCCTGTTTCGGCGCGACCATCCCCTTTCCTTCCGCGTTGACGAGTCGCATAAAGGTTTTCGTAACCCTGTTTGAGGCCGGTCCGGTTGAGCGCACCATTTCGATTTCCGAAATTCTTCGTGACCAATCCGTCACCCTGTCCGTACATTCCTGGCAGGATCGAGCGGAAGGTGTTTACCGAGCTTAACGGGCGTCATTCGGGCGAACTGAATGAGGCACTCGGCCGGATCGGTTTCCGCCGCAGCCAGTCGGTCGCCTATCGCCCAAGCTGCATCGACTGCACGGCCTGCGTCTCGGTCCGCGTTTGCGCCGGCGAGTTCGCGGCCAGCGCAACCCAGCGCAAGATCCTGCGCCGCAACGCCGACCTCGAAGTCACCGCATGCAAGCCGTGGACGACCGAAGAACAGTATGAATTGCTCGGTCGATATCTTGCTGCGCGCCACCCGGGCGGGGGCATGGCCGAAATGGACGAGAGCGACTTCGCCGACATGGTCGAGCAGACCCCGGTGCGCACTTATATAGTCGAATATCGCGAGCCCTCGATCGACGGGCGTCCGGGCAAGCTCGTTGGCGCGTGCCTGTCGGATCAGCAGTCGGACGGCTTGTCGATGATCTACTCATTCTACGACGTTGGCCCCGGCGTACGCAAAGGGCTCGGTACCTTCATCATCCTCGACCACATCATCCGCGCGTCGCGGGCCAACCTGCCTTTCGTCTATCTGGGCTATTGGGTGCAGGGCTCGCAGCGGATGGCCTACAAGGCGAGCTTCCGGCCGATCGAGCGGCTGGGACGCGACGGCTGGCGGCGGATGGAAGACCTCGCCGCCGAACCCACCCGCGTGAGGGTCGAAATGCCCGCGCACGGCGAGCGCAAGCGGGCAATGGTCGAGGTTTAGGCGACCGCCGCCTCAGGCAACTCCGCCCCCTCGGCATCGCGCAGCACATAGCCACGGCCCCAGACGGTTTCGATGTAATTGTCGCCGCCGCACGCGAGGCTCAATTTCTTGCGCAGCTTGCAGATGAAGACGTCGATGATCTTCAATTCGGGCTCGTCCATCCCGCCGTAGAGGTGGTTGAGGAACATTTCCTTGGTCAGCGTGGTGCCCTTGCGCAGGCTCAGCAGCTCGAGCATCGCATATTCCTTGCCGGTCAAATGGACTCGGCTGCCGTCGACTTCGACCGTCTTGGCGTCGAGATTGACCGCCAGCTTGCCGGTGCGGATGACCGACTGGCTGTGGCCCTTCGAGCGGCGGACGATGGCGTGGATTCGCGCGACCAACTCGTCGCGGTGGAATGGCTTGGTGACATAATCGTCGGCGCCGAAACCGAGCGCACGAACCTTCGAGTCCATCTCGTTCAGCCCCGACAGGATCAGCACCGGGGTGCCGACCTTGGCGACGCGCAATTTCTTGAGCACGTCATAGCCGTGCATGTCGGGCAGGTTCAGATCGAGGAGGATGATGTCGTAATCATAAAGCTTGCCCAGATCGAGGCCCTCTTCGCCAAGATCGGTGGTGTAAACGTTGAAGCCCTCGGTGCCGAGCATGAGCTCGATGCTCTTGGCGATGGTCGCCTCGTCCTCGATCAGCAAAACTCGCATCTTACATCCCCCGTTCGAACCGGCGTACCGAGCGTTCACCGTAAATCGTTGCGCGCTCTTAACGTCGTTGAAGCGACCATTAACCATTCAAGGTCTGCAGGGAAAAGGTTAATAAGTCCTAAAAGGTTGGAATCTCGCGGAATCGTTGCACTTGCGCCACAAAGACGGTGCGCGCGATGCTTGCCTCGGTCGGCGGGGCGTCGCATTGGCACAGGAATGCTCGACACGCGGATCCTGTTTATCGATGGCGAGGCGATCGTCCTCGACAAACCGGCCGGGTTGCCGGTCGACGCGCCGCGCGCCGGGGGCGACAGTATCGAGCGGCGGATTCACGAGCTCAAGTTCGGCTTCAAGCGGGCCCCGGTGGCAATGCACCGGCTCGATCAGGATACGTCGGGGTGCCTGCTGTTTGCTCGCCATGCCTCCGCGCGCGCGGTATTCCAGCAGGCGTTCGAGTCCGGAACGGTCGAGAAGACCTATCTTGCGGTGGTCGCCGGCGAAGTTGGGGAGGGGGGCGTGATCGACCTGCCGCTGGGCAAGGTGTCGAGCGCCGAGGCGGGGTGGCGAATGCGCGCCGACCCTGCGGGCAAGCGCGCCATCACTCACTGGCGGCGGATTGCCATGGTCGATAGTCGAAGCCTGATCGAGTTCAGCCCGAGGACCGGCCGCACTCACCAGATAAGGGCGCACGCGCGCGAGGGACTTGGCGTGGGGATAGTGGGGGATTTCGTCTATGGCGTGCCGGGCGGGCCGATGCTGCTTCATGCTATTCGCCTGGTCGTCCCGCGCGGCAAGAAGCCGGTGATCGACGTCAGCGCGCCATTGCCGCCGAGCTTCGGTGCGTGGCGCGAACTCGTCCAGCCCCCGATCACCGAGATGGTCGCGGACGATGCCGGCTGAAGACTATCGCGCGCTTTGGCCGGAAGAGGCGCTGAGCGAGAAATTCCTCGCCGCGACGGGGCCGGGTGGACAGAATGTCAACAAGGTCGCGACCGCCTGCCAGTTGCGCTGCAATGTCTTCGCGCTTGGCCTGTCGCCCGAGGCTTATGCCCGGTTGAAAACCATTGCCGGGTCGAAGATGACGGTTAGCGGTGAACTGGTCATCACCGCCCGCCGCTATCGCACGCAGGAAGCCAATCGCGAGGATGCGCGCGCGCGGCTGGCGGAGATGATCGCGGCGGCGCAGGTCGTTCAGGCGCGGCGTCGTCCGACCCGCCCGAGCCGCTCCGCCAAGGCCAAGCGGGTCGACACCAAGAAGGGCCGCGGCGAGGTCAAGCGCGGACGCGGGAAAGTGAGTTTCGACTGATGTTCGATGTGAAACTGAAAGGGGCGGACAAGCCGATCTTTTATCGCGATCTGGCAGCGGCGCTGGCGGGGCTGGTCGCGGGGGAGCCCGATCCGATCGCCAACATGGCCAACGCCGCCGCGCTGATCTTCGAGGCTGTCCCCGGGCTTAACTGGGCGGGTTTCTATCGCAATGTCGGTGGCGAGCTCATCCTTGGTCCGTTCCAGGGTCGCCCGGCGTGCATCCGGATTCCGTTCGGCGTTGGGGTCTGCGGTGCGGCGGCGGCGACGTTGCAGGTCCAGCGCGTTGACGACGTCCACGCTTTCCCGGGCCACATCGCCTGCGACGCGGCGAGCGTCAGCGAACTGGTCGTCCCGATCGTGCGGGACGGGCATTTGCTTGCCGTGCTCGACCTCGACAGCCCGGAGCGGGCGCGATTCGACGCGGAGGATGAGGCGGGGTTTGTGGGGATGGCAAAACTGCTATCTGACATCTTAACCTAATCGATTTAGTTGACTTTATACTGTTCGCGGCGAGATGGGTCGAGAGCGAGCGACCGATGCTCGATTAGGGGGAAACATGATCCATCGAGTTATCGCGGCGTCAGCCTTGCTTTGTGCTGCGCACGCCAGTGCACAGACGGTCGTCCTCCAGGCACCGCCGGTGATGACGACGAGTGCGGGATCAGCCGTGCTGGTTCAGCAGCAACTGGTCGGGAACATGCTCCGCACCGGCGCTCCGGTCCCGGTCGCCCTGTCGGAACCTCTCACAACCAAGGGCAAGCTGCTCAGGGTCGGCCAGATGGTCCGCCTTGAGGTTGCTCAGGACGTCATGCTGAACGGGCGGGTCGCCATCCCCGCGCGCAGTCCGGTCGAGGGAATCATTACCGAGGTCCGCAACAAGGGCATGTGGGGCAAGTCGGGGGCAATTCACCTGCAGATGACTTCAGTCATCATCAACGGCACGAAGATCCGCCTCAAGGGCGACATGGACAGCCGCGGCCAGACTGGGACCGCCGGAGTTGTCGGCGCCATTGTCGCTCTGCCGATCGCAGGGTTTTTCGTTACCGGCACCAGCGCGGAGATGCCGCTCAACATGCCAGGCCGGGCATTCCTAGATCAGGATATCGCACTCGCACCGGCCGCCTGACGTCACGGATCGGGCCGCATACGAACGAAGTGAAGCGCTTTGGTCGGTGCGGCCCGCTAGTCTTTTTCGCGGCTGACTAACTCAGCGCTTCCAACCGATCATAATCCAGACTCCCCGGGATGATCATCACCGGGCAGGGCAGCTTGCCGCAGTCATGGCCGGTGAAGTCGGCGACCAGGAGGCCGGGATGGCCGGTCGCGCTTGCGCCAAGCACCAGCGCGGCAATGTCGTCGCGGGTGCCGATGAAAGCGCGGACCTCGGCGACCGGGTCGCCCGATTCGACCACGATCCGCGGCTTGATCCCGGCGGCATCGACGATCTCGCCGACCGAGGCGGCAACGCTCGCCTCGATCCGCAGCCGCTGCTCTTCTTCCATTGCCGCCTGGACTCCGCCCCACTGGACGAAATCCTGCGGTTCGACGATTGCCAGCACTTCGATCGTGCCGTTGGTCTTGGCGGCACGGCGAGCGGCAAAGCGGAGCGCGACCCGCGCCTCGGCGCTGTCGTCGATCACCACCAGATAGGTGCGCGTGGGCGTCCCCTGCTCGTCCATCGCGCCGATGCTGCACACAAACTGCCTCATCGCGCAAGCAAGCGCGCCTTTTCCTTGACCGTGCGGGCGGCTTTGGTCTTTGTACGCCTGACCTTTCAAAAACGGGAACGCCAATGCCGACCGAGCTCAAGATGCCAGCGCTTTCGCCGACGATGGAGGAGGGAACGCTGACCAAGTGGCTGGTCAAGGAAGGCGACGTGGTAAAGTCGGGCGACCTGCTCGCCGAGATCGAAACCGACAAGGCGACGATGGAATTCGAGGCGGTCGACGAAGGCACGATCGGCAAGATCCTCGTCCCCGAAGGGAGCGAAGGGGTCAAGGTCGGCGCGGCGATCGCGATGCTGCTGGCCGAGGGCGAGGATGCGGGCGCTGCTTCACCTCCTTCTCCACCACCGGCAGAGGGAAAGGCCGCAGCAAGCCAGGGTGAGGGAACACCGGCGCCCAAGCCCGATCCCGTTCCAGCCAAAAGCGAAGTCGCCGCCCCGGTAGCCGCCGCCGCGGTCGCTGCTCCGTCATCTCCCGGGCCGAGCGGAGCAAGACTCGCCGTATCCCCGCTCGCGCGGCGCTTGGCGGAGGCCCAGGGTATCGACCTTGCCAGCGTCACGGGCTCGGGGCCCAACGGGCGCATCGTCCGCGCCGATCTGGCGTCGGGCACTGCCGCCGCTCCGTCCGCTGCGGCTCCTGCTGCCAAAGCTGCCGCTGCGCCCCAGTCAGCCGCTCCAGCCCCGGCGCCGAAGCCGGCCGCGACCACAGCCGAGACCGACATTCCGCACGAACTCATCAAGCTGTCAGGGATGCGCAAGACGATCGCGCGCCGCCTGACCGAGTCGAAGCAGACGGTTCCGCACATCTATCTCACGGTCGACATCCGGCTCGACGCGCTGCTCAAACTGCGCGGGGAATTGAACGCGGGGCTGGCGAGCCGCAATATCAAGCTCAGCGTCAACGACATGCTGATCAAGGCGCTCGCTTTGTCGCTGATCGAAGTCCCCGAATGCAACGTCAGCTTCGCCGGTGACACGCTGATCAAATATAGCCGCGCCGATATTTCGGTCGCGGTCAGCATCGACGGCGGGCTGATTACCCCCATCGTCGCCAATGCCGATGCCAAGGCGATCAGTGCCATTTCGAAGGAAATGGGCGACCTCGCCGCGCGGGCCAAGGCGGGCAAACTTGCACCCAACGAATATCAGGGCGGCACTGCCAGCCTCAGCAACATGGGCATGTACGGCATCAAGCAGTTCGAAGCCGTCATCAACCCGCCGCAAGCGATGATCATGGCGATCGGCGCGGGCGAGGCGCGGCCCTATGTGGTCGACGGCGCGCTGCAGGTCGCGACGATCATGAGCGCCACCGGCAGCTTCGACCACCGCGCCATCGATGGCGCGGACGGGGCGCGGCAGATGAAGGCGTTCAAGGCGCTGGTGGAGAACCCGCTGGGGCTGGTGGCTTGAGCGACCAGCAAGTCGCCGCCATCCGCGTCACCGCAATGCCGGCCGATACCAACCCTTATGGCGGGGTGTTTACCTTCCGTGCGTTGGATGAAGGGGGCGGCGTGTGACAGTGACCCCTCTCCCCGCTCAGCCTGCGGCTGAGTCGCCCTCTCCCGCAAGGGAGAGGGGAGGGAGGTGCATGTGACTGACCCCTCTCCCTCTGCCGCTGGCGCGGCTCCTCCCTCCGCCTTCCCTCCCCCCTCTGCGGGGGAGGTAAAGCTGGCGCGCAGCGACAGCAGGGAGAGGGGGGTGCTGCTTCGGAAGCGCGCGAAATCGATGCGCTCCGTTCCGACCCCAGCCGAGCATCGACTGTGGCAAATCCTTCGCGCGAAACGGTTTGCGGGTTTCAAATTCAAGCGCCAGCTCCCCCTCGACTTTTACATCGTCGGCTTCATCTGCATCGCTCAGCGGCTGATCATCGAAGTTGACGGTGGCCAGCACAGCGGGAATGCGTATGACGAACGCCGCGATGCCTATCTGAAAGCGCAGGGATTCCGCATTCTGCGCTTTTGGAACCACGATATATTTACCAACGAAGAGGCGGTGACCGAGACGATTTTTCGTGCGCTCGACGACCCCTCTCCCTCCCAAGCCTGCGGCTCGGGCCCCTCCCTCTCCCGCAGCGGGGAGAGGGGCATAACAGGAGATACTCATGGCTGACCAATATGACCTCATCGTCCTTGGCTCGGGCCCCGGCGGCTATGTCGCCGCGATCCGCGCGGCGCAACTTGGGCTCAAGGTGGCGATCGTCGAGCGCGAGTTGCTCGGCGGGATCTGCCTCAACTGGGGGTGTATCCCGACCAAGGCGCTGCTGCGGTCGGCCGAAGTCTATCATTATATGCAGCATGCCGAGGCTTACGGGCTTTCCTCGGAGAAACCCTCGTTCGACCTGGCGAAGGTCGTCGGCCGTAGCCGGGCGGTGTCGAAGCAGCTCAATCAGGGCGTCACCGGGCTGATGAAGAAGAACAAGATCGCGGTTCACTTCGGCGATGGCGCGCTCACCGCGCCGGGCAAGCTGAGCGTGACCAAGGACGGCGCCAAGACCGATCTCGAGGCCAAGCATATCATCATCGCGACCGGTGCCCGGGCGCGCGACCTGCCGTTCGCCAAGGCCGACGGCAAGCGCGTCTGGACCTATCGCCACGCGATGACCCCGCCCGAGATGCCGACCGAATTGCTGGTCATCGGATCGGGCGCGATCGGGATCGAATTTGCCAGCTTCTACAATGACTTGGGGGTCAAGGTGACCGTCCTCGAAATGCTCGACCGGATTGTCCCTGTCGAAGATGCCGACGTCAGCGAGGCGCTCGCGAAGAGCCTTAAAAAGCAGGGGATCGAAATCCTCGTCGGGAGCGGCGTGAGCGCGCTCGTATCCGACGACAGGGGCCTCACCGCGACAATCAAGAGTGCCGACGGCAAGCCCGCCGAGCGCCGCTTCAGCCACGCCATCGTCGCGGTCGGGATCGTCCCCAATGTCGAGAATATCGGGCTCGAAGCGGTCGGGGTGAAGCCCGACAAGCGCTTCCATATCGAAACCGATGCCATGTGCCGGACCAATGTCCCTGGCGTGTGGGCGATCGGCGACGTAACCGCCCCGCCATGGCTCGCGCACAAGGCGAGCCACGAGGGAGTTATCGCCGCCGAAGCAATCGCGCAGGAGCTTGGCAACACGGAGGTCCACCCCCACGCGATGGATCCGCTCAACATCCCCGGCTGCACTTACTGCCACCCGCAGATCGCCAGCGTCGGCCTGACCGAAGCGAAGGCCAAGGAAGCCGGGCACGAAGTCCGTGTCGGTAAATTCCCCGCGATCGGCAACGGCAAGGCGATCGCGCTGGGCGAGGTCGAGGGGTTCGTGAAGACGATCTTCGACGCCAAGACCGGCGAATTGCTCGGCGCACACATGATCGGCGCCGAAGTGACCGAGCTGATCCAGGGCTATACGGTCGGCAAGACCGCCGAACTGGTCGAGACGGATTTCATGCAAACGGTGTTCCCCCACCCGACGGTGAGCGAGATGATGCACGAGAGCGTGCTCGCGGCGTTCGGGAAGGCGCTCCATATCTGAGCTCCGCCGAGGCGCGGTGCGTGGCGGGGGCGCGGCGCGGCTGGCGGTTGTCACTGCGGCATTGCTTCTCGCCGCCGCGTCGTTAGCGGCGCTGTGGCCGGGCTATGCGCTTTACGACACCGTCGGCCAGTATCGGCAGGCACTGGCGGGCGACTATAACGACTGGCACCCGCCGATCATGGCGCGGTTGTGGGCGCTGCTTCATGGGCGGTTCGGCGGGACGACGGGGCCGATGCTCATGGTCCAATTGGGGGGATACTGGCTCGGGCTGGGGCTGATCGCGGAGGGGCTGGCGGCGACCGGGCGGTGGCGTTCGGCGGTCGCGGTCCTCATGCTTGCCGCCTCGCCGCTGCTGCTCGGCTGGCAGGGGGCGATCCTCAAGGACGCACAGATGCTCGGCGCGCTGATCGCGGCGGTCGGGATCGTCGCGGCCTTTGCGCTTCGCGATCGGCGGGTGCCGATCGTCCTTGTGCCTGTAGTGGCGCTGATCTTCGGCTATGCGCTGCTGGTCAGGGCGAATGCGGTGTTCGCCGTCGTTCCGCTGATCATGCTGCTCGCGCCGCGCCCCGCCGGGCTGCTTGGCAAGCTGGTCGCCATCGGCCTGCTGAGCCTCGTCGTCATCGCCGCCGAGCCATCGATCAACCACCGCCTGTTTCACGCGCGCGCGACCGGGGTGGAGAAGACCCAGCCACTCTATGACCTCGCCGCGATCGGGGTGCACGAGCCGGCGGGGAGCCCATTTACCCAGTCCGAACTCACGACCTTCCGCGCCAAGGGGTGCGTCAAACCCTTCTTCTGGGACCCCCTCGGGGATGAATTCGCGTGCAGTCGGCAGGTCGAGCGGCTGCAGGGCAAGCCGCCGGGGAGACTGTACCGATTGTGGGTCCGCGAGATTGCCGCGCATCCCGTACCTTATGCCCGCCACCGGCTGGCGCACTGGAACTCGACCGAACGCTGGCTCGTCCCGCCGGGGCGGATCGGCGCCGAGCCCCCCGCGACGTCCGAGAACAACGACATCGGGCTTGGCGCCCCTTCGTCGCGGCTGGCGAAGATCATCCAGTCCCTCGGCGCTGCGGAAGCGGTAACTCCCCTCGGCTGGCCGATCGTCTGGACGTTTTTGGCGCTCGCCGCCGCACCATTCGCCTGGGCCCGCCGCAACGAGCCCGCCGCAGGGCTCGCCCTCGCGCTCGCTGGATCGGCGGTTGGGATGGAGGCGAGCTTCCTCGTCGTCAGTATTGCCTCCGACCTGCGCTATCACCTGTGGTCGATGACCGCTTCGGCGCTGGCGCTGACCCTGCTGGCCGACCGGGCCGCGGCGCGCAGGGGCACGGGCGTGCTGGTCGTCGTCCTGCTCACCGCGATCATCGCCGCAGGGCTCCACAGCCGCGCCACGCTGCCGCGCGCCCCCGCCACCTACCGCGCAATGATCGATACGCGCTAAGGCTCGCAAGGACTGGCCCGTCCGGCGATAATCGCTATCGGTCGGTCAATCTTCCGTTGGAGTTTCCATGCGTCGTTTCACCGTCTCCCCGTTCATTGAGCGATCCTCGGACTTCGGGTCTCCCGTGGCGGGGACAAACGATGGCTGAGGCGGGCCATAACAACCGCACCTTGTGGATCGCGTTCGGCGCGAACCTGGGGATCGCGATCGCCAAATTCGGCGCGGCGGCGATCACCGGTTCGTCGGCGATGCTGACCGAAGGCGTCCACAGCGTGGTCGATTCGTCGAACCAGCTGCTGTTGCTGTGGGGCCGCCGGGCGGCGCGGCGGCCGGCCGACGAACTCCACCCATTCGGCTATGGCCGGGAGCTCTATTTCTGGAGCTTCGTCGTTGCTGTGCTGGTGTTTGCGCTCGGCGCCGGGGTGTCGGTCTATGAAGGCATTCGGCACATCGCCAATCCCGAGCCTGCGGTGTCGCCACTGGTCGCTTATGGTGTGTTGCTGATCGCCTTTTTGCTTGAGGGCGGATCGACCGTGTCTGCGTTCAAGGAGTTCCGCATCGCCAAGGGCCAGCTCGGTTGGCTCGCCGCAGTCCAGCGCTCGAAGGACCCGCCGGGGTTCATCGTCCTGCTCGAAAATGGCGCGGCGATGGCCGGGATCGTCGTCGCCGCGATCGGGCTGGCGATCAGCCAGGCGACGGGCGATCCGCGCTTCGACGGCGCGGCGTCAATTGTCATCGGACTCGTCCTGGGCGTTACCGCCTTCCTGCTCGCCTATGAATCGAAGGCGCTGTTGATCGGCGAGGCGGCCGACCCCGAACTGGTCGCGGCGCTGCGCGCGATGGTCGAGCGCCACGACGGAATCACCAGCGTCGGCGACGTGCTCACCGTCCACAGCTCGCCCGACCAGATCACCGCGATGCTGTCGGTCGACTTCGATGATCAGCTGACCGCGCGGCAGGTAGAAGACATTGTCGCCGCGATCGAAGCCGAGGTGTGTCGCCGATGGCCGCTGGTCCGCCGCCTCTACATTCGCCCGCGCCGCGCCGGTGCGGGAGCGGAGACTATGCTGGCGATCTAGGGCGGTCCAAGGCGGCAGTCTTGCGGGAGCGACCTCTACCGTGCGGTTTTCGGTGTGCCGATGCCCTTGAGCCCGATGACCGAGGCGAAATGCTCCTCGACCGCCGAATAGCATTCGCACGCCTGGCGCTCGAGACCGGCACGGTCGAGGACCAGGATCGAACCGCGGCGATAGCTGATCAGGCCATGCTCCTGAAACTGCCGCGCGACCGCGTTGACCGTCGTGCGCTGGACCCCGAGCAACCCCGCGAGCGCCTCCTGGGTCAGCGCCAGCTTGTCGCCGCCGACGCGGTCCTGCGCAGTCAGCAACCAGCGGGCTGACCGCGCCTCGATCGAATGAAAGGCGTTGCAGGCGACCGACTGCATGACCTGCGCCAGGAGGAAGTCGGCGTAACGGCAGAAGAGATTATGGACGAAGCGGGATTCGCGCTTGACCGCCTCCAGCGCCTCCAGCGGAATACACAGCGCGGGGCCGGCGATCTGCACTTCGGCGCGGCTGAAGGCGGGGGCATGGCCGCAGCTGACGATTCCGCCGACCGCGCCTTCCTTGCCGATCGAGGCGACCTCGACCGAGCGCCCGCCATGGAGGTCGACGATCATCGAGACCATCAGTGTTTCGAACGGGAACAGGCTCTGCGCGACGGGCTCACCGGCGGCGACGATGATGTCACCCCGCTCGAGATTGACCAGCTTCGCCTGCGGCGCGATCAGCGCGCGGACCTCGTCGTCGAAGGTTGCGAGCAGGCGATTGCGGCCGAATGCATCGGCAACGCGCGCGCCCATCATGTCTGTCGGCTTATCCATTCGGCCTTGCGCCCCACGCCCCGTTGGAGGGTGCGCCGCAAGCACGGTTCGCGGTTCGCCCTGATTGCGATCCGATTACGCTAACGTTTCGACCGCAAGCAAGGTTTTATTTTTCAGACACTTATCGGGACCGGACCGTCGCCTTGCCGACATTGCTAGGCTCGAGGTGCGGACTGGGTTGACCATTTGGCAAGGGCGACACGCATGGTTGAACCCGGCGTCAGCCTTCGCTACAGCGCGCCCAGCCGAGCAGGTCCCGGAGACGTGGGTGAGTGGCTGAAACCAACGCTTTGCTAAAGCGTCATACGGGAAACCGTATCGAGGGTTCGAATCCCTCCGTCTCCGCCAGGACCCCTTCCGCAGGGGTTCGCAAAAGTCCACCCGGATCGACTTTTTCCCTCTGATTCCAGATGATTAGCGAGCTAGCTCGTTCGGACCCGTTCGCAGGCTTCCGCTTTTAGCGTGGTCCTAAAACGTGGTCCTGGCACGTCGAAAACGTGGTCCTGGAGGTGAATATGCTCAACGATGCGAAAATCCGGGCGGCCAAGCCGCAGGACAAACCTTACAAACTGACCGACAGCCACCGGCTTTATCTGTTGGTGAACCCTGGCGGCTCGAAGCTGTGGAAATGGAGCTACGCCTACGACGGCAAACAGAAGACGCTACACTTTGGTGTCCATCCGAAAGTCTCGCTCATGGACGCACGGGTGAAGCGCGACGAGGCCTCGGCGCTCCTAAGCAAGGGCCGCGATCCAGGCGTCATCCGCAAGCTCCTGGTCGAGGCAAACCTGGAGGCCGGCCGACAGACCTTTGAGCGGCTCGCTAGAGAATGGTTCGAGAATGCCAAATCAAGATGGTCGCTGGTGCACGCCGACGACGTGATCCGTAGCCTCGAGCGCGACGTGTTCCCGATGATTGGCTCGCTTCCGATCGGAGAGCTCAATGCGCCGGTCGTTCTGGCGGTTTTGCGCGAAATCGAGAACCGTGGCGCGATCGAGACGGCAAAGCGCGTGCGGCAGCGTATCTCGGGAGTGTTCGTTTTCGCGATTGCGAAGGGGATCGCGCAGTCCGACCCCGCAGAAAGACTCGGCGCTGTGCTCAGACCCCTGCGCAAGGGGCGCCAGCCCGCGATCACCGATCTTGTCCGGCTGCGAGCGATGATCATTGCCGCCGAGGAGGATTATGCCCGCCCGATCACTCGACTTGGTCTTCGCTTCCTGGCGCTCACTGCCGTCCGACCGAGCGAGCTGCGCGGTGCCCGCTGGGATGAGTTTGAGGAGCTAAACGGCGAGGCACCATCGTGGCGCATTCCCGCCACCCGCATGAAAGGCGATCTCGACCGCAAGGATGAGGTAGGCGGCGACCATATCGTGCCCCTGACGCCGCAGGCCATCTCGGTGCTCAAAGCGCTGTGGCCGCTGACTGGCAGCGGGACCATGGTCTTTCCGAGCAATCGGCACCCCAGCCGGCCGATGAGCGAAAACGCAATTGGCTACTTGCTCAACCGTGCTGGCTATCATGGCCATCACGTACCGCACGGCTTCAGGGCGGCCTTTTCGACGATTATGAACGAATGGGCCGAGCGACACGGCAAGGATCACGACAGGGCGGTGATCGATTTGATGCTGGCACATGTGCCGAAGGAGAAAGTTGAAGGCGCCTACAACCGCGCTGCATTCATGCCGCGCCGGCGTGAGCTTGCTTCAATCTGGGCAGACATGCTGAGCGAAGGTTTGCCCGAGCCAGATATCCTTGTCGAGCGACCGGCCAAGGCAACAGGACCGCATTCCCGGCGGAGGCTTCCCGCGCCAGTCGGCGCGGAGTTTTGCTTTCCGCGGTTCCGACACGCAGCGTCGCGTCGTTAGACCGACAGTAGTAACAAAATGACCTGCCGGCGTAGGTGCAATGGATCGATGGGGAGGGAATGCCATTCGCCGTTTAAGGCAATTACGTAGGCTTTCTACGTAATTTCCGGCCCTTCGATTGCGGCGGCTTCCCAGCTAGGCGGTTCGGCCATCTTTCGGAAAGCGCAGTTCATGGTCAACACCGTATTGAAACCTGATAAACTGGCGCTTGCTACAGAGCGCGATGCGCAACCAGTTGCGCATCATGAGGCACAAGGTTTTTCTGACCACTTCGCGCTTGGCTTTACCAAACTTCTGCGCTTTTGCGCAGATACATTTTTCGCCAAACGATATGGGCATCGTGCGATCGTACTCGAAACCGTTGCCGCAGTGCCCGGCATGGTCGGTGCGATGTTTACGCACTTAAAGTGCCTTCGGTGGATGCGCGAGGACAAGGGCTGGATCCGCACTCTGATGGAAGAGGCGGAGAACGAGCGAATGCACCTGATGACCTTCATCGAGATCGCCCAGCCAACTTGGTTCGAGCGAACCGTCATCCTCTTGGTTCAGGGCGTTTTTCTGGTCGGCTTTTCGATCCTTTACCTCCTGTCCGCAAGAACAGCCCACCGCGTCGTCGGCTATTTTGAGGAAGAAGCCGTAACAAGTTACACGCTGTATATTCAGGAAATTGACGAAGGGCGCTCTCCCAATGTGCCCGCGCCAGCTATCGCCCGGCATTATTGGAAGATGGCTGACGACGCGATGCTCCGCGACGTTGTCTTGCTCGTGCGTGACGACGAGGCACATCACCGCGACGTCAACCATGGCTTTGCGAGCGCTATCGCTGGCCTGCCAACTGACAGATCCAAGGCGCCATACCCAATACATGCGACCGAACTCGCCTGACGCGGCTCGATAAACGCTTGCAGGCGCTAGCCGTTTGTCTCTCGGCAGTCGCGGGCTATGTCGATGCAGTCGGATATTTGGCGAGCCACGGTTATTTCGTCTCGTTCATGAGCGGAAATTCAACCCGGTTTGCGGTTAGCATCTCCAGAACGATGATGGGCGCCATCACTGCCGGCAGTCTGATCGGCAGTTTCCTGGCGGGGGTGGTGATAGGCTCACTGTGCGGAGCGTGGGCCGGTGAGCGGCGCCGCTCGGCTCTTCTATTACTTGTCGCGGCCACGTTGGCTCAAGCAGCCTTTTACGGTTCTACCGGCAATGGCGTTTTCGCCATTGGGCTAACTGCCCTGGCAATGGGCGCCATGAACGCGGCACTCGAGCAGCCCGGAGGCGCGAGCATCGGCCTCACTTACATGACTGGAACCCTGGTCAAGATCGGACAGGGCGTCGCGGCGACATGTCTCGGTAGGGGCAGAACCGATTGGTTTTCGTTTCTCGCATTGTGGGCAGGATTAGTGTCGGGGGCCATCATCGGTGCAGCAGCTTATCCCAATGCAGGCTTCGCTGCGTTATGGTTTCCGGTTGCAATTTTGGTCATTCTCGCTTTGCTATGCAGACGATCGGCTAATGGCTAGGCAGCCATTAGCTGCGTTCAGGAGGCAAGCGCGCAGTCCCCAACTCGGGGCCCTCAGTCCCGGCGCTTAATCGTTCTGAAATCGGTCTACTCCGGTTTCTGGCGCAATGCGTTGCCCATTAGGCCGCCATCAGCGCCGGCGAATCAAGTTCTCGCATCACTTCCACCTTCAGACCGTTGGCACTCGACACTTCAGACAGACTTGCTTCGAGTTGTTTGGCCAAAGCTGCGATCAATGCCGTCCCCAAGCCGCCCTTCGCTTTCCCTTCGTGAGCGATGGATCGCCCGCCGCCATTGTCAGAAACGGCAAGCTTCCATTCGAATCGCTTCATTTCAAACGTGATGCTCACTTGCGCGGAGACCCGGGCTGTCGGGAATGCATATTTGATGGAATTGATGACAAGCTCGGTTACAATCAGTCCGAGACTGACGACTTGGCTAGAGGGCAAAGTCCCTCGGTCCGCATTTACGATTATCTTGATGTCCTGATTGGGACCGATCATCGACGTCGCCAAGCCGCGACCGAGCTTAGCCAAATACGTGCCCACGTCGATTTGATCGATACCATCAACTTCGTGCAGATGGTTTTGAACCGCAGCAACAGACATTACGCGCTGATGCGCGTCGCGCAATTCGCACTTCGTTTCCTCGGATGAAACCGATCGAGCTTTAAGCAGGAGTATACTCGCGATGATTTGAAGACTGTTGGCGATGCGATGCTGCATTTCCCGAAGCAAGGTCTTTTGTTGCTCCAATAACGCTTCGGTGCGCGCCTGTAAGCGCTCCTTGTCTCTCTCAACCTCACGCCGCGCCGTAACGTCTTTGATTGCTAGCAAGACAACCCCACTCGAACCGTGCTGGTCGTGAATCGGACGGGCACTAAGCTGAATGGTCCGCGTTCCAAGGTTGGCGAACTTCTGATCGAATTCGTAGTTGTCGATTGCACGGCTGAAGGGCACCACCGCCTCGAGCAGTGGACGCAAGCCAAGGACATCCCATCGGCCTCCAGTCAGCGTAAACAGCGAGCATCCGTGCGCGTCGGCCGGATCATCTTCGAACACCTCGTAAAAGCATCTGCTTGCAGCCAAAACCTGGAGCTTGGCGTCAAGAACCAAAAAGGGATCGGGAAGCGTATCAACGATCGCGAGCGCAAGCGCCTGCGCCTCATTTCGGTCTTCGAACTGTTTCATGAGTTGCTCCAATCGAACCAGCGACACAAGACAGGCCGGATTCACGCATCGCAACGATGGCTTGCTCGCGGCTCATCAGCCGACCTGCGTCCCCCTAAGCGTTCAGTAGGAACGATGATCTGCTTGGTCTGTACGTAAAGTCCGCAACTCGCGTGAGTTTCCGGTGGTCGTTACCTAGTCGGGATGGCTCAGGACCGACGCAACTTCTTAGCCCTGTCGGGCGCAACGGCCGGTTTAGTTTTGTCTGGCTGCTCACGACATGGAACGAGTGATTTCGAAGCGTTCGCGCATGAAGAGCACAAACCAATCTCAGCCAGTTCGAATTTCGCCGAGCTCGTCCGCGCAGCGACCTTGGCGCCCAACGGACATAATACCCAGCCGTGGCGGTTCGCCGAGCTGCCCAAAGGCGCTATCATCACGCCCGATTTCGCGCGGCGAACGCCGATTGTCGATCCTGATGACCACCATTTATTCATCAGCCTTGGGTGCGCGGCCGAAAATTTCCTTCTCGCCGCCTCCGCACAGGGACGTCCGGGCGCCCTGCGCTTTGATGGCGAGCAAGGGGGGCGGATCGAGATTGAGCTCGGGTCCGGGAATTTGGGTGTCGACACTCTGGCGGCAGCGATACCTTGGCGCCAGTCGACGCGCTCTGACTACAATGGTCGCCCGGTTGCGACCTCTCAGCTGAAACTGCTCGAGGAGGCGGCTCTGATCGAGGGCGTTTCCTTAAAGCTAATTACCGACAGGGCGAAGCTTTCAGATGTGCTGGGCTTCCTCAGCCGTGGGAATGATAATCAGATGGAAGACCCACGCTTCGTCG
>JBDSGJ010000049.1:0-7394 GCA_039919075.1 Sphingomicrobium sp.
TCAACCGCCCCTCGACCTGCCGCGTCCGCTCGGCCCAGCGCGCCGGGTCCTTCAGCCAGTCGGCGCGCTGCGCGATATAGGCCCAGCTGCGCACCCCAGCGAGCCGGTCGGCAATCGCCTCGATATCGCCCGCGACATTGTCGAGCCGAGTCACTTCGGCGGCGAACCATTCGTGCGGAATATGCCCGCCCTCGCCGACATAGGAGTAGATGCGCCGGACCATCCGCGCGTGGTGCATCGGCCCGACCTTGCGGAAATCGGGCAGGCCGCACGCCGCCCACAGTGCCTTCGCCTGCCGCCCGCGCCGCGCCACAATGGCGGGATCCTCGGCGATCGACTTGAGCACGGTGAGGTCGAGCGCGACGGGCGCCGAGCGGAGCAACGGGTCGCCGCTCGGCTCTTCGAGGCTCGCGATCAGTGCTCGCACATCGGTGAAATCAAGCTCGGGATTGCGCCAGTAGAGATGGTCGAGCGGGCGAAAGCGATGCTCCTCGATCGCCTCGATTTCCGCCTCGTCGAACGCCGGTCCCTTCTCCCCGCCGAGCCCGAGCGTGCCGAACGTCCCGTCCTTCTGGTGCCGCCCGGCGCGCCCCGCGATCTGCGCCATTTCGGCAGTCGTCAGCCGCCGGTCGCGGTTGCCGTCGAATTTTTCCAGTCCGGCGAAGGCGACATGGGTGACGTCCATGTTGAGCCCCATCCCGATCGCGTCGGTCGCGACCAGATAATCGACCTCGCCGCGCTGGAACATCGCGACTTGGGCGTTGCGCGTGGCGGGGGACAGCGAGCCCATCACCACCGCCGCCCCGCCCTTGAAGCGGCGCAGCATCTCGGCGAGCCCGTAGACTTGCTCGGCCGAGAAGGCGACGATCGCTGAGCGCGGCGGGAGCCGGGTCAGCTTGGTCGCGCCGGCATAGCGCAAGGTCGAGAAGCGCGGTCGCGTGATGACTTCGGCGTGGGGCAAGAGCTTGCGTACCAGTGGCTTGAGGCTCTCCGACCCCAGGATCAGCGTCTCCTCGCGCCCCCTTGCGCGCAGCATTCGGTCGGTGAAGACATGGCCGCGTTCGGGATCGACGCCGAGCTGCGCCTCGTCGATCGCAGCGAAGGCGAAGTCGCGTTGTTCGTCTTCCTGGCAAACAGGCATGCTCTCCGCAGTACACAGCCAGTAGCGCGCATTGGCCGGAACGATCCGCTCCTCGCCGGTCAGCAGCGCGACCAAGTTCGCGCCCTTGAGCTTGACCACCCGGTCGTAGACCTCGCGCGCCAGGAGCCGCAGCGGGAAGCCGATCACCCCGCTCGAATGCGCGCACATCCGCTCGATCGCCAAGTGGGTCTTGCCGGTATTGGTCGGGCCAAGAATCGCCCGAACGAGGCCGTCGTTACGCACGGTCATGGCGATGAATGTGGCACGCAATTCGCGCGATGCAAGTGACTCGCCAATTCGTCACCCCGCGTGCCTTAAACCGCCATTAACCATTCCCCGGCAGACAGGCGCGACGAGGCGGAGCGCGATGTGCTGGCAGTAAGCGAACGGACCGATCGACGAGCGCTGACGGCACGCCCGCCAGCGCAGTTCGGCGCGCGCGCGATTCCCCGCGCGACGTTCGAGCTCGCCATCGACCTTAACGAAGAGTTCGGCTCTCGCCGCTGGTGGCGCGGCTTTGCAACGTTGACCGCGCTGACCGTCGCGACCGCGCTGATGGCACCGCCGTTCGTCCCCCTCCCCGGCGGCCACCCCGCCCCGGTCGGTGAGATCGAAGAGCGGCAGTTCGTCGCCTCGGGCGTGGGCGCACTGATCGAGGGCAGCGAGGCGGGCATGGCGATGGCGCCGACCGCCGCAGTCGAACCAATCGCCAATGCGCCTGAACGCGCCACCGTCGCGCTGTTCGCGCGCCTCGCCCCGCGCGAGACTCTGGCGCAGCTGCTCGTCCGGATCGGCGCCAGCTATGCCGACGCAGCAAGCGCCCAGGCGCTGTTGGCAAGCACCGCAATGGGGTCGGGAACGACGGTCGAAGTGACCCTCGGCCGAAAGTCGGGCACGCTGCGCCCGGTTGAGCGGATCTCGCTCCGCGCTGGGCTCGACGCCACCCTGTCGATCGTTGCGTCGCCGACCGGGCTACGGCTTGAGCATCAGGTAATTGCGATCGATTCGACCCCGCTGCGTATTCGCGGGCGGGTCGGGGACGGGCTCTACTGGTCGCTCCGCGCCGCCGGGGTCGCCGCCGCCACGGCGGAGGATTATCTCAAGGCGCTGTCGAGCCAGATCGACGTCGGCAGCGACGTCTCGCCCGACGACCGCTTCGACCTGGTCGTCGCCAACCGCCGCGCCGCGACCGGCGAGAGCGAGGCGGGCGGACTGCTCTACGCCGGGCTCGACCGCGCCTCGGGAACCTCGCTCCAGCTTGTCAAATGGAGCGTCGGCGGCGGCGCGACCTGGTATGAAGCGTCGGGCGTCGGCCGCCAGGTCAGCGGCATGGTGTGGCCAGTCAACGCGCCGATCACCTCGGGCTTCGGCGAACGCTATCACCCGATCCTCCACTTCGTGCGGATGCACAACGGGATCGATTTCGGCGCCCATTACGGCACACCGATCGTCGCCGCCGCCGACGGATCGGTCGAGCGCGCTGGCTGGGCCGGCGGCTATGGCGAACAGGTCCGCATAGCCCACGCCGGGGGGATCGAGACGAGCTATAGCCACATGAGCCGGATGGTCGTCGCCCCGGGCTCGCCCGTCCGCCAGGGCCAGCTGATCGGCTATTCGGGCAGCAGCGGCCTCTCGACCGGTCCCCACCTCCATTATGAAGTGATGCGTGGTGGGCATCCGATCAACCCGATGAGTGTCCGCTTCATCAGCCATTCGGCGCTCGACGGGCCGAGCCTCGCCGCCTTCAAGGCGCGGCTCGCGACGCTGCTGGCGGTGGGCGCGAAGGGGTAAGCGGGGCCTTGCGTTGACGGCTTGGCGCGAAGCAGCGACAGTATCACGAGTAGCTCATGCCCCGTGCGGGCCGACGACCCGGAGAAGTTGAGATGGCAGAGGCTGACTCGAAACCCATCGTCCTGGTGGTCGAGGACGAAATGGTCCTGCGGATGCGAGCGGTCGACATTGTTGAAGACGCCGGCTTCGTGCCGATCGAAGCGGTCAGCGCCGACCAGGCGATCGAGATCCTCGAATCGCGCGATGACATTTCGCTGCTGTTCACCGACATTCAGATGCCCGGCAGCATGGATGGTCTGAAACTCGCCCATGCGGCGCACCTACGCTGGCCGCATATCAAGATCATCCTCGTCTCCGGGCAGATCGCGGTGACCGATGCCGACAAGCCCGAGGACAGCAAATTCTTCCCCAAGCCGCTCGAGATCCAGCAGATGATCGTGGAACTTCGCGAAATGGTCGGCACCGGTGCACTCAAGGTACTGCCCTCGCTGACCGCTGCGGATTCGCTTACCAAGGAGAATAAGGAACTCCGCTATCAACTTCAGCAGGCCGGGATCGACGCCCGGGCGCTCCAGCGCAAGACCGTCTCGGACACCGAAAAGCAGCAGTCGATCATCGATGAGAACCAGCCGTTCCGGGACGCGCTGACCACCGAGAACGACAGCCTCAAGCTGGCGCTCGAGCAGGCCGGAATCGACGCCAAGGAATTGCTCGTCCAGTCGGGGATCGACGCCGAGGAACGCGAAGCGGCCGACAAGCTGCAGCATCTGATCCACGCCGAGTTGCACCACCGCATCAAGAATATGCTCGCCACCGTCGGCGCGATCACGCACCAGAGCCTGCGCACCGCCACCAGCATGGCGCACGCCAGCCTGGCCATCGACGGCCGCTTCGCCGCCCTGGCGCGCGCCCACGAACTGCTGACCCGCGTCAGCTGGGACAATGCCACGATCGGCAGCACGGTGCGAAGCGCGATCGAGCCGTTCGATCAGGGCGGCGGGCGGTTCATCATTTCGGGCGGCGACATCCGCATCATGTCGAGCTCGGTGATCGCCTTCGCGATGACGCTCAACGAGCTGTGCACCAACACCACCAAGTTCGGCGCCTTGTCGCTCCCCGGCGGCAAGGTCAGCATTTCCTGGGCGGTCGAAGGCGATCGTCTTCGCTTCACCTGGGCCGAATCGGGCGGACCGCCGGTCAGCGAACCGACCCGCAAGAGCTTCGGGACGCGGATGATGACCTCGCTTGGCCAGCAGCTCAAGGGCAAGGTCGACCTCGACTATAGGCCGACTGGCTTCGTCTACACGCTCGACGTCCCGCTCGATGAGTTGATGACGCGACCAAAGGATCGGCTGTCCGAGGCAGCAGAGTAGGGCCCGCCCGCCTCGATCATCCTGTGAGGCGGGCGCCGCGACCCGCGCGAATGTTCACACATGTTCGCGGTAACGGCGAGTATTTTTGCATTGCGACTAGTCCCCGACTGGCACGTCGGTCAGCGCGCCGAGCAGCGCCGGAAAGGCCAACTGGGCGTCGGCCTGCGGATCGTCGAGGTCCCCCGCGCGGCGCTCCCACGGGGCGGCGAAGCGCCTGGGATCGAGCCGGGTGAGGAGCCACATCAGCAACTTGTCGCTCGGCAGGCGCTTTTCGGCCATCAGCTCGCTGCCCTGGTAGATTTGTTCAACGCGGCCGTGGATCGCGCGGTCGAAGACGAGCGCCGACAATCGCCCGACGGCGAGTTGCTGAGCATTGTCCCAGGCCCGGGCGAAGGCCGCCGAGCGCACCCGCAGGCCATAGGCACTGCGCGCCGACAGCCCGGCGGCGCGAGTCGCAACATGAACCGATCCGGTTTCAGCGAGTGCCTCGACAAACAGTCGCTGGCGGGCCGCGCTCCATCCGCCGACCTTGCGGCTCGGCTCGGGTTCGAAGCCTATGTCCCCGCCCGGGACGGCGCGAAGCGCGGCGGGCGAGACCGGCAGGGCGGGCCCGCCATCGACCTCGTCAGGCAGGATCGCCAGCGGGAGTTCGCGATCGCGGGGAACGAAGCTGATGACCGGCCCACCACCCTCGCCCGTCTCGGCCTTCATCGCTTCATTATCGCGGACGGCGGCGTGCCATTCCTCGAACTCCTCGTTCGTGATTTCGGGCTTCCAGCTGCTCGACCGTCTGCGCGCCATGTTCGGTTCCCCCCTGTGAGTGCCGGAGACGGTGAACCAGATAGGATGCTGTAGGAAAGCGAAAACGTACTACCTTGGGTGGGAGCCGAGTATTTTTCAACGCTTGCTAAGCGGGCGCGGCTGGGGCCGCTCTCGCCACATCGCGATC
Organism: Sphingomicrobium sp.; assembly: GCA_039919075.1. GTDB lineage: Bacteria > Pseudomonadota > Alphaproteobacteria > Sphingomonadales > Sphingomonadaceae > Sphingomicrobium. The sequence goes on from JBDSGJ010000049.1 coordinate 5,255, forward strand.
AGGGTCCGCCTCCGTCAGGGAGGCGGGTCCTTTTTCTTGTGTGAGGGTGCCTTGATCGAGGGCGGGAGATTGATCCCTCCTGCTAGCCGGATTCTTCCGTCGGACCGCCGAGCAGGCCTTTGGCGTCGCGTTGGTCGAGGGCGACTTTCGGGGTAGCCGCCTTGAGGCGCTTCTCCACGACTTTGATCGGTTCGGCGGCTGGGATGTGTTCTGGCAGAGTGCCGCCGATGCGCGAAATGGCGTCGCGCACTTCCTTGCCAACGGCGTGGTGGGTGTCGATCGCGCGCTGCTCGGTTCGGATGTTCTCGCGAGCGAGTTTGTCGCGCGCCTGAGTCATGCGGAACTGGTTGGCGGCAAGCTCGGTCGCGTTCATTCGGTCCATCAGGCTCTCGGACTTGGCAATGCCCTTGTGCGCCTTGATCGCGTCGTTGCCGCAGCCGCCGTACATACCCCTGTAACCAGCGTCGTGGAAGACGCCGAACATGCGGTTGGCGACCCCGGCCTGACGCGCAGCGCCCGACAGGGCCTTGAACTCTTCGCCGGCCTGACGGCGCAGGTCGAGCCGTTCGGCGTCGGCGGCGTCTTCGTCGGACAGTTCCTGCCGCCGCGTCTGGACCGCGAAATATTCCTGCGCGCGGGCGATGGCGGGTTTGCGGGGGTCGCCGTTCTGGGCAATCAGGTAGCAGGCGAAGCGGGAGAGGTGATAGTCGTCCACCTCACGCGCACTACCCGAACCGAGTTCGACCATTTTGCCGGCGCCGGCAAAATGGTTTCCCGTTTCGTTCCCCGACTGCTCGCACGACAACTGAGCGCGCCCCACCGCCTCCTCGAACCGCCGCCACTGGCTGTAGCCAAGCAACGGCTGCAGATCGCGTGCGCTCCAATATTCGGCGCCGTGTTCGTTGAGGCGCTTGAGCGCCTCAAACGTGGGTTGGGTGACGGGGAGGGCGAGGTCGGTCATTCGAGCTAGTTCACCCCTTTGAGCGAATTAAATGTGCACTGTAACCGTAATTCTTAGTTCCTCGGCTGTTGGTCGCTCCAGACGGTTTAACGAACTGTAACGAGGACAGCCGCTTAGATGCTAATTAACGACATACAGTGAGATGCGACGATGTGTTTCATACTGACGCCGGCAACTTTCATGTGATTTTCATCTACGTCGAACAAGCGCCCACCCATGTAGGCGTGCATCTTCTCGATAGTTAGAAAGTGCGGTGCGTTAAAACGCAGTACCAGTAAGGTGGCCCGGTCCTTGTCACTGAATTTGTAGCGATTGCCTGACATTTCAAAATCCCAATCACCAGTGAAAACCTGCCATTCGTTGTCGATGACTCTCAGCAGCGGACTGCCACTGCCATCTGAGAATTCGAAATTTATTCGAGTTGCGAGGCTTCCCGATTCAGGGGGGTTAAAAAACATACGGGGCTGCCCACCAACGACAATTGGCTGAACAACTTGGTGTAATAGCACGCCATTTTCGCCGAACTTGATAGTTGGAATTCCGCGAAAGAAAGGTAGATCTTGTGAGGAGAAACCTTGCTGAATTGCCTTTGGATTAGCACTGATTTCCGCAACTTGTTCCTTCGGAAGAAAGCCTTTCGTCGCTAATTCGTGGCAAGTCGGACAGAGAAGCACGATCTTGTCAGGATCGTGTTGAGAAGCGTCTTTGAAATCCGGCAAAAAATGCTCATATTCATAGATCGTTGCCGCACATCGAGCGCATCCGAAGCCACACCGTTCTCGAACGGCGCGGGCAACGTCGGTCGGAATATGACGCGAGAGTCCGCTGGCGTTGGGCAAAATACTACTCCGCCGCGACCCCAGCTCTTGCAAACATATCCTCCGCGGCCGCAGCCTCGGGCACCAGCACGACATCATTGCTCGCCTTGGCTTTTACGCGGAGGTCGAAGCTGTCCCAGACTTCGTTCCAATTGCCCCGGGTAGCGGCCTTGGAATACTCCGTCGCGCGGGTTTCGAAGAAGTTGGCGTGTTCGACGCCGTTGAGCAGCGGGGCGAGCCAGGGGAGGGGGTGTTCGTCGATCATGTAGATCGGCTTGAAGCCCAATTGCCCCAGCCGCCAGTCGGCGATGTAGCGGATGTATTTCTTGATCGCCTTGGGGGTCATGCCCTCGACCGGGCC
>JBDSGJ010000050.1:0-25640 GCA_039919075.1 Sphingomicrobium sp.
GCCTTGCAGAATTCCATGATGTTGACGCCGCGCTGGCCAAGCGCCGGGCCGATCGGCGGCGACGGGTTGGCGGCGCCGGCGGGCACCTGCAGCTTGATGTAACCGGTAATCTTCTTTGCCATGGTGGCGCTCACTCACTCTGTTGCGGGGGCCGAGCGCCAAGCGCCAAGCCCCGGTTCAAGTTTAGCGGTCCAGACGGCTGATAAGGCCTCCCGCACATTCCAACGCTAATCGGAAGCGGTGGCGCATAGCAGAAAGCGGGTGCCGATCAAGGGATATGGCTACCCCGAATTGCGGAGCGCGGTCGCGATCGCGTTGATCGAGAGCTGGATCCCTTCGGAAATGCGCGGGTCGGTTTCGCCGCTGCGGTGGCGCTTGATCAGTTCGAGCTGAAGGAGGTTGAGCGGTTCGATATAGGGCAGGCGGAGGCGGATCGAGGCGTCGAGCGCGGGGTTGTGCTCGAGCAGGCGCGACTGGCCGCTGACTTCCAGGAGCAGGTCATGGGTGCGGTGCCAGCCGTCCTTGATGCGGTCGAAGATCGGGGCGCCTTCGGGACCGGCCAGCGCGGCGTAGCGTTCGGCGATCGCCATGTCGGACTTGGCGAGCACCATTTCGAGATTGTCGAGCGTGGCGCGGAAAAAGCGCCAGCCGGTGTACATTTCCTTGAGCAATGTCAGGTCGGCGGCGGCGGCAAGTCCATCGCCAGCGCCGTACCAGCCGGGCAGCATGACTCGTGCCTGTGCCCAGCTGAACACCCATGGGATGGCGCGCAAATCCTCGATGCGGTCGGATTTGGTGCGGCTGGCGGGACGCGAGCCGATCTTGAGCTGGGCGATCTCGGCGAGCGGGGTCATCGCGCGGAAAAAGGTGCGAAAGCCGTCGGTGTCGTAGACCAGCCCGCGATAGGCGGAGAAGGCGGCGGCGGACATAGTGCTCATCGCGCCCGAAAAACGCTCGCGCCTGTCGAGCGAACGCGGTTCGAGCGTCGCGAGGATGGTCGCTGCGGCCATTGCCTCGAGGTTGGCTGCGGCGCTTTCGGGCGTGCCATATTTGGCGCCGATAACTTCACCCTGCTCGGTGATGCGAATTCGGCCCTGGACGGTACCGGCGGGCTGGGCTCGGATCGCGGCGAAGCTCGACCCGCCGCCGCGCCCGACCGCGCCCCCGCGACCGTGGAACAGCTGCATTCCGGTGGCGGCGTCGGCGAACACCTTGGCAAGTTGCTGGCTCGACTGATGGAGGCTCCACACCGAGGTCAGGTAACCGCCGTCCTTGTTCGAATCCGAATAGCCGACCATCACTTCCTGATGGCCGCGCGCGGTGGTCGCGGCGGCGATTTCGGGGAGCGCGAAATAGGCGGCCATGATGTCGGGTGCGCGGTCGAGGTCGCCGATTGTTTCGAACAGCGGCACGACCATGATGTCTGTCGGCAAGGGCTTTTTGGCGCGCCACAGACCGGCTTCCTTGAGCAGGAGCTGGACTTCGAGCAGGTCCGAAACGCTTTCCGCCTTGGAAATAAGGTAGGTCGTGATCGCCGCATCGCCATAGCGGGAACGGGCCTCGGCGGCGGCGTGGACGATGGCGAGTTCCGAGGCGGTTTCTTCGGAGTAAGTGACGTAGGGGCTGGCGAGCAGGCGCGGGTCCGCCATTGTGCGGCGGAGGAGGGCGATGCGGGCCGGTTCATCAACCGCGGCATAATCCGGTTCGACCCCGGCGGTGGCAAGCAGTTCAGCAACCACCCGCTCGTGGACGTCGCTGTTCTGGCGGAGATCGAGCGTGGCGAGGTGGAAGCCGAACGTGTCGACGGCGCGGATCAGACGCGGGAGTGAGCCGCCCTCGGCGACTAGACCCTCGCCCGTTGCCGCCAGCGCCTCGGCCACCGTCGCCAGGTCGGCGCGAAACGCCGCCGCGTCGGTATAGGGAGTGGACACAACCCGTCCGAGCCGCGCCGGGAGGCGCCCGACGAGCGTCTCGAAGGTCGCCGTCAGCCGGGCGTAGACCCCGCTCAACGCGCGTCGATAAGGCTCGTCCTGACGCGCCGGGCCAAAGTCGCCCGACGCTTCGGCCAGCGCCGCCAACGCGGGCGTGACCGGCGCCAGGTCGCTCGAGATCGACAATTCGGCGCCGAGCGCGTGGACCTGATCGAGATAGTGGTCGAGCACGGTCTCGCTGCTTCGCCCGAGCGCGCTGCGCAGCGTCGCCGCGTTGACGAACGGGTTGCCGTCGCGGTCGCCGCCGATCCAGTTGCCGAGTCTCAGGAAGCTTGCCGGGGGCGCGCCGAGCACCCGGTCCCAGCGCGCGTAGAGCGCCGGAATCACGGGCAGGAAGATATCGCGCATATAGGCGATCGCGCTTTCGACCTCGTCGGCGACATAGAGTTTTTCGCGGCGCAGCGGGCGGGTGTCCCACAGCAGGGCTATCTGGCGGGTGAGTGCCTGTTCGATCGGGTCGCCGTCGGGGGTGATCTCCGCGCCGGTGTCGCGCAGCTTCATCAGTTCGGCGATGCGGTTGCGGTGGTCGAGCATCGACTTGCGGCGGACTTCGGTCGGGTGCGCGGTTAGGACGGGGGCGACTAGGGCGTGGTCGAGCGCAGCGAGGACCGTGGCGCGGTCGATGCCCATGCCCTCGAGCATTGCGGTCGCATCGGCGAGAGTCGCGCCGGGCTCGGCGGCGGCGCCTTGGCGGTCCTCGGCGAGGTTGGCGAGCATCGAGAAGAGCATAAATCCGCGGGTGAAGGCGAGGGTGTCGTCGAGACTTAGCGCATCGAGCCCGGGATCTACCGCAGCCTCCTCGCCTACCCCGCGATGGCGGTCGACCGAGGCCGAGCGGATATATTCGATGCGGCGGTAAAGCGGCTCACCGCCGACCCGGCGGATGACGTCGCCGAGCAGGCGGCCGAGGTAGCGGACGTCGGGGTTCTGCTCGATGCTGTGCGTTCCCATCATGCCTCCGCAGTGTCCGCGTCCTGGACGAGCATCGACCATGGCAAGGATCGGGTTCGCGGGCTAGTGACTGGACCGGGGCCGGTCACTCGCCCTAACGGGGGCGACCGTCCGCGCGTGAGTATTTCAATGAATCGCCTGCCCGTCAGTCTCGTCGGCTGGCTTTTGATCACCACGGGAGCGCCTGTCGCGGCGGCGCCAGCCGAGAAAGTGGTCACTGGCGACCCGATCATCGTAACGGGGCGCGGGCTGGTGTCTCGCAAGGCCGACGCGGCCTATGATGTGGTCACGATTGAGCGGGCGCGAATCCTGGCCTCGGCCAGCGGTCGGCTCGAGGACGTGTTCCGCGATGTCGCCGGAGTGCAGGGTTTCCGCCGCTCGGACTCGCGCTCGGCCAATGCGACTAGCCAGTCGATCACGCTGCGCGGGCTCGGCGGCAATGCCACCAGCCGCGCGCTGCTGATCCTCGACGGGGTGCCACAGAGCGACCCGTTCGGCGGCTGGGTCAGCTTCCCAGCCTATGCGACCGACCGCCTCGGCGAGGTGCGGGTGACGCGTGGCGGAGGCAGTGGGCTGTGGGGACCGGGCGCGCTCGGCGGAACGGTTGAACTCGACAGCGCGACGCCCGATCAGCTCGGTCCGCTCGATGCGCGCGTGGCGATCGGCAGCCATGCCTCGCGCGATGCCCGGGCGTCGGTCACGTTCAAGAGTGGGGCGACTTTTCTCACCGCCTCGACTGCAGCCGAAACGGGCGCGGGGTTCAATCCGATCGTCGCCGAGGCGCGGGGCCCGGTCGATCATGCGGCGCCCTATCGGCAGGTTTCGGGCGCGGTGCGGTTGGTCACCGCGATTGGTCCGGTGACCGAGCTTCAAGCGAATGTCTCGGCGTTCGACGACCAGCGCAGCCGGGGGACCGATTTCACCGACAATCGCGGTCGCGGGGTCGATGGGTCGCTGCGGCTGGTTGGCAAGGGGGCGGTGCGCTGGTCGCTGCTCGGCTATGGCCAGAAGCGGCGTTTTGCCAGCCAGTCGGCGGCGATCAACCCCGCCCGCACCACCGCAACCCTGACGCTCGACCAATACGCCGTACCCTCCACCGGCTGGGGCGCGCGCGGCGAGATCGTTCCGCTGAGCGGGGCGGTGGAACTCCGGCTGGGCGCTGACCTACGCAGCGTGCGCGGCGAGACTCGTGAATTTTACCAGTATGTCGCGGGCGCTGCGACCCGCCGCCGGCTGGCCGGGGGGCGTTCGGTGACGGCGGGCGGGTTCGCCGATGCGACCATCACCAGCGGCGCGCTGACCGCCAACCTCTCGGGCCGGGTCGATCATTGGTTGATCCGCGACGGCCGCCTGTTCGAGCAGACGCTGGCCGGGACGAAGCTCACGGATAGCGCTTATCCCGACCGCACGGGCTGGCAGCCCACCGGGCGCGCGGCGCTCGCCGTTCGAGCGGGGAGCGGAGTGACGGTTCGGGGCGCGGCCTATCGCGGGTGGCGGCTGCCGACGCTTAACGAGCTTTACCGCCCGTTCCGCGCCGGCGCCGATGCGACCGGTGCCAATGCCGGGCTTGCACCCGAAACGCTGAGCGGGGCCGAGGCCGGGATCGACTGGGCGGTGTCGCCCGAGGCCAAGGCGACGCTGACGCTGTTCACCGCGCGGCTCCACCACGCGGTCGCCAACGTCACCGTTGCGCGCGGGCCGGGGGTGTTTCCCGGGGTCGGATTTGTCAGCGCGGCAGGGAGCTATCGCCGCCGCGAGAATCTTGACGCGATCGAGACCAGAGGCGCCGAGTTTGGCTTCGACCTTCGCCACAGCCGGTGGGATGTCCATTTCTCCTACAGCTATGTCGACGCGCGGGTGCGGGATGACGGGGCGGGCCGGGCGCTCGACGGCCTTCGCCCGGCGCAGATTCCGCAGCAGCAGGGCTCGGCGACCATTGGTTGGAGCGCGTCGCGCGGCCAGCGCGTGTCGCTGACCGGGCGGGCGACGACGACCCAGTTTGAGGATGACCTTAACCAGCGCTCGCTGAAGTCGGCGGTGACCGTCGATGCGACCGCCTCGACTCCGCTTGCGCGCCACCTGAGCCTGGCGGTTCGCGGCGAGAATTTGCTCGGTGAGCGGGTCGAAGCGGCGATCGCCAGTGATGGGACGGTCGAACGGGCGCTGCCGCGAACCTTGTGGCTGGAGCTGACGCTTCGCTGAAGCCGCGCGGAGCCGGGCCAGATTCCCAAGCTCGAGGAGCCGCTGTTCGCGACCGCCCACTCGCCTTATGGGACGGTCAGTCGTCCGAACCGGAGCAGTTTTCCAGTGACCCTTATCCGAACGATCCTGCTGCGCGCTGCGTTGCTGATTGCCCTCGTGCTGCCGCAATCAGCATGGGCCAAGCCGCCGGTCGTCCTGGCCGCCGCCAGCCTGCAGGAATCCCTGACTGCCGCAGCCGATGCATGGGTGGCGCGCGGCCATCAGCGTCCGGTCATCTCCTTTGCCGGATCGTCGGCGCTTGCCCGACAGATTGAGGCGGGGGTTCCGGCGGACCTGTTCGTTTCGGCGGACGAGGCGTGGATGGACTATCTGGCGGGGCGGGGACTGATCCAGTTGTCCAGCCGGGTCTCGTTTCTGACCAATCGCCTGGTCCTGATCGTGCCGCGGGACAGCAATTTGCGCCTCGTGATCCGACCCGGCTTCGCGCTCGCCCGGGCGCTCGGCGGCGGCCGCCTGGCGATGGCCGATCCCGACGCGGTCCCCGCCGGACGCTATGGCAAGGCCGCGCTGACCGCGCTCGGCGTCTGGCCTGCGGTTGCCGCGAAAATCGCGCCGGGCGAGAATGTCCGCGCCGCGCTGGCGCTGGTCGAGCGGGGCGAGGTTCCGGCCGGGATCGTCTATGCGACCGACGCGGCCGCATCGCGCGGTATGCGCGTCATCGGCATATTCCCGCCTGCAACGCATCCGGCGATCCGCTACCCGATCGCGCTCCTCACCTCGGCCACCAGCGCCGATGCCGAGCCGTTCCGCCGCTTCCTCCTGTCGCGACCGGCAAAGATGATTTTCCGCCGCTTTGGTTTTGGCACGAACTAGGCGGTGATGATCAATCCGGACGAATGGGGCATCATCCTCTTGTCGCTGAAGGTCAGCTCGGTCGCGGTCGGGGTCACGCTTCCGCCGGCCTTCGCTCTAGCCTGGCTGCTGGCCCGTGTGCGCTTTCCAGGCAAGCTTGTGCTCGACGCGCTCATTCACCTGCCGCTCGTGCTTCCGCCGGTGGTGACCGGCTGGCTGCTGCTGCTCGCGTTCGGTCGGCGCGGGCCGGTCGGGGCGTGGCTCGAGAGCTGGTTCGGCGTGACGGTGATGTTCCGCTGGACCGGCGCGGCAATTGCGGCGGCGATCATGGCGCTGCCGCTGATGGTGCGCGCGGCGCGGCTGTCGATCGAGGCGGTCGACCGGCGGCTCGAGGACGCCGCGCGGACCTTGGGCGCCGGGCGGGCGCAGGTCTTCGAGACGATCACGCTGCCGCTATGCCTGCCGGGGATCCTCGCCGCGCTAATGCTCGGCTTTGCCCGTTCGCTGGGCGAGTTCGGGGCGACGATCACCTTTGTCTCCAACATCCCGGGCGAGACCCGCACGCTGCCGCTCGCGATCTACTCCGCGCTGCAGGTGCCCGGCGGTGAAGCGATGATTACCCGGCTGGCGGTCGTGTCGGTGCTGCTCTCGCTCGGGGCGCTGCTGATGTCAGAACTGCTGATCCGGCGCTCGGGATCGAGGCTTGGTTCGCATGTCCTTTGAAGTCGATGTCGAGCGGCGGCTGGGCGAGCGGACGATCGCGGCGTCGTTCGTCAGCGGGCCGGGGCTGACCGCGCTGTTCGGCCCGTCCGGCGCGGGGAAGAGCAGTATCCTGAACATGGTCGCGGGACTGCTCCGGCCCGATCGCGGGACGATCGCGGTGTCCGGTCAGACGCTGTTCGGGGAAGGGATCGATCTTGCGCCCGACCGCCGCCGCGCGGGCTATGTGTTCCAGGACGGGCGGCTTTTCCCGCACCTGCGGGTCAGGGCCAATCTGGCCTACGGGCAGCGCTTTTCGCCGGTCAAGGAGCAGTGGATGGGGATGGACGAGACCGTCGCCTTCCTCGGCATCGAGCATCTGCTCGAGCGCTGGCCGAGGACGCTTTCCGGGGGCGAGGCGCAGCGAGTCGCGATCGGCCGGGCGATCCTTTCCGGGCCGCGCTTCCTGCTTATGGACGAGCCGCTCGCGTCCCTCGATCGCGAACGGCGCGACGAAATCATGGAGGTGATCCTGCGCATCCGCGACGAACTCCGGCTGCCGATCCTCTACGTCAGTCACGACCGGTCCGAAGTGGAGCGACTGGCCAACCAGATCGTCGATATTGCGGGGTGAGACCGGCTTGACCCTGCCGTCGATTCTCGAGACCGGATTTCGCCTCGGCGGGAATGACGGCGGCTTGGCAAGCTGCCATGATCTTCGGATGACCCTCCGACTCATCCTCCTCGCTCCCCTCCTCCTGGCGGCCGCGCCGCCGTCGCCCGATGCGCGGCTACGGGCGATCGTCGCGCCGGTCAGCGCCGAGCGGTTGCGCGCCGATGTTGCCGGGTTGGTCAGCTTCGGCACGCGGCACACGCTGTCGTCGCAGAGTGACCCGAGGCGCGGGATCGGGGCGGCGCTGAACTGGAGCGAGCGGCAGTTCCGGGCCGATGCTGCAGCGTGCGGCGGATGCATCGTCATCGAGCGGCCGACCACAACCGTGCAGGGCGAGCGAGTGCCCAAGCCGATCAGGCTCACCGACGTCATCGCCATCCAGCGCGGTACCGAGCGGCCCAACGACGTCGTCATCATCACCGGTCATATCGACAGCCGGGTGAGCGACATTCTCAACGCCGACTCGTTTGAGCCGGGTGCGAATGACGATGGCTCGGGTTCGGCGGCGGTGCTCGAGGCGGCGCGGGTGCTGTCGAAGCACAGATTCCCCGGGACGATTGTCTACGCTCTGCTGTCGGGCGAGGAGCAGGGGCTGTATGGCGGCAAACTGCTCGTCGATTACGCCCGGGCGCAGGGCTGGAATGTGGTCGCCAACCTCAACAACGACATTGTCGGAAATGTCTGCGGGTCGGACGGGACGTGCGATTCGACCCATGTTCGAGTGTTTTCGGAAGGCCCGCGCTGGCAGGGACGCGAGGCGCTCGCGAATGCGCAGCGCAGCGAGGGGGGTGAGAATGACTCGCCGTCGCGCAATATCTCGCGCTTTCTCGACGGGCTCGCCGACCGGCTGAACATCGGGCTCGACGTCCGCCAGATCTGGCGCAATGACCGCTTCGGGCGCGGCGGGGATCACACCGAGTTCCTCAACGCGGGCTATCCCGCAGTGCGCTTCTCCGTCGCGGTCGAGAATTACGACTGGCAGCATCAGGACGTGAGGGTCGAGTATGGCGACACCATCGACCATATGGACTTCGCCTATCTGGCGAAGGTCACAAAACTGAACGTCGCAGCGCTTGCCGCCATTGCCAGCGCCCCGCCACCGCCCGAGCCAACGGTCGAGGGGGCGGTGAGTACCGATACGATGGTGAATTGGCACGGTACGCCCCCTCGATTGCGTATGGGCTACACCATAAGGTGGCGTCGTACGGATGAATCGAATTGGAGCGAGGTGTCTCGTTTGTATATTTGCCGTGGCTATGATGTCGGTCGCTTTAGCTTGGGCGGGAAGATCGTGGGTGTGCCCTCAGACTGCTCCGCGCGGCTTCCCCACATTCGCGTCGACGATTGGGTGTTCGGTGTTTCCTCGGTCTCGGCAGACGGCTTCGAAAGTCCGGTCGCCAGCGCTGTTCCCGGCGGTGCGTTCCGGCCGTATGTCGCGCCGCCTCCGAGCAAGTAAACCGTCACCCCGGCCTTGAGCCGGGGCCTGCCTTCCTTCATTGCGCTGTGAAGGAAGAAGGCGGGTCCCGGATCAAGTCCGGGATGACGACCGGTTGAGTAAAGATGCCCCGAACGACCCGCCCGCCCAAGGGACTCCCAACGACCAGGCAAATCCTCGAGTTTATCGAGCAGTCGGACCAGCCCGCGGGCAAGCGTGAGATTGCGCGGACGTTCGGGCTGTCGCCGCACGAGAAGATTTTGCTCAAGGCCATGCTCAAGGACATGGCCGACGAGGGGCTGATCGATAGCGCGCCGGGGCGAGCGTTCCACAAGTCGGGCGGGGTGCCGCGGGTAACGGTGCTTCGGGTCGTGTCGATCGAGGATGGGCAGGTGCTTGCGGTGCCCGAGCAATGGTCTGCAGAGGCCCCGCCGCCGCAGCTTCGGGTGCTCGAGAAGGGGCGGCGTTCGACGCTGGCGCTTAACGATCGGATTTTGGCGCGGACCGAGGAGGCCGGGAACGGGCTGGTCGCGCATCCCATGAAGACGCTCGAGAAGGGCGCCGACCTCATCCTCGGGGTAGTGCGGCAGGAGGGCTCGCGTCACTTTCTGACTCCGGTCGACCAGCGCGAGCGGCGCGAGTTCATGATTTCCGATCTTGGCGGTGCCGAGGTCGGAGACCTGGTGCTGGCCGAACCCTCGGGGCGCCCGCCCCGAGTCACGGCGCGGGTCGATGCGATCCTCGGCGATCCGTTCGCGCCGCGCAGCTTCAGCCTGATCGCGATCCACAAGCATGGGCTTCCCGTCACCTTCCGCGACGAGACGGTCGCGGAGGCGGAACGCGTTTCGCACCTCCAGCTTGGCGAGCGCGAGGATTTGACCCATTTGCCGATCGTCGCGATCGATCCCGAGGATGCGCGCGACCATGACGATGCGATCTGGGCGGCGGCGCGGGATGACGGCGGGTGGGACGCGATCGTCGCGATTGCCGATGTCAGCTTTTACGTCCGCCCGGGCTCCGAACTCGACCGCGAAGCCCGTGCTCGAGGGAACAGCGTGTACTTCCCCGACCGGGTCGTGCCGATGCTGCCCGAGGAACTGAGCGCCGACATTTGCTCGCTGAAGGAAGGCAAGGAGCGCGCGGCGCTGGCCTGTCATCTGGTCGTCGGCAAGGACGGGACGCTGACGAGCTGGCGCTTCACCCGGGCGAAGATCCGGGTCGCGGCGAATATTGCATATGAGGATGCGCAGGCGGCGATCGATGGCACGCTTGGGCTGGTCGCGCCCGAGATTGTCGAGGGCGCGCTGAGGCCGCTCTGGGCGTGCTGGGCCGCGCTGCTCGCGGCGCGCAATCGGCGGGGGCCGCTCGAGCTCGACTTGCCCGAACGGCGGGTGGTGCTCGACGAGAAGGGGCGCATTCTCTCGGTTGCGCCTCGCGAGCGGCTCGATGCGCACCGGTTGGTCGAGGATTATATGATCGCTGCCAATGTCGCTGCGGCCAAGGCGCTGGAGGGGAAGAAGGCGCCGGTGATGTACCGCATCCACGAGGCGCCGGGACGGGAGAAATTGGTCGCGCTGAAGGATTATCTGGCGACGTTCGGGATCGAGTTCGCGCTGGGGCAGGTGATCCGGCCGGGGACGTTCAACCATTTGCTCGAGCGGGTTGGTGAGAATGATGCTCGGCCCGAGATTATGGAGCAGGTGCTGCGGACCCAGATGCAGGCGCGGTACGGGCCGCAACACCTCGGCCATTTCGGGCTGGCGCTGGGGAGTTATGCGCATTTTACCTCGCCCATTCGGCGCTATGCCGACTTGCTGGTCCACCGCGCGCTGGTGAGCAGCTTCGGGCTTGGCGAGGGCGGGCTGCCGATGAAAGATGCCGAGGAATTTGAGCGGATAGGCGAGGTGATCTCGGGGCTCGAGCGGCGGGCGATGGAGGCCGAGCGCGACACGGTCGACCGCTATGTCGCGGCGTTCCTCAGCGAGCGGGTCGGGCAGTTGCTGCCGTGCCGGATTTCGGGGGTCCAGCCATTCGGTTTCTTCGCCACGGTCGAAGGGCTGGGAGGGGATGGGCTGGTCCCGGCGGCGATCCTTGGCAATGAATATTTCCGCTATGACGAAGCGTCGAAGGCGCTGGTCGGGGAGACGACGGGGGAGATGTTCAGGCAGGGCCAGAAGCTCGAGCTCAAGCTGGCCGAGGCCAATCCGGTTTCGGGGGCGCTGCGGTTCGAGCTGCCCGAAGGCAAGTTCGGCGGCGGCGGGCCGCGCTCAGGCCCGCGCCGCGACCGGGTGACGACGCAGAAGCGCGGTCGGCCGAGCAATATTCGCCACCAGGGCAAACGCCGCTAAAGGCGCTCAGCAACCCCCACGCACTCCCGGAGACTCCATGACCACGCCTCGCATCGCCTTCCTCAACGGCTCGCTCCGCAAGGACAGCTTCCACGGCCGCCTCGGCCTCGCCATCGCCGCAGCGACCAAGGGGCGGATCGAGTTCGTCACCCCGAGCCTCGACCTGCCGCTCTACAACCAGGACCTCGATAGCGACTCGCGGCCTGCCGCATGGACCAAATTCCGCGACGAAATCCGCGACACCGACGGGGTGCTGTTCGGAAGCCCCGAATATAATCGATCAGTGTCGGGCACGCTCAAGAATGCCATCGACGTCGGCTCGCGACCCTATGGCAAGAGCGTGTTTTCCAAGAAGCCCGCCGCGGTCTTCTCGGCCTCCCCGGGGCTGACCGGCGGGTTCGGATCGAACCACCATGTCCGCCAGTCCTGCGTCTTCCTCGACATGCCGATGATGCAGCAGCCCGAAGCCTATTGGGGAATGATCAACGACGAGAAACTGGGCATGGACGGGACGGTCCATGACGAAATGCTGGCCAAGTTCGTCGGCGGGTTCGCGGTCGCGCTCGCCGACTGGGTCGACCTGATCGCCCACGGCCGCGCCAAACTGGCCGAAAACCCCGCCTGACCGAGTGAGCGGGGCGCTTTACGCGGCGCCCGCCCCGGCGCATGTTCCGCACTCCACCAGTAGAGGATAATCCCATGCGCTCGGTCATGTTCACGGCGGTTGCCATTGCCCTGCTTTCGACCACGCCCGCGATCGGTGCGCCGTGCCGCGAGAAGGGCAAGTTCGTGAAATGTGCGACGGTCGTGAAGAAGGTCGCGGTCAAGTGCCGCGCCAAGGGCAAGTTCGCCAAGTGCGGAACGCCGGGCGCCAAGCCGGTCTGATCCGAGCCTTTATAGCAGGATCAAGCCCAGGCGGCGGTGGACTAGCGAGTCCGCCGCCGCTTTCGTTTCGATACGGAAGCAGGCGGGAGCGGTGCTGGTGGCGAAGGCGGCACGGGCGGGGACACCGCAGCCGATGCAACGCCGTCGTCCTCGTCGATCATCAAGAAGAGGCGGCGCTTGTCCTGCTCCTCGGCGAGCTCCTCGGCAGCCTCGGCGTCTCCCTCCGCCTCCCATGCGGCCAGGCGGCGGGCATAGCCGGCAGCCTCGGTCGGGGTCAGCGTCCGGTAATAATCCTCCTCGCCAAATTCGCCCCACTCGGTCCCGCCAAAACCTGGCGGTGGGGCGAAGTTGGTGAAGTCGCCCTCGTCATCGGTCCACACGCGCTCGGCAAGCTCGGCCATCAGCTCCTCATCGTCGGGGACATGATTGGCGGGGAGGAAATTAATGCTGCCACTGCGCACCGCCTTCATCCGGCGGAGCAGTTCGCTGGTCGGCAGGGTGCGCAGATCCTCTGCGTTTGGACAGCGTGGACGGTGTGGAGCGTCCTGCGTGAGTCCCGATTGCGCCGTCGCCGTGTCGGCTGGCGGTGGAGCAGGCGGAAAGGCGAGGGCGTGCGCCGCAGCCTCGTCCCCCGCGCCGATCGCGGCGGTGAAAGCGTCCCAATTGGCCTCTAGCCCATGATGCGGCGCGCCGAGAAGTTCGGCGCGGTCACAGCGCTTGTCGAGGCGGTGGAGCACGGCGATCGACAGCCGCGTGTCGTGGCGGTGGCGGGTCAGCTGGCGCCCGTCGTCGCGGGTCAGCGTGTCGGTGATCCCGTCGAGCGCCTGTTCGTGGAGCCGGTCGGCCAGCTCGTTGCGCGCAATCGAGGCGGCGGCGTCCCACCCGGCGGCGAACAGGCGGTCGCGGCTGCGCAGCGCATACGCCCCGGCGCGCGCGAGGCCGGTGTGCTGGCAGGCGGTGGAGACTCGCCCGGTCTCGGCCAAAGTGGTGAGGAACAGGCGGCGCGCGAAGGCTGTCCAGCCCGGCGCGTCATGATCGGTCAGGGCTTCAAGCTGGGCGATGTGGAAGGCGATCTGCTCGTTCCGGTCGAGCGGGGCGCGGGTGCCGTTGGCGGCGCCGAAGGCCGCGTCGAGCGCGGGATGCGGCGCGACGAGAAAGCGCGGATCGTCGGGCAGCTCGGGGATGGTGCCGGGGGCGGCGGCGCGGCGGCGCGCGATCAGCGCGGCGCGGGCGCGCTCGAAATCCGCAGTCTGCAGCGGCGATCCCTCCGCGCCGCGCTCCAAGTCGAGGCGGGCATGTTCGGCGGCGGCGGTCGAACCGAACGGAACCCAGTCGGGCTCTCTCGATGGGGTTTGGGGGATGGGGCATTGTCCCGGCGAGGAGGGGGTTTGCCCCGGTATGGTGTTTTTCATGTCTCGCAATAAACCAAAAAGGTTCGGTGTAGGAAAGTTGTTTTTGCAGGTAGCGGGGAGGGGCGGCGGTTGGAGCGGAGGGAGTGCCTGGGGTTAAGTGGTGGTTGGTGCGGCCTTTCTAGCCGGCGCCGCCGATGCGACCGGCATCGACATGCGCCTGCCACTCGCGAACGGCGTCGGCGATGGCGTCGGTCTGGAACGGCAGGCAGGGCGGGCCCAGCGACGCCCGCTGCGCATCGATATAGGCCTGCGCGCGCGCGGTGCGGGGCGGGGTGGTGACGGGTTTGTAGGTTCGTTTGTCGGTGAAACAGTCAAAGGTGCCCATTACGTCCTCCTGGTTCATGAGTCGGGCTTATGTATAACCCGTATGGATAAAATAGGAAAGTGATTTTGTGAAGAAGTGGTTTCACACGAAGGCGCGAAGGCGCGAAGGCGCGAAGGAAGCCGCAAAGGGGAGCGGGGACGGGTCGACCGTTCGCGCAGCAGCGCCCGGCGGCTATGATCCCGCCGTCATCGTCGAACAGTCCCTCGATGCCGAAGGCGAGCACCTATGCCCAAAATGGTCCGCAAATCCGACCTCCCCACCAAGACCTGCGCCGCCTGCCACCTCCCCTTCACCTGGCGCAAGAAAGGGGCGCGCGACTGGGAAGCAGTGAAGTTTTGCTCGGACCGGTGTCGGGGGAAGGACTAATCTAGAGGAAAGGAATGGTTTCAGTTATTCGTTGGCCAGGGCCGCACCGTTGGTGGGCGAACGGTGCGACGGCCTGCAGACCGAGAAGCGGTTTACGCGCCCTGGCCACTGCGATACCAGAGTTAAGTCGTGCATGAAACGGAAAGCCCGAATAGTGACTCCTGAAACAGTTATAGGCGGGCTGAAGCTTTTTTTTCCACTGCCGTGGAGGTCAGTAGCAAGAGCTTAAGCGGGCCATTAAAGTCTGCAGCAATATCCGCACTTAGTGCTTTAAAGGGATACGCTGAGTATCTCGACGAAACTAACAAGCGGGTTTCGACTTTTAAGTCCTTTGCTGATCCAGCCCGGCCCGTTTCTCTGCTTGATCATTTTGTCACAATGTATTTCGATCCCTCTGGAACGAATGAAGTTCGGATCGATCAGGACGAGATGCTGGATGTTTTACACCGTGCAAGTAGAGTAGTCATTTCCGCGACAGCTGGCTTCGGCAAAAGCATGGCGATGAGATTTTTTGCCTTGTCTATGTACCAGAACCCCCGCGGAAAAATTCCTTTATTCGTTGAACTCCGACATCTTAACAGAGTGACTGCCCCAAAGATTCTCACCTATATCAATTCGTCTTACGGTCAGTCGTCACGGATAAGCCTGAAAAACCTGCAGGACGGATTGTCTTCAGGGGCCTTTTGCTTGATTCTGGACGGCTTCGACGAATTGAATCATGAAATCAGAAAATCGATTGAAGACCAGATTCTTGAAATAAGCAATAACTACCCGAGAATGACTATAGTCGTGTCTGGCCGTCCTGACGAGCGCTTTAACTCGTGGCGCGACTTTCAAACGTTCAAGGTTTGTCCGATGGGTAAGCCGGAGGTTATACAACTTCTAGAGAAGTTGGACTATGATAGCGGCGTAAAAAAGCGTTTTATCAAAAAGGTGCGGGATGAGTTTTACGAGAGCCACACGAGTTTTCTATCGACGCCGCTTCTTGCAATACTAATGTTAATTACCTTTGAGAGAAACGCGAATATACCGGAAAAACTGCACCTGTTTTATTCGAAAGCCTTTGAGACCCTGTTTGAGAAACATGATGCTACTAAGGAGCAGCATGAACGGGCGCGGAAAACGACTTTAGCTATCGATCAGTTCAAAGCGCTTTTTGCGACGTTCTGCTTACATACCTATGTGCAAGAGCAAATCGAGTTCGACCATGCTGGAATAATCAAGAGTTTGCGCGACTCGATCAAATATCAGTCCATGGAAGTAAATCCCGAGGACTTTCTGTTTGATATTGAAGAATCCGTGTGTCTTATGATGCGTGAGGGCGGATCGTTTTTCTTTATCCATCGTTCATTCCAAGAATACTTCACAGCTGTATTTTTATCAATATGTCCGGCCGAAACACGCGACGAATTCCTAAACTCGTCCGTAGTTCGGAGTTGGGATTCCGTCCTACCAATGTTGTTTGACATGGGACGGGCGCAAATTGAACCAACGTGGGTCAAGAGAAATCTTGGACAATACGTGGATGAAGTGGGAACGAGAGGGAAAAAAGTCAGGCCCCTGCAAGCCCGCTTCGAAGGTGTCTTGTTCCACAGAGTGAATTCGGAAGTTCATTACGTTGACATCTTACCTGGAAAGTTCTCGCGGCTGATTTTCACTTTGAGACGGTTTTATCCGGAGTTTGGGGGTCATTCTGTTTTCAGGGCCGAAGTGCTTGAGGAGTTTGCAAGGGGGAACTGGGATACTCTCAAGGACGAAAGTGATTCCCGCACACGCAGGACTAAGGGCGCTGTTGAGCTCAAGAAGGTCGGTTTTGACCAGATACCCTTGGCCGTTCTTCGTGGCAGCGGTCTAACGCGAATAGTGCAGCATGAGCATACTTGCGCCCTGGAGCGTTTCGACGCGATTACCGAGACGCAGTTAGCCCAGAGCCAGATCATCAGTAAATTATTCGGTTAAGACTGAGCAATCGGCACATTCTTCCCGCTCGAGGGATTTGCGTCTCGCGGTTTGCAGGGCGTCGGTGCTGGGCCGAATCCGGGTGGCGGTTTAGGGGATGAAGGTTGGTCCCGAGTGGAGTTCGGGAATGACGATGGTGGGCCAACGCCCACTGTCGCAAAACAGAAGCGCTTGCTAACCGTCGGTCATGCAGACCCCGACCGACCTCATCATCGACACGCCGTTCGATTCGGCGCTGTCCGAACGCTATCTCGTTTATGCGCTGTCGACAATTACGGCGCGGTCGTTGCCGGATGTGCGCGATGGGTTGAAGCCGGTGCATCGGCGGCTGCTGTGGGCGATGCGGTTGCTGAAGCTCGATCCCGCCAGCGCCTACAAGAAGTGCGCGCGGGTCGTCGGCGATGTCATCGGCAAATATCATCCGCATGGCGACCAGTCGGTCTATGACGCGATGGTGCGGCTCGCGCAGGATTTCGCGCTGCGCTATCCGCTGGTCGACGGGCAGGGCAATTTCGGCAATATCGACGGGGATAATGCCGCCGCCTATCGCTATACCGAAGCGCGGCTGACGGGGATTGCCCAGGCGCTGATGGCCGGGCTCGACGAGGGGACGGTCGACTTTCGCCCGACTTACAATGGCGAGGATGAAGAGCCCGAGGTGATGCCGGGGCTGTTCCCCAACCTGCTCGCCAACGGATCGAGCGGGATTGCGGTGGGGATGGCGACCTCGATCCCGCCGCACAATGTCGGCGAGCTGATCGAGGCGGCGATCCACCTGGTCGAGAACCCGGGGGCCGAGGATGCGGCGCTGATGGACTTTGTCCAGGGGCCGGACTTTCCCACCGGGGGCGTGCTGGTCGATGGGCCGGGGTCGATTGCGCAGGCCTATGCGACGGGGCGGGGGAGCTTCCGGCTGCGCGCGAAGATCGAGACGGTGCGCGAGAAGGGCGGGGGGTGGCATCTGCTGGTCCACGAGATCCCGTACGGGGTGCAGAAGGGCAAGCTGATCGAAGTTATCGCCGGGCTGATCGGGGACAAGAAGCTGCCGATCCTGGCCGATGTGCGTGACGAGAGCGCGGAGACGCTGCGGGTGGTGCTGGAGCCCAGATCGCGGACGGTCGATCCAGAGCTGCTGCTCGAGAGCCTGTACCGGATGAGCGAGTTGGAGGTGCGGTTTCCGCTCAATCTCAACGTGCTCGACAAGCATCGGACGCCCGGGGTGATGAGCCTGAAGCAGGCGCTCACCGCTTGGCTGGCGCATCAGCTGGAGGTGATGCTGCGGCGGGCGACGGTGCGGATCGGGAAGATCGACGAGCGGCTGGAGCTGCTCGAGGGGTTTCTGGTGGCGTTCCTGAACCTCGACCGAGTGATCGAGATCATCCGCACCGAGGATGAGCCGCGCGGGGTAATGGTGGCCGAGTTCGGGATTACGGAGCGGCAGGCCGATGCGGTGCTCGACATGCGGCTGCGGCGGCTGCGGCGGCTCGAGGAGATGGAGATCCGCAAGGAGCGCGACGGGCTGGTCAAGGAGCGCGAGGGGTTGGCGGGGCTGATCGAGAGCCCGCTCAAGCAGAGGAACAAGCTCAAGCGCGACCTGGCGGGGGTCAGGGACAAGTTTGGCGACGCGCGGCGGACGGTGCTGATCGAGGCGGCGGCGGGTGGCGCGAAGCTGCTCGACTGGTCGGCGATGATCGAGAAGGAGCCGATCACGGTGATGCTGTCGCAGCGCGGCTGGGTGCGGGCGATGAAGGGGCATGTGGCGCTGGCCGAACTTGCCGAGCAGAAGTGGCGCGAAGGCGACGGACCAAGGTTTGCGTTCCACGCGCAGACGACCGACAAATTGCTGCTGCTGGGGGAGAATGGGCGGGCCTATACGCTGGGCGGGGACAAGTTGCCGGGCGGGCGCGGGTTTGGCGAGCCGGTGCGGCTGACGATCGATCTGCCTGCTGAGGTCGAGATATTGGCGCTGATGGTGGTGCGCGCCGGGATGAAGCTGCTGGTCGCGTCGAGCGATGGGCGCGGGTTCGTGACATGTGGCGAGGCGGTGATGGCCGAGACGCGCAAGGGCCGGCAGCTGGTCAATCTGCGTCCCGGAGCGAAGGTCGCGGTGTTGCGCGTCGTGCCCGAGGGGGCCGATGCGGTCGCGGTGGTGGGCGAGAACCGCAAGATGCTGGTATTCCCGTTGGCCGAACTGCCCGAAATGGGGCGCGGGTCGGGGGTGCAGTTGCAGCGCTATCGCGATGGCGGGTTGTCGGACGCAGTGGCGGTGCGGATGGGCGAGGGGCTGAGCTGGGCGCTGGGCGGCGAGAGCGGGCGGACGCGGACCGAGAGCGACCTCACGCCGTGGCGCGCGGTGCGTGGCGCCGGCGGGCGGATGGCGCCAGTCGGCTTCCCGCGGTCGGGCAAGTTCGGGGGGTAGTTTCGGAACGATCACGGGGCTCTCCCCGTTACGACGGGCAACCGGGCACCAAGGAGCGTTTCTTGATCGACACCGCCACCCGCCAAATGCTCAACAAGGTGCCGCTGGTCACCCTGTTCTTCTGGGTGATCAAGGTGCTTGCCACCACGGTCGGCGAAACGGGGGCGGATTATCTCAATTTCAATCTCGGGCTGGGGCTGACCAAGACGTCGCTGATCGCCGCCGTGCTGCTGGTGGGAATGCTTGTCGTGCAGCTTAGGCAATCGCGTTATGTGCCGTGGATCTATTGGGTGACCGTGGTGATGCTGTCGGTCGTCGGCACGCTGACTACCGATAATCTGTCGGACACGTTCGGAGTCAGCCTGTGGGTGTCGAGCGCGCTGTTCGCAGTGTCGCTGGCGGTAACCTTCGTGGCGTGGTGGCGGAGCGAGCATACGCTGTCGATCCATGACATCACCACAGCACGGCGCGAGGGGTTTTACTGGGCGGCGATCCTGTTTACCTTTGCGCTGGGGACGGCGGCGGGCGACCTGGTGTCCGAGCAGCTGGGGCTTGGCTATGCGCTCGCCGGGGTGATTTTCGGGGGGCTGATCGTGGCGATCACGGCGGGCTATTATGCCAAGCTGATCAATCCGGTGCTGGCCTTCTGGGCGGCCTATATACTCACGCGGCCACTGGGCGCGTCGATGGGCGATTTCCTGACCCAGGCGCCGAAGGACGGCGGGCTCGGGCTGGCGACGATGACGGTCAGCGCGGCATTCCTCGTCGTGATCATCGGACTTGTTGCCTATCTGACGGTCAGCAGGGTCGATCGCGAGGCGCCGTCGGCGTGATCGCACCAACAGATGCAACTTGTGCATCTCGTCATGCGCCCTTCGCACTTGCAGCATGAGGCCGGTGGGCCCAGAAGGGGGGTGCCTTTCGAGGCATCCTCTCCTGAAACCTTTCAAAGGGCCGTGCCTCCGGGTGCGGCCCCTTTTTTATGGCCTGATGCGGGGTGAGAATCTCGCGCAGTCCGGGCTTTCGGTTCCGGAACGGTCTTTGAGAGATTGCGTTGTTGCACTGCACAACAAAACGCGAGATACTTAACCCATGCGAAGGCTTCCGCCCGTTGGATCGATGCAGGCGTTCGTCGAGGTGGCCCGCCTCGGCTCCCTCAAGGCGGCCGCCGAGCAGCTTGCCTTGTCGTCACCCGCCCTGACGCGGCGGATCCAGTCGCTCGAACAGTTCGTTGGGCGGCCGCTGTTCGACCGCGCGCATAACGGCATTCAGCTTAACGCGCGCGGCGAATCCTTCCTGATCGAGATTGCACCGCATATCGATGCGATGGCGCGCGCGGTCGAGCGGATCAGCGATCCGGCGCGGGGGATGCGGCTGCGCATCGCGGTGCCCTCGCTGTTCGCGTCGCAACGGCTGATGCCGGCGCTGCTGTCGCTGCGCAAGCAACATCCCGGCCTGCTGATCGACGTCGATACAGGAGCCAACCGGCTGGCGCGGCTGGGCGACGATGTCGATGCGGTGATCGCGATCGCGGCGGAAGTCGATGATCGCTTTTATTCGCGGTTGCTCGAGCGCGGGCGGGTGGTCCCCGTCGGGGCGAAGAGCCTGCGCGCCGGGAACGACGCGATCCGCGAACATGCCGATCTCGAGCGGGTCCCGATCCTGCTTCACCGTGACATGCCGCGCGCGTTCGAGGAGTGGCGCAAGCACATCGGGCAGCCCGCGCTGACCCCGGCGTTGGTCACGCATTATGACGCGGGCCAGCTGATCCTCGACGCCGCCGCCGAGGGGCTGGGGGTGGCCTTCATGCACGACAGCCACATCGCCCATTCGACCGACGACCGGCTGGTCCAGCTGTTCGAGGAGACGGTCGAAAGTCCGTACAGTTACTGGTTCGTGTGCCTGCCCGATGCGCTCAGGCGGCGGCCGGTAAAGGCGTTCCACGACTGGTTGTTCGCGCATTTCGGGTCGGAAAGCGCGGCGAGCGGCGGCGCGGGTGGCATCGAGCCGTGGAGTGTGGCGGGGAGCGCGCCGTTCCAAGCGGCGAGCGTGGTCATCTGATCGCCGCCCATCGCTGCGCTGGACGCAAGTGAACTGGCATCGGGATCGATGATGGAAGAGGAGCGCGCCGGTGGCGCCGCCAGCGTCTGCTAATGGGGCGTGACGGCGATACGCCCCGTCACGCCCGTTACGCGGTTACTTGATCGCGGCGAGTTTCGCGTCCAGTGCGGGCTTGCCGAGGTCGGCAACGATGGCGTCGCGGTTGGCCTTGGGGACCATGAAGCTGACGGTCGAGCCGCCCACCGTTCCGTCGACGTGGCCGCGGGTATCGACGACCAGGTTGAATGATTCGGCCGTGTCGAGTTGCTGGCCGCGGATGACGACAGCGCCCGCCGGGGTCAGTTGCGTGGTGTAGCTATAATGCGCGCCGTCGCGTTCGAAGGTCACGGGATGAGCGGACGCAAGCGCCGGAGCAGCAAGCGCGGCAGTGGCAATAAGTGCAGTGGTCATGAGTCGGAGCATGTCGACCTCCTAAGAGTGGGTGGGTTTGCTCCTCTCCCGACGTCGGTAATGTCACGGGCCGGCCCGCAAGATCAATTGCAAAGAAGGACTGATGTCATGCAGATGTTGCATTGCAGCATTGCTGCGGGCGCTAACGGGCCCGACTCGGTTCCAGCCGGTTGAGGCGGCGGGCGGTGGCGAGCGTCTGAACGACGAACATCGCAACGAGCAGGCCGCCGACTCCGCCGACGATCAGGTCGAAGCCGCTCAGCGGGGCAAAGCGGCCGGCGCCGCTGCCGAGCATCATCATCGCCAAGGTGGTCGCGATCAGCGCGATACGCAGTTCGGTCGGGCCGGCGTTGAGGTAGGACAGCTTGAGCTCGCCGAGCACGCGCGCCGAGAGATAGGCGTGGACAGAGAGCAGCAGATAGCCGGCCAGCGCGAACAGCGCGACGTCAAGGCGAACATAGGGGCTGAGCCCGATTCCGGCGAGGATCAGCAGCGAGGTCAGCCCGTCGCAGCTATGATCGAGGAAATAGCCGAACGACGGGCGCTCGATCTTGCGGAAGCGGGCGAGGCTGCCGTCCATCGAATCGCCGAACCACTGGACGGCATAACCGGCGATGGCGAGCCACAGGAAGGCGGGGGTAAAGCCGCTGAGCGCGTAGCCGGCGAAGATGATGATCGCGCCGCTGACGCCGATGGCGGTGAGAATGTCGGGGGTGACCCAGGCGGGCATGCGCGCGCACAGTGCGTTGAGCAGGGCGCGTTCGGAGCGGGCAAGCAGGTTGCGCTGGATGCGAGTGAGCGGCTCGCTGACGACAGGCTCCGGGCGTTTGAGCATGGTCGCTTATGACGCTTTTGTGACGTTTCGGCAAGCTGCGGGGGGGGTGAGCGCAAGCGGCGGGATGCGCAGTCGGTGGCGAGCGTGTAGTCGGGGGTGATGAACGGCGGGGCGATCGATCAGGACCAGAGCATGAACTCGAGGAGGACAAGAGCGTGACCGAGGCGATTTACGATGCCGGCTATGCCGGGCCGAGCCGCTTCTATGCCGAGGCGGGGGCGCGATTCGGGATGACCCCGTCGGCCTGGCGCGATGGCGGGCGCGGGGCAATGATCCGCTGGGTGGTGCGCGACAGTCCGTTGGGGCCGCTGCTGATCGCGGCTACCGAGCGGGGGATTTGCCGGCTGACCTTTGGCGAGGATGAGGGCGCGCTGCGGCGGAAGTTTCCCAATGCCGAGGTGCAGCCCGACGACGGAACGATCGCGCCGTGGGTGGCGGCGGCGATGGCGCAGATCGAACGGCCGAGCGACCATCATTTGCCGATCGACGTGCGCGGGACGGCGTTCCAGGAGAAGGTGTGGCAGGAGCTGCGCAAGATCCCCGCGGGCGAGACGCGCAGCTATGCCGACATTGCCGCAGCGGTGGGGTCGCCCGGCGCGGTGCGCGCGGTGGGGAGCGCGAACGGCGCCAATCCGGTGTCGGTGCTGGTGCCGTGCCACCGGGTGATTAGGTCGGACGGGAGCCTTGGCGGCTATGGTGGGGGGTTGGCGAACAAGCGGCAGCTGCTTGCCAACGAGGGGGTGGAGTTTGGCGAGCCGGTGTTGGACCTCTAGAGGAAGCTGTAGGGGTCGACGTCGACGCTGACGCGGGTCTTGGAGTGCCAGTCGAGGGCGCCGAGCCAGTCGCGGATGACGTCCTGGACGTCGAGGGCGCGGGCGGCGTGGACGAGGATTCGCTGGCGGTGGCGGCCACGGAGCATGGCGAGCGGGGCGGGGGCGGGGCCGTAAACTGCCATGCCGTCGACCAACGGCGCGGCGCGGGCGATGCGGCGGGCGACGGCTTCGGCTTCGGATGCGTCTTCGGATGAGATGATGATCGCGGCAAGGCGGCCGAAGGGAGGCATTGCGGCCTCCCTTCGAGCGGCGGTTTCAGCAGCGATGAAGCCTGCAGTGTCGCCCGCGATGAGCGCTGCGATGACCGGCGCGGCGGGGTCGTGGGTCTGGACGAAGACCCGGCCGGGCTTGTCGCCGCGACCGGCTCTGCCCGCCACCTGGGAGATTTGCTGGAAGCTGCGTTCGGCGGCGCGCAGGTCGCCGCCCTGGAGGCCGAGGTCGGCATCGACCACGCCGACGAGGGTCAGGTTGGGGAAGTGGTAGCCCTTGGTGACCAGCTGGGTGCCGATGACGATGTCGATCTCGTGCGCCTCCATCGCGGCAACGAAGTCGGCGGCCTTGGCGGGGGACCAGATGGTGTCGCTGGTGACGATTGCAGTGCGGGCGTCGGGGAAGAGGGCGGCGACCTCGTCGGCGATGCGCTCGACCCCGGGACCGCAGGCAACGAGGCTGTCCTCCTCGCCGCACTCGGGGCAGGCCTTGGGCGGGGGCTCGACATGGCCGCAATGGTGGCAGGCGAGGCGGTGCATCAGGCGATGCTCGACCATCCAGGCGGTGCAGTTGGGGCAGTTGAAGCGGTGGCCGCAGTGGCGGCACAGGGTGAGCGGTGCGAAGCCGCGGCGGTTGAGGAAGAGGAGGGATTGTTCGCCGTTTGCGAGGTTGGCGGTGAGTTCGGCGACGAGGGTCGGCGCGAGCCAGCGGCCGCGCGGGGGTGGGTCTTGGGTGAGGTCGATCGCGGTGATGGTGGGGAGGGTTGCGCCGGCGAAGCGGCTGGGCAGGGCAACTTCGCGGTAGCGGCCGATGTCGACCATGTGGCGGGTCTCGAGCGCCGGGGTGGCGGAGGAAAGGATGACGGGGATGTCCTCGAAACGCCCGCGCATCACGGCGACGTCGCGGGCGTGGTATTGGACGCCTTCCTCCTGCTTGAACGACGGTTCGTGGGCTTCGTCGACGACGATCAGGCCGAGGTTCTTGTAGGGGAGGAACAGGGCCGAGCGGGCACCGACGGTGACGGATGCCTCGCCGCTGGCAATGCCGCGCCAGGCGCGGCGGCGCTGGGAGGAGCGCAGGCCCGAGTGCCAGGCGGTAGGGGGGCAGCCGAAGCGGGCCTCGAAGCGCTTGAGGAACGGCTCGGTCAGCGCGATTTCGGGGAGTAGGACGAGGGCTTGCTTGCCCGCCCTGAGCGCGGCGGCGATGGCCTCGAAATAGACTTCGGTCTTGCCCGAGCCAGTGACTCCGTCGAGCAGGATCGGGTCGAACCCGGTCGCGGTCGCGAGCATGGCGGCGGCGGCTTGCTGGTCGGGGGAGAGGACGGGCTGGGCATGGTCGGGATCGGGGATCGGGAGGGGGCGGTCGGCTTCGACTTGTACCGCCTCAAGGGCGCCCGCCGTGACGAGGCCGCGCAGGACGGTGTCGCTGACCCCCGCGATGTCTGCGAATTCGCGGATCGTGCCCTGGCGCCCGACGAGCGCGGCGATCGCTAGTTCGCGCTGGGGGGTGAGGCGGGCGGGGACGGTGTTGGTCGGGCGATATTCGGTGAGTTGGCGCGATCCTTCCAGTGCCGAGGCGCTTGGCAAAATCATGCGCAAGACCGAGGCGAGGGGGGAGAGGTAATAGTCGGCGGTCCATTCGGCGAGGCGGCGCAGGGGGGCGGCGATTGGGGGGGCGTCGACGAGGCCCGCGAGGGGGCGCAGGCGGTTGTCGCCCACTTCTTCGGTCTTGAGACGGTCGGGCTCCCAGGCGACGCCGATGAGTTGGCGGGGGCCGAGGGGGGCGATGACGATCTGGCCGGGGGTGACGGTCATGCCTTCTGGCACGCGGTAGTCCAGCGGGCCGAGGGCGGCGTTGAGGGTGACGACGCGGGTCCGGGGGAGGGACATTTTAGGTTTTCACGCGAAGGCGCGAAGAAGAAAGGAAGTCGCGAAGGGGGTCATTCGTTTGGCTTATTATCGAACGTCACTTCAGCGGCGTTGTTGACGATGCGGCGGAGGCCTTCGCGGAAGGTGTTGCCGCCGAAGTTCATCAAAAGCCCTACGGGCTGGTGCGCGAGGCGGATGTAGGTCAGCAATTGCTTGCTGTGCACGGGCAGAAGCTGCTCGCAGGATTTCAGTTCGATGATCAGTTTTCCGTCGACCAGCAGATCGACGCGATAGCCTTCGGACAGCGTCACTCCATCGAACGCGATGGGCAAGATCTTCTGCCGTTCGACCGTGCAGCCCGAGCGACGAAGCCGATCAGCAAGCAAAGCCTCGTAAACGGACTCCAGCAAGCCCGGACCGAGGGCCTTATGGAGGGAAAAGCCGACGTCAATCGAGAGTGTAACCAGCCTCTCGATACTCACTTCGCGCCATCCTTCTTCTTCGCGCCTTCGCGTGAAAACCCCCTACTTGCCTCGCTTCTTGCGGTGACTTTCCATGTCGAGGACGGCGGTTTCTTCGCCCTCTGGCAGCAACCCGAGGCGGCGGGCGACTTCCTGGTAGGCTTCGGCTTCGCCGCCGAGGTCCTGGCGGAAACGGTCCTTGTCGAGCTTCTCGTTCGATTTCATGTCCCACAGGCGCGCGCCGTCGGGGGAGATTTCGTCAGCGAGGATGACGCGGGCATAGTCGTTTTCGTAGATCCGGCCGAATTCGAGCTTGAAGTCGACCAGGCGGATGCCGATCCCGGCGAACATGCCGCACATGAAGTCGTTCACGCGGATCGCCATGTCGGCGATGTCGTTCATCTC
>JBDSGJ010000051.1:0-12851 GCA_039919075.1 Sphingomicrobium sp.
CCCGCCTTGACCTTCAAGCGCAGCGCCGCCGCCAGATCGCGGGCGTCGGCCAAGGAAACCGCACCGCTCCCCACGGCTGGCCCTAGTCCAACGTCACGGGACTTGCCGCGAAGCATGAAGCGATAAACCCATGACCGCGACCCGCTGTCCTTCACAAGCAATTGAAGCCCGCCCCCGTCGGCGTGCCGCCCCGGCATGGCATTTTTGACCGTGAGCGGGGTGAGCGCATTGGCGAGTTTCTTGGGCATCTTCGACTCCCTCGCGGGAATCGAACCGGCCATTCGCGCGGTCGTTCCCTAATCCGTTCCCCGATAATAGGCCGGTTTTAGGGGAACGCAAGCGAACAAGTGCGGACACTCATTCCCAAGAACGAATGAAAAACCGGCGATTTACAGAGGCTCTAGCGGCTGAATCGGGACGAACGCGGATTGGAGTTTGTCGGACACCCCATCCGCCAGTTCAACCGAAATGGACCGGACGCGAGGCGAAACTTTTTCGTCGATGGTACATGATGACGCTTCGCGGAGGAGGCTGCATGTGGGCCGGATCATTCTTGCCGAAGACGAGGAAATCTCTGGCACCATAGCCACGTCGGTTCTGATGGATGCCGGCCATGCGGTCGGCTGGCTCAAGGACGGCAAGGAGGTGCTCGCCGCGCTCGTCAGGCGTCCGCCCGATCTTGCAATCCTCGATTGCAACATGCCCGGGATGAGCGGAGTGATGGTCCTTCGCGAAATGCGCAACCGTGCGGAGTTGTGCGACGTGCCGGTGCTGATGCTGACTGCGCGGACAAGTCAGGCGGACGAACAAATTGCGCGATTTTCGGGTGCCAACGGCTATTTGACCAAGCCGGTCGATCTGATTGAGCTGGTTCAGACTGCCGAGGATTTAATGAAAGGCAAGCGCCACCGCTTGTACTGAAGCGGACGCTCGCGTTACTCGGCCGTTGCTGCTCGATCAATTCCATCGGCCGTATAGGGTTCACTTGGCGACCTCGGGGCACTTACTATTCCGCGCCGCCCGCTTGGCGGAGTGGCGCGCGGCGGCGGTCATCGCTACAAGCGCGCCCAAGCGTCGCTGATGGAGAGAATGCGTGGCCGAGCCAAAAATCCAGCCGTTCGACTGGGCGGATCCGTTCGACCTCGAGCATCAGCTGACCGACGACGAGCGGTTGGTCCGGAACACTGCCGAAAGTTATGCGCAGGAGCAGCTCCAGCCGCGGGTTACCAAAGCCTATATTAGCGAAAAATTCGATCGCGAAATCCTGCGCGAGATGGGGGCGCTGGGGCTGCTTGGTGCGACTGTGCCTGAGGAATATGGCGGGGCTGGACTTGGCTATGTCAGCTATGGCCTGATCGCACGCGCGGTCGAGCGGGTCGATAGCGGCTATCGCTCCGCAATGTCGGTTCAGTCGAGCCTCGTAATGTATCCTATCCTTGCCTATGGTTCCGAGGAACAGCGGCGCAAATATCTGCCGGGGTTGGCAAAAGGCGAGCTAATCGGCTGCTTCGGGCTGACTGAGCCGGACGCTGGTTCAGATCCTGGCGGAATGCGGACTACCGCCACCCGGACCGCCAACGGCTTCCGGATTTCGGGCGCAAAAATGTGGATCACCAATTCGCCGATCGCCGATGTGTTCGTGGTGTGGGCCAAGAGCGAGGCGCATGGCGGGGCGATCCGCGGCTTTATCCTCGAGAAGGGGATGACGGGGCTGTCTGCTCCCAAGATCGAGCATAAGCTGAGCCTTCGCGCGTCAATCACCGGCGAGATCGTGATGAACGAGGTCGAGGTCGGCGAAGATTCGCTGCTGCCCGATGTCGAGGGGCTAAAGGGGCCATTCGGCTGCCTCAACCGGGCGCGCTACGGCATCGGCTGGGGGACGATGGGTGCCGCCGAAGCCTGCCTCGCCGCCGCGCGCCAATATACGCTCGACCGCAAACAGTTCGGGCGCCCGCTGGCGGCGACGCAGCTGGTTCAGCTCAAGCTGACCAATATGGTGACCGAGATCACGCTCGGGCTGCAGGCGGCACTGCGCGTCGGGCGTCGGCTTGACGAGGGGGTTCTCGTTCCCGAAACGATCAGCCT
Source organism: Sphingomicrobium sp. (assembly GCA_039919075.1). GTDB lineage: Bacteria > Pseudomonadota > Alphaproteobacteria > Sphingomonadales > Sphingomonadaceae > Sphingomicrobium. The sequence goes on from JBDSGJ010000051.1 coordinate 2,086, forward strand.
GATCAAGCGCAACAATTGCGGCAAGGCGCTCGATATAGCACGCGTTGCGCGCGACATGCACGGCGGCAACGGCATCAGTGCCGATTATCAGGTGATGCGCCACGCCGCGAACCTCGAGACGGTCAACACCTATGAAGGCACGCACGACGTCCATGCCCTGATCATCGGGCGGTCAATTACCGGGATTGCGGCATTCTAAACATCAGCAAGCCGACGGCAAAGCAGCTATACCGATGCGCCAAAATTGTGTTAGTTCGCAGAATAATGCGCTGTCACGACCGAGGGGAGCCTAGCCATGTCCGAACGTGAAACGATCCGCGTCGATGGGAACTGGACCGAGCACGCGGTCGGCGTGTTGCGGATCGTCACTGCCTTGCTGTTTCTTGAGCATGGCACCAGCAAGATCCTGTCGTTCCCCGAAACAGCGGCCAGCAACCCCAACATGTGGTCGCTGTTCTGGGTGGCTGGCTTGATCGAGATGTTTGGCGGACTGTTATTACTCGCCGGATTGTGGACGCGTTGGGTCGCGCTTTTGCTGGCGGGCGAAATGGCGATTGCCTATTGGATGGTCCACGCTCCGAAGTCGCTTTTCCCGGTGCTCAACGGCGGCGAGGCGGCGATCCTGTTCTGCTTCATCTTCCTGCTGTTGACGGCAACCGGGGCTGGCGAATGGAGTATCGACAAGATGCTGACTAGGCGCCGACCCGAGTCGGTCGGCTATCGAGTCAACTAGTCTCCCGCAAGTTTCAACGCGTCAGTTTCTTGTAGGTCATGCGGTGCGGGCGGTCGGCTTCGGGGCCCATGCGGCGGCGTTTGTCTTCTTCATAAGCCTCGAAATTGCCTTCGAACCATTCGACGTGGCTGTCGCCTTCGAACGCCAGAATGTGAGTCGCCAGGCGATCGAGGAAGAACCGGTCATGGCTGATGACCACCGCGCACCCCGGGAAATTCTCGAGCGCTTCCTCCAGCGCGCGAAGCGTCTCAACGTCGAGATCGTTGGTCGGTTCGTCGAGCAGGAGGACATTGCCCCCTTCCTTGAGCATCTTGGCGAGGTGAACGCGATTGCGCTCGCCGCCTGACAGCTGGCCGACCTTCTTCTGCTGGTCGACGCCTTTGAAGTTGAAGGCGCCAACATAGGCACGAGTCTGGAGCTCCTGCTTGCCGATCGTCATTAGCTCCGCGCCCCCGGAGATTTCTTCCCACACATTCTTGTTGGGATCGAGGTCGTCGCGGCTCTGGTCGACGAAGCCGAGGCGCACCGTGTCGCCGATCTTGACTGCGCCGTCGTCGGGGGTTTCTTGACCGGTGATCAGCTTGAAGAGCGTCGACTTGCCCGCGCCATTGGGGCCGATTACGCCGACGATCCCGCCCGGCGGGAGGTTGAACGAGAGATCGTCGAACAGTAATTTGTCGCCATAGCCCTTGGTCAGATTGACCGCTTCGATGACATTGCCGCCGAGCCGAGTGGGGGTCTGGATGACAATCTGCGCCTTGCCTATCGTGCGCTTTTCGGACGCCTCGACCAGCGCGTCGAAGGCCTTGATGCGCGCCTTGGACTTGGTCTGGCGGGCCTTGGGTGACTGGCGGATCCACTCGAGTTCCTGGGTGATCGCCTTCTGGCGGCCCTCGTCCTCGCGGCTTTCCTGGCTCAGCCGCTTCGCCTTCTTGTCGAGGTAGGTCGAGTAGTTGCCCTCGTAGACGAAATATTTTCCGCGATCGAGTTCGAGGATCCAGTTGACGACATTGTCGAGGAAATAGCGGTCATGGGTAACGAGAATGACGTTGCCGGGATAATCGACGAGATGCTTTTCGAGCCATTGGACGCTTTCGGCGTCGAGGTGGTTGGTCGGCTCGTCGAGCAGCAGGATGCCAGGCTTCTGGAGGAGCAGCTTGGTCAGCGCGACACGGCGCTTCTCGCCCCCCGACAGGTTGGTCACCGATGCATCGCCAGGCGGGCAGCGCAGCGCGTCCATCGCGATTTCAAGCTGGTTGTCGAGGCTCCAGCCATCGACCGCATCGATCTTTTCCTGAAGCTCGCCCATCTCGGTCATCAGAGCATCAAAGTCAGCATCCGCAGGAGGGTCGCCCATCAACATGCTGATTTCGTTGAAGCGGTCCATCATTCTGGCGACCTCGGAAACGCCTTCGCGGACATTTTCCATGACGGTCTTGGTCGGGTCGAGCTGGGGCTCCTGCTCAAGATAGCCCACCGTTATATGCTCGCCCGCCCATGCTTCGCCGACGAACTCGGTATCGCGCCCAGCCATGATCTTCATCAGGGTCGACTTGCCGGTGCCGTTGGGCCCGACGATGCCAATCTTGGCGTCGGGGTAGAATTGCAGGCTGATGTTGCTGAGCACCGGCTTGGGCGCACCGGGAAAGGTCTTGGAGAGACCCTTCATGACGTAGCTATATTGGGCGGCCATGGGGTCGCGGGTCCTTCATGCGGCGGGGATTGGCCGCGCCTCTACGGGAAGCGAGGCGAGATTTCCAGCGTTTCGAGCGCTACCGCCCGACCATCTCGACCGCATCGGCGAAGCGATAGCCAGCGAACTGCTCGCGCAACGTCTTCTTGCTCAGCTTGCCGGTCGCGGTGTGCGGCAACTCGTCAACGAATTCGATCGCGTCGGGCAGCCACCAGCGCGCGACCTGCGTGGCGAGATGTTCGCGAATTGCTTCACGCGAGACCGCGCTTCCTTCGCTGCGAACGACGACCAGCAGCGGGCGCTCGTCCCACTTGGGATGCGCGATTCCGATTGCAGCGGCCTCCGCGACACCCGGCACACCGATTGTGGCATTTTCGAGTTCGATCGAACTGATCCATTCGCCGCCCGACTTGATCACGTCCTTCGAACGGTCGGTGATCTGCATCGTCCCGTCCGGATGGAGCGCGGCGACGTCGCCGGTGCTGAACCAACTACCCTCGCCGACCGCATCTGACTCGTCCCGGAAGTACCTCCGGATGACCCATGGGCCGCGAATCTGGAGGTCGCCTGACTGCTTGCCGTCGCGAGGAAGGGGTTCGCCGTCCTCCCCGACGACCCGCAACTCGATGCCGAACGGAACCCGGCCCTGGCGAACAGTATAGTCGAGCTGGGCAGAGTCGCTCATGTCGTCCCACCCCGCCGGCTTGCCCGCAAGTGTGCCGATCGGCGAGGTTTCGGTCATCCCCCAGGCGTGGCCGACGTCGATGCCATGGTTGCGGAACCAACTGATCATTGCCCGAGGTGCTGCGGATCCGCCGATCGTGACATGCTCGAGATCGGGCAACGCCATCGATTGCTTTTCCATATGCTGGATCATTAGCAGCCACACGGTGGGGACGCCCGCCGAGTGCGTTACCCGCTCATTGCGAAACAGCTCGCACAGCAGGTCAGGGCGCAGGTCGGCCGACAGGACGAGCTTGCAGCCGGTCAGCGGCGCGGCCCACGGGATACCCCAGGCGTTGGCATGGAACATGGGGACGATCGGCATGCACACTGCCCGCGCTGACAGGTTGAAGCTGTCGGGTGCGACCTCGGCCATGGCATGAAGCATCGTCGAGCGGTGGTTGTAGAGCACGCCTCTGGGGTTGCCTGTCGTTCCGCTGGTGTAGCACAAGGCGCACGGATCGATTTCATGCCCCTCGACCCACACATAGTCACCGGCATGAGGCGCGAGCCAAGCGGCAAAGCCTTCCGGATCGGCCGGGCCCGCGTCGAAGCAGACATAGGTCTCGATTGTCTCGAGCTGCGGCCTCAGTCGATCGACCGTCGCCGCGAAGGCGCGATCGAAGAGCAGCACCCTATCCCCGGCGTGGTTGGCGATGAACAGGATCTGCTCATCGAACAGGCGCGGGTTGATGGTGTGGAGGACACCGCCCATGCCGATCGCGCCGTACCAGGCCGTGAGGTGTGCGGAATGGTTCATCGCCAGAGTCGCGACGCGGTCCCCCGGATTGATTCCCGCGGACTCCAGAGCTTGGGCCATGCGGCGGGCGTCATGGGTGATCGTCCGCCAGTTGGTCCGCGTGATTCGACCGCCCAACCAGGCGCTGACGATTTCGCGATCGCCATGTTCGCGCTCGGCATGGTCAACGAGCCGCATCACTCGAAGCGGCCAATCCTGCATTGCCCCCAACGATGACACGGAGCTTCCCCTAGACGCTTGCGCAACCGAACGCGGTTGTTGTCGCCTAGTCGAGGTTCGGGCGCAAGCGGGGCAAGCTTGCCATGCGCCTCAGAAGGGCATTTTGAAGCCGGGGGGCAGCGGCAGTCCCGAAGTGACCTTCTGCATCTCGATGCCGGCGGCGGCATCGGCCTTGGCCCGCGCGTCATTGATGGCTGCGGCAATAAGATCCTCGCACATCGCCTTTTCTGAAGCGACCATCAGGCTGTCGTCGAGCGCGACGGCGAGGATTCGCCCCTTGGCGGTGGCGCGGATGCGGACCAGTCCCCCCCCCGCGACGCCCTCGACCTCGACCGCGTCGAGTTTGTCCTGCGCACGCTGGAGTTCGGCCTGCGCTTCCTGCGCCATTTTCATAATGTCATCGAAGTCGGGCATGGATCTCATCTTTCATGGTGACAGATTCAAGGGTGGCGTCGGGGAAGGCCGCGAGTAGCGCCTTCACCACCGGCTCGTCGAGTATGGCGGCGCGGGCGCGATCATCGGCCATCTGCGCCTGTTCATGAAGTGACGGTTCGCCGCCGGTTTCGGCAAGAGTGACGGTCCATCCGGTGGCGGTGACCTCCTTGGCGTGCGCGGCGAGGTCGCGGGCGAAATCGGGGCCGAGGGGCTTGAGCGCACGAAGCACCAGCGCCCCCGGCGCGTAGCTGACGAGACCGACATGGTCGCGCAACTGGATGCCAAGGCGCATCTTGCCCTGTTGCTCAAGCAAGTCGACGAATGCCGCGAAACTCTCTGGAAGACGCGACGCTCCGCGCAAAGGGGGCGCGGTCGACGCGCTGGCGCCGCTCGCCCCCTCCCCGCCCGCCAGCCGCGCCATTAGTGCTGCTGGATCGGGCAGGTCGGCGGCATGGACCAGCCGAAGCAGCGCCATCGCCGCGGCCTCGCGAGGGTCGGGGGCGATGGTCACATCCTCGAGCCCGCGCAGCATAAGCTGCCACAGCCGGTGAAGAACGGCCCAGCCGAGCTTGCTTGCCCATTCGGCAGCCGCCTCGCGCTCCTCGGCGGACTGCATCAGGTCGGCCGGCGCCCCGGCCTTGGCGCGAGTCACCGAATGGACCAATTCCATCAGGCCGCGCATCATTGCGGCGGGATCGAGCCCGAGCGAATGCGCTTCGTCGATCTGGTCAAGCACCGCGACCGCGTGGCCGTCGAGCAGCGCCGCAAACAGTCGGCGGATTCGTCCGCGATCGGCGAGTCCCAGCATCTCGCGCACTGCGGCGGCAGAGACGCGCGCGTCGCCGTGGGCAATTGCCTGGTCGAGGATCGAGAGTCCGTCGCGCGCCGAGCCTTCGGCGGCTTGGGCAATGACGCCGAGCGCCTCGCTCTCAATCTCCACGCCTTCCGCCTTCGCGACCATGGCGAAATGGGCGGCGAGCATTTCGGCCGGGATGCGCTTGAGGTCGAACCGCTGGCAGCGCGACAAGACGGTAACCGGGACTTTCGCGACTTCGGTGGTGGCGAAGATGAATTTGACATGCGGGGGTGGCTCTTCGAGCGTCTTGAGCAGGCCATTAAAGGCCGGCTTCGACAGCATGTGGACTCCATCAATGATGTAGATTTTGAAGCGCGCGGAGACCGCTGAATAGCGCACCGCCTCGATGATCTCGCGCACATCGTCGATGCCAGTGTGGCTCGCGGCGTCCATTTCGATGACGTCGATGTAGCGCCCTTCCGAGATCGCGCGGCATGGCTCGCACGCTCCACACGGGTCGATCGTTGGTCCACCGGTGCCATCAGGACCGATGCAGTTGAGCGCCTTGGCGATCAGTCTTGCGGTAGAGGTCTTGCCGACACCGCGCACCCCGGTCAGGAGGAAGGCGTGGGCAATCCGCCCACGCGCAATGGCATTGCCGAGCGTCGTGACCATCGCGTCCTGGCCAATCAGCTCGGCAAAGGATTGCGGTCGATATTTACGGGCGAGAACCCGGTAGGCGCCGGGTGCCGGGGTCGGCGCGGGCGGCACCAACTCGGGGAGATCGAGGCCAAGGCCGGGTGATTCGTCGTCAGTCATTGGGGAGGGCTTAGGACGGGTGGCGGGCTGGCGCCACTGGGGGGTCAGTCGCCTAGCGGCCTCTGCGCTGCGCTCGGCAACTCCTGCGGTGGGAGCCGGACGACCCGGGGCGAATCCTTGTGGCTGCTTCCTTCCGGACCTGACCAGGTTGGGGACAGCACCGTCCGCCCGACTCCCGCGCGGGCCGATGGGCGAAGCGGCGCGCACGATCAACCGCGCGCGCCGTTTCTATACTGCTACATATGATTGTGGCGGGTGCGGCAGATGCGAACTTTCTTGTGATGGCGCATTTGCGTGTAGCATTTGCGGTAGTGGCGATGACTGCGCATCTCATCGCCGCGCATTTCGGTATGCATCGAAGTCTTGGTATGGGTCATCGTCATTTCGTGGGTCGGCGTGACCACGGTCTTGGTAACCGTGGTCTGGGCGGACGCACCGGTGGCGATCAGGCCGGCGGCGATGGTGGCGATCAACAGTTTCATGAGTCTCTCCCTTGGCGGACCTTGACGCGGCCCAGCGCAAAAACGGGTGAGTGGCGCCGATCGTTCCTAACGCCGCCAATCTCGCGCCGACGGCGGCATTCTGACGCTGATCTTGCCCTCTGGTACGGCGATCTGGCAAGCAAGGCGAGAGGTGCGGGTGACGCCAACCGCGAGGTCGAGCAGGTCGTCCTCTTCCTCGGACGCGCGCGGTAGCCGGTCGAAATCTTCAGCCGCGACGATGACGTGGCAGGTCGAGCAGGCCATCTGCCCTTCGCAGGCCCCCTCAAGCGGCTGGCCCTGTGCCTGAGCAAGATCGAGCAGGTTGGTGCCGAGGGGAGCCTCAATCTCGCGGTCGAGGGTGCCGTCTGCCTTGAGGAATTGCACCAGGGTCATGCTGCAACCTTTTGAAGTTGAGCGCTTTTATTAAGTCGGCAACACGCCGCGACAAGCTCTTGCTCGTTGGTATACCGGCCAAAACCAAGGCGAATCGTGGCCCGCGCGTCGCGGTCGCTAAGGCCAAGCGCCCGGAGCACATGGCTCGGCCGCCCCGAGCCGCTGGCGCAGGCGGAGCCGAGCGAGAAGGCGATGTCGCGGCAGTCCGACAACAGGCGCGCTGCGTCGAGCCCGGAACGCGAGAGGTTTAGATTGCCGTGATAGCGCCGCTCGGCGCTCCCGTTGAGTTTCCAAGCCGGGTCGAGCGCAGCGCGGGCGGCGGTCCATAGTCCTTCGATGTGGGCGGCGTCGTCGGTCATTCGCTCGCTGGCCAGCGCCGCCGCGGCCCCGAACCCGACGCATAGCGCCGGCGAGAGCGTTCCGGAGCGAAGCCCCTGTTCCTGACCGCCGCCGTGAAGCAGCGGCGCGGGTTCGCACCCGGCGCGCATCCACAGCGCGCCGATACCCTTGGGGCCGTGAAGCTTGTGCGCCGAGATGGCGACCAGGTCAGGACCGTCCGGAATCGCCATCCGTCCGAACCCCTGTACCGCGTCGCACAACATCAGCGCGCCGCACGAACGAGCCAGGCGGGCAAGTTCGGCGACCGGCTGGATCACGCCAATCTCGTTGTTGACGAGCATCGCGGCGACGAGCGCGGTTGAGTTGTCGATCGCAGAGGCGGCCATCGTCAAGTCCACGAGCCCGTCGCACGCCACGGGCAGGCGAACGACTTCGACCCCCTCTCCCTCGAGCCAATCGGCGCTGTCGAGGACCGCAGCATGTTCAGTCGCGATCGTGATGAGCTTGCGCCGGTTGGAGCACTCCAAGCTTCCCTTCAGCGCCCAGTTCAATGCCTCCGTCGCGCCCGATGTGAACGCCAAGCGGCCCTTCGCCCCTGGTCCGTCTGGTGAGGCGAGAAGGCGCTCAACCTGCCCGCGCGCAATCTCGATCGCTGCGGCCGCGCGTCGGCCCTCGCGCGAAGGGCTGTGCGGGTTGGCGAAATGCCGCTCGATCCACGGCGCCATCGCCTGCGTGACTTGAGGCGCGAGCGGGGTTGTCGCCTGATAATCGAGATAGATCATGCCGCGTCCCGCCGCCGCGCGATGGCACTGAAGGCATCGAGGAAAGCATCAACCTCAGCTGCACTGGTTGACGCGCCAAAGCTGACGCGGATCGTCGACGCGGCAAGTTCGGGCGCAACCGCCATCGCCTCAAGCACGCGGCTCGGCTTCATTGAGCCCGACGAGCAAGCGCTTCCGGCGCTGATCGCGAACCCGGCGAGGTCGAGTTGGACGACAAGGCTCGCCGCGCTCGTGCCGGGCAGCGCGACGGCGCCGATCGTCGCAATTCGGGGCGATTCGTTGGCCAGGATGATACCTCCGGCGGAGCGCAGCCCGATCTCCAGGCGCTGTCTCAGCTCGGCAAGCCGCGGCATGGCGTGGCCGACGGAGGCGGCATCAAGCGCGGCGGCGAATCCTGCGGCGGAGGGCAAGTCCTGCGTTCCGCGCCGATACCCCCGCTCCTGCCCGCCCGAAGGCTCGAGCGTCGCGAGATCGCGCACCAGCAGCGCGCCGATCCCCGGCGGCCCGCCAAGCTTGTGCGCCGACACGGCGATGAAATCCGCGTCGGGCAGGTCGATCTTGCCCGCCCCTTGCGCGCAGTCGGCGAGCCACAGCGACCCCGCCGCCCGCACCCGTTCGGCAATCTGCGCGGCGGGCTGGATCACGCCCGTCTCATTGTTCACCTGTTGGATAGCGACCAGCGCGGGACCAGCCGCGAGCGCGCTGTCAAGCGCATCAAGGTCGATCAGCCCATTGCCGTCGACTGGCAGAACGACTGCCCCCTGCCCCATCGCATAGGGCACGATGTCATGCTCGGTCGCACCGGCTACGCGCCCCCCGACCTGCGCGCGCCGCGCGGCGATGACAACCGCCTCGCTCGCCCCAGAGGTGAAAATGACGTCATGGCGCCACCCCAAGGCCCGCGCGACCGTCTCCCGCACCGTCTCCAGAGCGGCCCGCGCCGCGCGTCCCTCGGCATGCGGCGAGCTCGGATTGGCCCATCGCTCGAATGCCGCTGCGACCGCCGCCCGGGCCCCGGGCAGGAGCGGCGTGGTCGCGGCATGATCGAGATAGGTTCGGTGCATGGTAAGTAGCGCGACTCTGGCGATTGCGATTAGTGACGCCCGACCTATATAGCGCCTACGCTTTCCCGCCATCCTCCAGTCTAACCGAGCCCCATGCCCGAAGTCATTTTCCCCGGTCCCGAAGGCCGTCTCGAAGGCCGTTTCAACCCCGGACCACGCCCTCGCGCGCCCGTCGCGCTGATCCTTCACTCGCACCCGCAGGCCGGGGGCACGATGAACAACAAGATTGTTCAGCTGCTTTATCAGACCTTTGTCCGCCGCGGTTTTGCCACGCTGCGCTTCAATTTCCGCGGCGTGGGCAAGAGCCAGGGCCTGTTCGACAATGGCATCGGCGAACTGTCGGACGCGGCTTCGGCACTCGACTGGGTCCAATCGATCCATCCCGAGGCGCAGACCACCTGGGTTGCCGGGGTAAGTTTCGGCGCGTGGATCGGGATGCAGCTCCTCATGCGGCGGCCCGAGATCAAGGGCTTCATCTCGATCGCCCCTCCGGCCAACATGTATGATTTCAGCTTCCTTGCGCCGTGTCCCTCATCGGGCATCATCGTCCAGGGGGAGAGCGACGAGGTCGTGACCCCCGGCGCGGTCCAGAAGCTGGTCGACAAGCTGCGCACCCAGCGCCACATCACCATCCACCATGATACGATCCCCGGCGCTAATCACTTTTTCGCCAACGAGATGCCGCAGCTCATGGGCAGCGTCGACAATTACCTCGATATGCGCCTCGAGAAGGACCTCAGGCGCTAGTCAGAGCGTCCAAATCAGCACGTTCGCCAGAATCACCAGCGCGGCGCCGACCATCAGGAGGCCGCGTTGTCGCGTGATTGGTTCGGAGCGGAAGGCCCAGCGGAGGCCCGCACCCCCGAGCAGGAAGGCGGCGATCATCGCCAGCGTCAGGGCGGTTTCGCCGATCACCAACTTTCTTCATCCCTTAAATCGAACATTGACGGTGCTTGCCCATATTATCGCCATGCGCGAGCCGATACCCGATATGTTCCTCGATGCGGCGTTCGAACGGATCGAAGGATCGATCCTGCCGTGCCTGACAATGCTGCTTGAAACGCTGATCGATGCGGTCGCCAAGACCGGCGCCTCGGATCCCAAAATTCTCGCCGCTGACTTGTGGACGCTTGCCGACGAACTTGAAGGCCTGACCCAGTCGGTCGGTCGGTCCAATCGCGCCAATGATCAGGCTGAATCGATTCGCGTCGCCGTAGGCTGACCCATCACTGCCGAACGGCCGCGCGACCATTCCGCCACAACGAGCCAGAACGCCGCTCCATGGCCTCATCGTAACATCCTGATTTTTGACGCGTTTCGCCGAGCCGTTGCGAAGATGCGACAGGCGTTACCGCGCTGCACCGCAACCGGATGGAAAACAGTTGCATGCCGGGGTCCCCGCCCATATATCGCCCTCCTCGCTGCCCCATGGGACTTCCAACCGCAAGGCAGCTTTTTCTCGAACTACCAGTTGGAGGTCCCTTGAATTGCACCACCCAAATCGCGCGCTGGGGCTAGCGAAAGCCCC
>JBDSGJ010000052.1:0-7034 GCA_039919075.1 Sphingomicrobium sp.
CCGGGGAAGGTCTGAACCGGGTTGGTCAGCCGCGACACGACAAAATCGGCGCGCAGCTTGAGGTCAAGTTTCTCGGCCGGCTGCCAGTTGGCGCCAAGCTTCCACACGCTGCGCCGATCAGCCAGCAGCGCGGCATTGCCTCCGCTGGTCGCATTGACCAGAACCGTCCGCCCGAGCGTGTAATCATACACCCGGCTGCCCGGTGTCACGAGCACCGGATCGCCCAAATTGTTGATCGACGGCGCGCCTTCTTCACGGGTGTAACTGGCGATCAGGTTGAGCCTCGGCACGGGCGACCAGTTGCCTCCGCCGCCGAGCGTCGTCAGCGTGCCGAAGTCCGACAGATGCTGGACCAGCGCATTGGCATTGAGGGTGAGGCTGCCGATTGCGGCGAGCGTGCCGCCTCGCCTGGCAATCGGAAGGTCGATGTTGAGTGCCGCGTCCTCGGTCGTGCGATTGAGCCTGGCCGCAGTGTCGATCCCGCCGCGGAACGACAGGCTGTCGAGCGCGACCGTATCGGCACCGACCTTTAGCGTGAAATTGGCGCGCCCCGCGGGCAGCGTTGCAAGCGGGCCATTGAGCGTCCCGTCGAGCCCGGCCGAGGTCTTGCGCAAGCGGCTGCGATCGCGCGCGGACGGGTCGGGAGTGAAGCCGCCAAGCGGATCGGCAGTCGGATCCCCTGCCGCAACGCGCGCCTGATAGGCGGTGAGGTTGGGCGAGCGGTCGCTCGTCGTGACCATGTTGACAAGGTCGGCGGTGGCGGTCGAGGACCAGCGATAGCGACCCTTGGTGCCGTTGAGGGTGACCCCAAGGTGGCCATTGTCGCTGGTCGAGTTGCGCGCGAGTGCGCCGAGGCTGGGGAAACCGAGCAATACGCTCGTCCCTTCGACCGCGAACGGGCTTGTCGTCGGGACCGCAAGCGTTCCTACCGGCACCCCGAGCAGGCTCTTGCCTGTGGTGTGCGAAGCATCGGCAGTGAGCGTCGCGGAGACGTCGCCGAGCACGGTGCGGTTGGCTGTCACCGTGCCCCGCACCAGCGCCTGCGATCCGACCAAAGTGCGGTAATCGCGCGGGTCGATCGCGGTCGGCCGGGTCGCCAGCGGCTGCAGCGCAATCTCGCGCTGGGTCTCGCGCAACGCCGAATTGCCTTCCGCATGGAGCGTGACCTGCGTGCGCCCATTGCTGCCGATCATCAGCCGCGAGACTTCGCCCTCGCCGGTCTCGTGCCCGCCATCGGTGGCGATACCCGCTTCAACGCGCGCGGTGGTCGATCGGAAACGCCGCCGAAGGACGATGTTCACCACCCGCTGGTCGGCGGCATAGCCATATTTGAGCGCGACTTCCTCGGGCAATATCTCAACCCGCTCGAGCGCTTCGGGGGGAAGGTCACGAATTTCCTGAAAGCCCGAGATACGCTGGCCATTGAGCAGGATCACCGGCCCGCCGCCGCCGCGCCCGCGCGCGCTGCCCGTCTGCGGCGCGATCGCGGCCAGCAATTCGGTGATGCTGGTCGCTCCCGTCGCGCGAATATCGCGCGTGCTGAGTACATTCTGGGCTGGGATATCGCCGATTACCGATCCGCGCGGCTTTTGCCCGGTGACGACGATGTCGCCGCCATCCTCGCCGGTGTCACTATTGTCCTGACCGGCTTCGGCGGGTCCGGTCGCGGGGATCGCGCCCGGCGGCAGAACTTGGGCGGAGTTGTCAGCCGACGGAGCGGGCACCGCCCACGGCGGCGCCGGAGCCTCCTGCGCTACAACCGGCGTTTCGAGAAAGGCAAGGGTCGTCGAGACGAGCAGGAGCGAGCGAAGGAGCATGGGCGAAAAAATTCCGGCGATTGCGTAGGTCAGAGCCGACTGGCGACACGAAGATGAAGCTGGCATGACGGTGGCGAATATTTCGACCAACGGGGGTAACCGCGTGATCGACGACTTCGTGATTGCCGCCTTGCTCGTCACCACCTTCGCCACCCCGGCCAGTGCCGCCGGCCCCGCCGAACAGGCGACCCGCGCCGCCATCATGCGGATCGAGCGAATCGACCCGGCGATCAACGCCGTCCTCGCCCTCGATCCGACCGCGATCGACCAGGCGCAGCGTGTTGACTCGAGCGGACTGCGCGGGCCGCTCGCCGGGATGCCGGTGCTGATCAAGGACAATATCGAGGTCGCGGGCCCCCTGCCGACCACTGCCGGGAGCCTTGCGCTCGCCGCGAACGTCACTAATCGCGACGCCCCGCTCGTCGCGCGCCTGCGCCAGGCGGGGGCAATCATCCTCGGCAAAACCAACCTGTCCGAATGGGCGAACATCCGCTCGTCGCACTCAATCTCGGGGTGGAGCGCGGTCGGCGGCCAAACCCGCAACCCGCACGCACTCGACCGCAATCCATGCGGCTCGTCGAGCGGATCGGGCGCAGCGGTCGCGGCGGGCGAAGTCGATTATGCGATTGGCAGCGAGACCGACGGGTCGATCACCTGCCCCGCCTCGATCAACGGAGTGGTTGGGTTTAAGCCGACGGTCGGCATGGTCAGCCGCACGCACATCGTCCCGATCAGCGCCAGTCAGGACACCGCCGGCCCGATCACCCGCACGGTCCATCAGGCGGCCGAGATCATGAGCGTTATCGCCGGGAGCGACCCGGCCGATCCCGCGACGCGTCTGGCCGATGCCCACCGCGTCAATTTCGCCGCCACGCTCAGCGTCAACGCGCTTCGCGGCGCGCGGATCGGCGTGATGCGCTTCGCTTCGACCGATGTGCTCAATGCGCCCTTTGCCGCCGCGCTCGCGGTGCTCAAGGCGCAGGGCGCGGTCCTGGTCGAGATCAAGACGTTCGACGACAAGGCGATCGGCCCCAATGAGACCAAGGTGCTGAACGCCGAACTCAAGGCCGGGCTCAACGCCTATCTTGCGACCACCCCGCTCGCCGTGACGAGCCGCACGCTGGCCCAGCTAATCGCCTTCAACCAGGCCCACGCCGCGCAGGAGATGGCGCTGTTCGGGCAGGAGACCTTCATCGAAGCCGACAAGACCAAGGGCCTCGCCGACCCGGCCTACAGGAAAGCGCGAGCGATCAACGTCGCGGCCGCCGGGGTCAATGGCATCGACAAATTGCTTTCCCTCCACAAGCTCGACGCACTGGTCGGCCCGACCGCCGGCCCGGCGTGGAAGATCGACGCGGTCAACGGCGACCAGCTTAGCGGCGGTGGCGCTGGCAGTCTCGCGGCGGTCGCCGGCTATCCGCATTTGACCGTGCCGATGGGGACGGTGCGCGGGCTACCCGTGGGGCTCAGCTTGATGGGCGCCAAGTGGAGCGACGCGCGCATCCTGTCATTCGGCTTCGCCTATGAGCAGGCGAGTCGCGCGCTGGTCAGCCCGCGCTTCCCGCGCTCGATCGAGGAAACCCGCGAGGTCGCAACGCTGCTCGGTCGCCAACGCTGAGCGGTAACGCGCAACCCGCGGGATAGCGCTGGACGCGGTGCGCGCCGCCGCTATCGTCGGGGGCATGATCTCCCCCAAGTCCCGCTCGAAAGGCATCGGCAACCGCATTGCGCCGACTCGCTTCCTGATCTTCTTCGCCATGCTTGCCGCGAGCATTGCGCTGGCGACGATCATCACGCCGTGGTGGCTGTCCGTAATGCTCGGCTTCGACATTTCGGCGCTGGTCTTCATCCTCAGCTGCATCCGGCTCTACCGCACCGCCGATCATGTCCACATGCGCGAAGTGGCGGTCGCGAACGATGCCAATCGCACGGTGCTCCTCATGCTCGCCTTCGCGCTCACGGTGGTGATCCTCGTCGCGGTCGGCAGCCAGATGTCGAGCAAGACCCACACCACCCCGATCGACATTGCCATCACCATCGCGACGCTGCTGACCAGCTGGTTCTTCGGCAACACCGTTTACGCGCTGCATTATTCGCATCTCTATTACACCAGCGATGACGGCGGGAAGGATCAGGCCGGGCTAGAATTCCCAGGCGGGGACAAGACCCCGGTCTTCTCCGACTTCGTCTATTTCGCCTTCGTGCTTGGCGCCGCGCTGTCGACCGCGGATACGAATATCACCTCGCCGCACATCCGCCGCGTCGCGACCGCGCACAGCATCGTCGCCTTCATTTACAATGTCGGGGTGTTCGCGCTGACGGTCAATCTGCTTGCCGGCAAGAGCTAGCGCAGGATCATCTTGTCGCCGTTCATCTGCACCCCGCCGAGGCGGGTCAGGACCGACTGGCCAAGCAGGTTGACCGGCAGCCCGTCGAGCACGACCGCCTCGACATGCTCGACCGTTCGCCCCGCGACCTCGACCTTGTCGAGCGTCACGAACATGCCGTGGGTCGCACCCGACGCGCCTTCGCCGACCGTCTTGAAATTGGCCGGGTCGACATAGAGGCCGATCTGGCGCGCCGAGTCGATCGTCAGCGCGACGCTCGACGCGCCGGTGTCGACGATAAACGGCAGCGATCGCCCATTGACGCTGGCCTGCGTGTAGAAATGGCCGTTCGGGGCGCGGTCGAGCGTCGTCTGCGCGCCATAGGAGGGCGAGATGCTCGTTTCTTCGCGCGGCTGCTCGGTTGGTGCGGTGGCGGCGTAGGCCGATTCCGGAGCGCCGCTCGAATCGATCAGGATCGACTGGTTGACGTCGGCCGGGGTCGAATGCTGGCTGGGCATCGCAATGCCGATCAGCACGCTGATCACGACGATGATGAAGGCCATCCGCTGCATCCCGCGATGATCGCACGGTGAGGGTTACGAACGGTTTAAAGCCTATTCCGCAGCGGCGAGGAGTGGCGTGCCGGGGGCCGCCTCGGCAAGCCCGGCCTCGATCTCGGCGGCCTTGGCTTCGACCAGCCGGACGATATGGTCGATCATCCCGGCGTCCTCGACATGGTGATCGGTCACGCCGGAGAGATACACCATATGCTTGCCTTTGCCGCCGCCGGTGATGCCGATGTCGGTCTCGCGCGCTTCGCCGGGGCCGTTGACGACGCAGCCGAGCACCGACAGCGACAGCGGGGTGCGGATGTGCTGCAGCGCGAGTTCGAGTTTCTCGACGGTACGGATGACGTCAAAGCCTTGCCGCGCGCAGGACGGACAGGACACAACCCGTACCCCGCGATTGCGAATGCCGAGCGATTTCAGCAGTTCATAACCAACGCGGACCTCTTCCTGGGGCTCGGCCGAAAGCGACACCCGGATCGTGTCACCGATCCCGGCCCACAACAGCGACCCCATTCCGATCGCCGACTTGACTGTCCCGCCGATCAGCCCGCCCGCCTCGGTGATCCCGAGGTGGAGCGGACAATCGACCTGATCGGCAAGCTGCTGATAGGCGGCGACCGCGAGGAACAGGTCCGACGCCTTCACCGCCACCTTGTAGTTCTGGAAGCCATGATCCTCGAGCAGGCGGATATGGTCCAGGGCGCTTTCGACCAGCGCCTCGGGACAGGGCTCGCCATATTTTTCTAGCAGATCCCTTTCGAGGCTGCCGGCATTGACCCCGATGCGGATCGCGCAACCGTTGGCGGTGGCAGCGGCGACGACTTCCGCCACGCGCTCGGCCGAACCGATATTGCCCGGATTGATCCGCAGGCAGGCGGCGCCCGCATCGGCCGCCTCGAGCGCGCGCTTATAATGAAAATGAATGTCCGCGACGATCGGCACCTTCGCCGCCTGGACGATCTCGCGCAGCGCCGCCGTCGACTCCTTGTCGGGGCAGGAGACGCGGATGATATCGACTCCGGCCTCCTCGCAGCGCCGTATCTGGGCGATCGTCGCGGCGGCGTCGGAGGTTGGCGTATTGGTCATCGTCTGGACGGTGACGGGCGCGTCGCCGCCGACGGCAACATTGCCGACCATGATCTGACGGGACTTGCGGCGCTCGATTTGGCGCCACGGGCGAAGGGAGGACATCCGCCCCATATAGGCGCGTTCCTCGACAAGGGAAATTCCTGCGGCGACAGCCCGGCCGCAACTGGCGTCGGGAAGCGGGCGGGGTTAGGGCCGCAAGATGAAGTGGACCCTAGTCATCCATGGCGGGTGCGGCGCGATGCGGCCCGACAAATTGCCGCCCGAGCAGGAACAGCGCGCCCGCGCCGGGCTTGCCGCCGCGCTCGATGCGGGGGAGGTCATTCTTGCGAAGGGTGGCGCGTCACTCGACGCGGTCGAAGCCGCCGCGCGGGTGCTCGAAGAAGACCCCGCCTTCAACGCCGGGCGAGGCGCCGTGCTTACCGCGCAGGGCCAGTGCGAACTCGACGCCGCGATCATGGACGGGCGCGATCGACGGGCGGGCGCGGTCGCCGGGCTGCGCACCACGCGCGCGCCGGTCAGCGCGGCGCGCGCGGCGATGGAGCATAGTCCGCACGTCCTCCTGACCTACGAGCAGGCCGACCGCTTCGCCGCAGCGCACGGCCTGGAGCAAGTCGCCAACGACTGGTTTGTCATCCCCGAACGCCGTGCCCAGCTCGACAAGGTCATGGCGGCGGGGGGCCACTTCGATACCGACATCAAATATGGCACAATCGGCGCGGTCGCCTGCGACATGAACGGCCATGTCGCCGCCGCCACCTCGACCGGCGGGCTGACCGCCAAGCGCTGGGGGCGGATCGGCGATTCGCCGCTGATCGGCGCGGGGACTTACGCCGACGACCGCTCGGCCGCAGTCTCCGCCACCGGATTGGGCGAGGCTTTCATTCGCGCGGTGGGGGCGCATGAGCTGGCGGCGCGGGTGCGGATCGGGAGCGAGTCGCTGCAGCAGGCGCTCGACGCCGTGCTGGCCGACGTCACGACCCTGGGCGGCAGCGGCGGGCTGATCGCCGTCGCCCCGTCGGGCGAAGCGGCATGGGGCTTTACGACCCCGGGAATGTATCGCGCCAAGGCCAGCGCCGGTGGCCGCGACATCGCGGTCTATTCCGAGCCCGAGCGCCGGTAGGGCAGCATGTCGCGCAGGGCACCCAGCTCATGCGCGATGGCGCGGCGCTCGCCGGTGACGAACGTCGCGACCGCGCGGCGGAAGTCGGCGTTGGGGATGAAGTGCGCCGAGT
>JBDSGJ010000053.1:0-12615 GCA_039919075.1 Sphingomicrobium sp.
GAGATGCTGGGCGATCGCGCTGACGCCGCCGGCCTGGTTGAGAATCGACATGAGGTCCATGGTCACTGCTCCTGAAGGGGATGCGCATCAATGTTCGGCGACGCGCAGCCGTTCCCAACGGATCGGCAGCTATCTCGTCACGCCGCGACCTTGGGGGCAGACTGGCGAACGCCCGCATCGACATAGTTCGCAAACTGCGCGAAATTGGCGACGAACAAGTCGACCAGCTTCGCCGCAGTGGCGTCATATTCCTCGCGGTTCGGCCAGGTCTGGCGCGGATCGAGCATGGCGGAGTCGACTCCGGCGACGGCGACCGGCACTTCGAAGCCGAAGTTAGGATCCTTGCGGAACTCGCCAGCCTTGAGGCTGCCGTCCAATGCCGCATTGAGCAGCGCGCGCGTGGCCTTGATCGGCATGCGATGGCCGGTGCCATATTTGCCCCCGGTCCAGCCGGTGTTGACCAGCCAGCAATCGACATTGCCCTCGGCAATGCGCTGCTTGAGGAGGTTGCCATAGACCGACGGGTGGCGCGGCATGAAGGCAGCGCCGAAGCAGGTCGAGAAAGTGGCCTCGGGCTCGGTCACGCCGATTTCGGTGCCGGCGACCTTGGCGGTGTAGCCCGACAGGAAATAATACATCGCCTGGTCGGCGGTCAGTCGCGAGATCGGGGGCAGCACGCCGAACGCGTCGGCGGTCAGCATGATGAGGTTGGACGGGGCCGGTCCGAGGTTCTTCTCCGACACGTTGGGGATAAACTCGATCGGATAGGCGCCACGCGTATTCTCGGTCTTGCTGGCGTCGGTGAAGTCAAGTTCGCGGGTGACCTCGTCCATCGCGACATTCTCAAGGATCGTGCCGAACATCTTGGTCGTGGCGTAAATTTCGGGCTCACCCTCGGCCGACAGGTTGATCATCTTGGCGTAGCAACCACCTTCGAAGTTGAAGACGGCCTGGTCGGACCAGCCATGCTCGTCGTCGCCGATCAGCGTGCGGCTGGCGTCGGCCGACAAGGTCGTCTTGCCGGTGCCCGACAGGCCGAAGAAGATCGCGCTCTTGCCGTCTGCGCCGACATTGGCCGAGCAATGCATCGGCATCACACCCTGCGCCGGGAGGAGGAAGTTGAGGAGGCCGAACACGCCCTTCTTCATCTCGCCCGAATATTCGGTATTGCCGATGAGGATCAGCTTCTCGCTGAAATTGACCGCGATGACCGTGTCGCTGCGGCAGCCATGGCGGCCCGGATCGGCCTTGAAGCTGGGCAGGTTGATAATGGTATATTCGGGCACGAAGCCGGTGAGTTCTTCGGTCGTCGGGCGGACCAGCAGCGTACGGATGAACAGATTATGCCACGCCATCTGGTTGATGACCCGCACATTGACTCGATATTCGGGCTGCGAACCGCCGAAAAGGTCGGCGACGAACAATTCTTTCTGACCCTTAAGCGCGGTCATGAAGTCGGCCTTGAGCGTGACCCAATGGTCGACGGTCATCGGCTGGTTGATCATGCCCCAGTTGATCATCTCTTCGGTGGCGGCATCGCGGACAATATATTTATCCTTGACGCTGCGGCCGGTGAACTTGCCGGTATCGACCAGCAGCGCCCCGTCTCTGGTCAGCTTGCCTTCGCCGCGAGCGACGGCCTGTTCGACCAGGCGAGCGGTCGTCATGTTCCAGTGAAGCGTCGCGCCGGACTGCAAACCCTGGGCGTCCAGCCCGTGCGAAGAAACGCGCTCACTCACCAATCATCTCCTTGGTAAAAGGACGTTGCGCCCTTTCGTGCGGCTTTGCCGCATAGCATGTGCGCAGGAGCCTATAGTGGGGGGGGCGCGACTGTAAAGGCAGGGGGTCCCGTGGCTCGCTTGCCGATCCCCTCGCCGCCCGGTATCCGCGTGGCCACCCTTAAGCGCCGGAGCGGCCATGAGCCCCGTGATCGCGCTCGTCGATGACGATCGCAACATCCTGACCTCGGTGTCCATCGCGCTCCAGGCCGAAGGCTTTGTCACGCGAGTCTATTCGGATGGCGCGGCGGCACTCAAGGCTTTCGCCGATAACGAACCCGACCTCGGGGTGTTCGACATCAAGATGCCCGCAATGGACGGGATGGAGCTGCTTCGCCGGTTGCGCGAGACGAGCAGGATGCCGGTGATTTTCCTGACTTCCAAGGATGACGAACTCGACGAGGCGCTGGGGCTGGCGATGGGCGCCGACGATTATATCGCGAAGCCCTTCTCGCAGCGGCTGCTGATCGCCCGCATCCGCGCGATCCTTCGCCGCCAGGAATTCGCGCGTGGTTCGCCGAGCGAGAGCGCCGGCGAGGACGAACCCACGCTGCTCGAGCGCGGCCGGCTAGCGATGGACCCCGCACGGCACAAGGTGACGTGGGACGGGGTACCAGTGACGCTGACGGTCACCGAATTCATGATCCTCGAAGCGCTCGCGCAGCGCCCCGGAGTCGTCAAGTCGCGTAACCAGCTGATGGACATCGCTTACAGTGACGACGTATTCGTCGACGACCGCACGATCGACAGCCACATCAAGCGCCTTCGCCGCAAGTTTCGTGGCGCCGACGCGCAATTCGATGCAATCGAGACCTTATATGGCGTCGGATACCGATTCGAGGAATGAGCCGGCGGACGAGCCGCGCCTGCCCTTCCGCGGCCGGCACACGCTCGCCACGCGGCTCCTCGCGACCAATTTGCTGACGCTTGCGCTGGTCGGATTCGGCATTTTCGTGCTCGACCAGTTTCGCGATCAGCTCCTTCAGGAGCGGCTCGATCGTGCGTCGGCGCAGGCCAGCTTTGCCTCCGAGGCCTTGAGCGGCGACACTCCCGCCGGGCGCGCCCGGACGATGATGCGGATCGGCCGGGTGACGAGCGACCGGCTGCGTCTCTACGCCCCCGACGGGCGACTAGCGATCGACAGCTGGACGAGTACCGGCGCGACCTTCGCGCTGCGCGATCCCACGAGCCAGCCGTGGACGAAGGACGCCGCGCGGTTGCTCGACCGCGGGTTCAACGCGCTGACCCGCGGCGGCTATCTGCGGCCCTATGTCGAGCCGGCCAATGACGATCGCGACAGCTGGCCGGAGGCAGCGGCGGCCCGCCGTACGGGTACGACCCAGCGGACAGTGCGCGAGGCGCCCGACCTTACGCCGGTGATCAGCGCCGCCGCTCGGTTGAGCGACGGTTCGGTCGTCACGACGACGGTCAACGACCGCAACTTCACGCGGCTCATTCGCTCCGAGCGGTCGTCGCTCGGCCTGGCAATGCTGACTGCGGCGCTGCTTTCGATCGCGCTGTCGCTGTTCCTTGCTCGCACGATCGTCAGTCCGCTGCGGCGGATCGCCAGCGCGGCGCACCGCGTTCGCCTCGGACGGGCGCGCGAGGTCCGCGTGCCTCGTCTGCCCGCACGCAAGGACGAGATCGGGATGCTTGCCCGCGCGGTCAGCGACATGAGCCAGTCGCTGCGCACCCGAATCGACAATATCGAGGCGTTTGCTGCCGATGTGACGCACGAACTGAAGAACCCGCTCGCCTCACTCCGATCTGCGGTCGACAGCCTCGATCGGGTCGACGATCCGGCGCTGCGCACCCGCTTGCTCGATGTCGTGCGTCACGATGTGCTCCGCCTCGACCGACTGATCGGCGACATTTCCGAAGCGGCGCGAACCGACGCCGAGCTGGCGCGCGCACGGTTCGAGCCGGTCGACCTTGGTCCGCTGATCGAGGGTCTGGTTGCTGCGTGGGAGAGTCGACGATCCGCCGGCGAGGTACGAATCGCCTTCGCCCGTCCGCGGCGGGAGAGCACGCTGGTGGTTGGCGATCCGACCCGCCTGGCCCGTGCGATCGACAATATCGTCGACAATGCGATCAGCTTCTCGCCCCCGGGCGGCCTGGTCGAGGTGGTGGCGGCGCGAGTCGGCGACGATGTCCGAATCCGCATCGATGATGAGGGTCCCGGTGTCCCCGCCGCCCAACGCGAAGCAATCTTTAACCGGTTTCACTCAGTAAGGCCCGAGGCCGAGCAATTCGGCCGCCATTCGGGGCTCGGCCTTGCGATCGCCCGGGCGATCGTCGAAGGTCATGACGGGGAGATACAGGTGACAGACCGCGACGACGCGCCCTCGGGTGCCCGCTTTACCATTCGCCTGCCAGCGGCGGATTTGAAATGAGCGCGCTCCGTCAAGCGGAGCGGTCCTCGTGAACGCGCTTCCCAAAGCCGATCGGACGGGCATCCGCCTCTCGTCCGAGACGCTCCACGCAAGTTGCGTCGCACTCGATGGTCGCGCGGTGCTGATCACGGGGATCAGCGGGTCGGGTAAGTCCGACCTGTCACTGCGGCTGCTCGACCGCGGCTTCACCCTCGTCAGCGATGACCAGACGATCGTCCGCAAGACCGGCGAGCGACTGATCGCCTCAGCCCCCGCGACGATCGCTGGCAAGCTCGAGATTCGCGGCGTCGGGATCGTCGAGATGGAGACGGTCAGCGACGTGCCCGTCGCGCTGCTGGTTGAGCTGACCAGCGACGTCCTGCGCCTGCCCGACGACAGTCGCGAGCGGCCTGTTCTCGGCGTCAAGATCCCGCTGGTGACGGTCGACGCGATGACGGCGTCGGCGGCGTCGAAGGTGGCGCTGGCGCTCGATCGGCTGGGGCTCAAGGTCTAGTCTTGCCAGGGCGCCGCAGACCTCCCCAGCTGCCGCGCCTGCTCCTCGTCACCGGCATGTCGGGCGCGGGCAAGTCGAGCGTGATCGACGCGCTTGAGGACATGGGCTGGGACTGTGTCGACAATCTGCCGGTGACCCTGCTCCAGGCGTTCGTTACGGGCGAGCGCGCTGCCCGCCAGACGATGCCGATCGCGGTCGGGATGGACGTTCGCAGTCGCGGGTTCGATGTTGCTACCCTCCCCGCGCTGCTGCGCGCAATCGAGGGCGTGACTCCCGAAATCCTCTACCTCGACGCGACGGGTGCCGAGCTGATCCGCCGCTATGGCGAGACTCGCCGCCGCCACCCGCTGGCCCCCGACCGGCCGGCCGAGGATGGCATCGCCCGCGAGCGCGAACTGACCGGGCCGCTGCGCCTGACCGCCGACGCGGTGATCGATACCACCGACCTGAAACCCGCCGACCTGCGCGACGAGCTTCGCCGACGCTATGGCGGCGATCGCGACGAGCCGGTGCTGACGATCGCCTCGTTCGGCTTCGCCCGCGGCATCTCGCGCACCGCCGACCTGGTGTTCGACATGCGCTTCATCGACAATCCGCACTGGGTCGACAAGCTGCGCCCGTTGACGGGCAAGGACCGCGCCGTTCAGGACCATGTCAGCGCCGACCCCGCATGGGGCGAGACGATGGACCGCATCGAAGCCCTTCTCGCCGACCTCATTCCCCGCTATTGGGCCGCCGGCAAATCGTATCTGACGGTGGCGTTCGGCTGCACGGGGGGGCGGCACCGGTCGGTCGCCGCAGCGGTCGAAATGGCGGAGCGGTTGCGGGCGCGGGGCTTTTCCCCGATGGTCCGCCACCGCGACCTCGCCACGCCGCCGAGCGACACGATCGAGGAACAGCGCGGCTCTGCGCTAGTGAAAGAATTTGGTGCCCAGCATGGCGGGTGAGGGTATGATTGGTTTGGTGCTGGTAACCCACGGCCGTCTGGCCACCGAGTTCATTACCGCGATGGAACATGTCGTCGGGCCGCAGGAGGCGATCGAGGGCATTTGCATCGACGCCGATGACGATATGGAAGCGCGGCGGGCCGATATTGCCGCCGCAATCACTCGGGTCGATCGCGGCAATGGGGTCATCATCTTGACCGACCTGTTCGGAGGAACACCATCCAACCTCGCGATTTCGTTGATGAAAAATGATTCTACCGAGGTCATTGCCGGGGTCAATCTGCCAATGCTGATCCGGCTCGAGGGCGCGCGCAAGGCGATGAGTGTTCGCGCTGCGGTCGGCGCCGCGCGCGAGGCCGGGCGTAAATATATTTCGGTGGCGAGCGAGATTCTTGGCGAGGCTGCCGCCTGATGCCGTCACAAACCGTTCTCATCACGAACAAACGCGGGCTCCATGCGCGGGCCAGCGCGAAGTTCGTCACGCTGGCGAGCGAGCTTGTAGCGACCAGCCGGGTCGACAAGGACGGCAACAGCGTCGTCGGCACCTCGATCATGGGACTGATGATGCTTGGCGCGGCGATGGGCGACTCGGTGACGATTTCGACCGAGGGGGTTGGGGCAGACGAAGCGCTCGAGCGATTGGTGACGCTGGTCGAGGGCCGTTTCGGCGAAGACTGATGCCGCGCGTCATCACGTCGTTCGGCAATGAAACCGTCAAGCTGATCCGCAGCCTGCGCGACAGGAAAGCGCGGCGGGCGAGCGGGCTGTTCCTGGCCGAGGGCCTGCGCATCATCGCCGAGGCGCGTGATAGTGGATTGCTGCCCGAGATCATCGCCTTTTCCCCCGGTGGCGCCGGGCATCCATTGGCGCAGGCGATCATCGACGAGGTGGAGGCCGCTGGCGGCGAGGCAATCGAGGCCAGTCCCGACATATTGTCCAAGATGAGCGGCAAGGACAATCCCGGACTGATCCTTGGCGCCTATCGCCAGCCCGCGACCGATTTGGCCGCGATCAAGCGCGACGATTCGCCGCTGTGGATCGTGGCGCAGGCGCTGCGCGACCCGGGGAATATCGGCACGATTCTTCGTACCGGAGATGCGACGGGCGCGGGCGGGCTAATCCTGATCGACGATTGCGCCGATCCTTATTCGGTCGAGGCGGTGCGGGCGTCGATGGGCGCGGTGTTCACCCAATGGGTGGTGGCGGCGCGGTGGGACGAGTTTGTGCCCTGGTTGCGTGGTGGGCCGGGACAGCTGGTCGGGACCAGCCTGCGCACCGACACCGACTATCTCGGTGCGACCTATGAGCAGCCCTGCTTCCTGCTGATCGGCAATGAGAGCCAGGGCCTTCCGGCGGACTATGAGGCGGAATGCGACCAACTCGTCAAAATGCCGATGCTGGGCCGCGCCGACAGCCTCAACGCTGCGGTGGCGGCGGCGGTGATGGCGTTTCAAGTCAGGGCAAGCTGGCGCGGGTGATAAGGAACGGTTCGGTCCGCCAAGGAGTTTTGCGCTTATGACGAAATTTCTTGCTCCGCTGCTTGCGGTCGCCGCGCTGCTCGGCGGCTGTACCACGGTGAACGACCCGCTCGGCGGCTCGCTAGGGCGGTTGTTCGGCGATGGCACGCGCGGCCCTGCCCCGGTGCGCGATCCCTACCCCGCCGCCAATCAGCCAGGGATGCCCACGCCCTACCATGCGGTCGGGACCGAACCGGGCTGGAGCCTCGACATCGACGCGCGCACGATGCGTTTTTCGGGCGCTTATGGGCAGAACCCGATCATCGTCGCCACGCCGCGCGTGATCATCGGCTTCGCGGGCGAAATTTATCAGACTCAGCGGGTCAACGTGAACATCGTCCATGGCCGCTGCAGAGAGGGGATGAGCGACCGAACCTATCCCGACAAGGTCCAGGTCACCGCCGACGGGCGGCAATATAATGGCTGCGGCGGTCCCGACGACCGGCTCGGATCGCCCGGAACGATGAGCAGCACCCCGCTTGCGGAAAGCCGCTGGCACATTGCGTCGATCAATGACCGCCCGACCCCGCTCCGGGGCGACTATCATGTCGATTTCACTGCCACCCAAGTCAGCGCGAAGTTCGGCTGCAACGGCATGGGTGCCCGCTACGCGCTCGACCGTGACATGCTGAGCACCGACGGGCTGATCGGCACCCAGATGGCGTGTGGCGAACCAGCGATGGGCTTCGAATCGCAAGGCTCGGCGGTGCTGCGCAGCCCGGCGCGGGTGCGGTGGAGCCCGGGGCATCTGACGCTGACCAACAACGCCGGGGTGATCGAGCTCGAGCGACGCTAGGCGGCGGCGTCATCCTCGTTGGCGGTCGGTAGCACGCTCGTGAGTTTGGTCAGCGGGCGCGGGCTCGACTCGACCAGCGGCATCGCATCAATCTCCTTCGTACCGCTCGACACTTCGAGCGCTTCGAACCGGCGAGCCTGGGTCAGCACCTGGCTCTCGAGACTGCCGACGAAATTATTGTAGGCATTGTTTGCAAGTTCCAGGTTACGGCCAAGCTTGGTCACATGGCTGCCCATCGTCGCCAGCCGGGCGTGCAATTCCTTGCCCAGCTTGACGATCTCGGCCGACTGGACCGCAAGCCGCTCCTCGCGGCGGATAGTCGAGATGGTCCGGGCCAGCGCAACGAGCGTTGTCGGGGTGGCGATCAGCACGCCGCGGGTGCGCGCATCTTCCCAAATCTTGCTGTCAGAATCGAGTGCGGCGGTCAGGAAATGCTCCCCGGGTATAAACATCACGACATAGTCGGCGGAGTTGGCGAACTGCTCCCAATAGCTTTTGGACCCGAGCTGCTCGGTATGTCGCCGGATCGACGACGCATGGGCTTTGAGGTGCCCCGCGCGAACGATGTCGTCGACCGCGTCGCCTGCATCGAGAAAGGCGTTGAGCGAGCATTTGGCGTCGATCACGAGCTTGCGACCGCCGGGAAGGTTGACGATGACGTCGGGGCGCAAGCGGCCGTCGTCGGTGTTGACCGACACTTCCTTGTGGAAATCGACGCCCTCGGTCAGCCCCGCCTGCGTGAGTACATTCTCAAGGCTCTGCTCGCCCCACCGGCCGCGCATCTTGGGGCTGGAGCGCAGCGTGTTGACCAGTCGCGCAGTCTCTTCCTTGACCGCGCCGTGGCTGAGGTGGAGCAATTCGACCGCCTTGTTCAACTCGCGGTAGCTCCCCACCCGCTCCTTCTCGACAGTGGCGAGCCCTTCTTCATAACGCTTGAGCGTGCTCTCGACCGGTTGAAGCAGCGCCTTCAGCTTGGCCTCATTCTCCTTGCCCTCGAGCGTCATCCGCTCGCCCGCGCGTTTAAGGAAGGCGTCGTGCGCGGTTTCGAGCGCCTTGCCGGCGAGGTCGCCGAAGCGGGCTTCCAGCTTCAGTTCGAGTTCCTTGATCTGCTTCAACTGCGCGTCGTAGGCGTCGCGCCGCTCGACCTCGCCGCGCTCGAAGCCAGCCTTTGCGGCGGCGAGTTCATCCTTTTCTGCGCGCAATGCGACAAGTTGTGCCTCGAGGTGTGCGACTCGTTCGGCGACCGGACGTAGGCTGGCGGCGTCGCGGCTCGCAACATCGCGCTCGGCGACGACCGCATCGAGCATCCGCTGAAGTTCGGCCGAGTGCGTCGCATGAACTCCTGCCGCTGCTGACTCGCGCTCGGCGACCCCGCACCGCTCGCGAAGCGCTTCGGCTTCAGCCTTGAGCGGCACGCCCCCGCGCGAGCCAAGGAACCAGCCAAGCAGGGCTCCGGCGATCAGCGCGACGATGATCAGCACATTGGCGTCCAAGCTGCGACTCCCCTACCCGGAACGAAGCACGAACCTAGGCGCCACTTCGCGCTTGCTCAAGGGCAAGCTTGCGCTCACTGTGCTCGCCAAGAAAAATGCAGGAGAGAGCATGTCCATTCGCAAGATGATTTCATTGCACCCCAACGCCACGCCGAACACCGCGCTGGCCGATGCCGCTCACCATTTGATGTATTGCGCCAAGATGTGCCTGTCGTGCGCCGATGCCTGCATGGCCGAAGCGATGGAGATGACGCAGTGCATCCGGCTGTGTTCGGACTGTTCGGATATCTGCGAGGCGACGGCGCGGCTTGCGGCGCGGCGGACGGGGGATGACCAGCCGATGCTGCGCGAGCTGCTCGAGCTGTGCGCGCGGATGTGCGAGGCCTGTGCGGCGGAGTGCGAGAAGCATGATCATGAGCATTGCAAACTATGCGCGCAGATGTGCCGCGAATGCGCTGCGGATTGCCGGAATGCGGCGCTGAGCCTCGCCTGACGCTTATCGTCACCCCGGGCTTGACCCGGGGCCTACCTTTTTCGTTGAGATGGGCAGAAAAGGGTGGGTCCCGGGTCAAACCCGGGATGACGACCGCTGAGCGACTTCGGCTTAATTAGGCGGCCTTGAGCCCGCGGTCCTTGCGGGCCTTCGCGAGTTTCTTGAGAACCATTTCGCGCTTGAGGCGGCTGAGGTGGTCGATGAACAGCACGCCCTCGAGATGGTCCATCTCATGCTGGAGGCAGATGGCGAGGAGGCCGACGAGCTCCTCCTCGTGGGTCGTGCCATGCTCGTCGAGCCACCGCGCGCGGACCCGGTCGGGGCGCATCACTTCGGCATATTGGTCGGGAACCGAGAGGCAGCCCTCGGTGTAGGGGGCATCATCGTCCGAGTGGCTCAAAATCTCGGGATTGATGAAGACGCGCGGCTCCTTGGCCGGCTCAGCGCCTTCTTCGGCGGGCTCGTGGAGGTCCATCACCAGCAGGCGCTTGGGCACCCCCACCTGGACCGCGGCGAGGCCGATCCCCGGGGCGTCGTACATCGTTTCGAACATGTCGGCGATCAGCGTGCGAATGTCGTCATCGACCTTGTCGACCGGGATCGAGATCTGGCGAAGGACTGGATCGGGAGTTTCGAGAATGCGCAGGATGGCCATGGCCGCAAATTAGTCTTTCCGTGCCATGACTTCAAGCAATGCGGCGCGTCAGGAGACGGGGCGCCTGGCGCGCAACGCCTGGGCCAGCGTGCCCTCGTCGAGGTAGTCGAGCTCGCCGCCGACGGGCAGGCCATGGGCAAGCTGGGTCAGGCGGATGGGGAATTTGTCGAGCCGCTCGGCGAGGTAATGCGCGGTGGTCTGGCCTTCGAGCGTGGCATTCATTGCCAGCACGACCTCATCGATTCCCCCGGCGGCGACCCGGCGGACGAGCGAATCAATCCCAAGGTCTTCGGGCCGAATTCCCTCGAGTGCCGAAAGCCGTCCCCCAAGCACATGATATCGACCGGGAAACAGACGAGAACGGTCGAGTGCCCAAAGATCTGCGACGTCCTCGACGACGCACAGCAGGCGCGGGTCGCGGCGGGTGTCGGCGCACAGGCTGCACGGGTCGACCGTGTCGACATTGCCGCAGGTGGTGCAGGTGACGAGGCGGTCGGCGACCATCTGGAGCGCGCTCAGGAGCGGCTGCATCGCAGATTCGCGCCGCTTGACGAGGTGAAGCACCGCGCGCCTCGCCGATCGGGGGCCAAGGCCGGGGAGCCGGGCAAGCGCCTGGGCGAGGGTTTCGAGTTCGGGGCTGGCCACGAAGCGGAGATAGTTATTTTATCGCGGGCGCGCCATAGGGCGGCCATGCGGATCATCTTCATGGGCTCGCCCGACTTCGCGCTGCCGACGCTCGAGGCCATCGTCGCCGCAGGGCATGAGGTGCGTTGCGTCTATACCCAGCCGCCGCGCGCCGCCGGGCGCGGCAAGGGTGAGCGGCGGACAGCGGTGCATGCGCGCGCCGAGGCGCTGGGGCTGGCGGTGCGGCATCCGGTGAGCATGCGGGGCGAGGTTGAGCAATCTGCGTTTGCCGCGCTGGAAGCCGAGGTTGCGGTGGTCGCGGCTTATGGCCTGATCCTGCCCCCGCCGGTCCTTGCCGCGCCGCGCCGAGGGTGCGTCAATGTCCATGGGTCGCTGTTGCCACGCTGGCGGGGGGCAGCGCCAGTCCAGCGCGCGATCCTGGCCGGTGATTGGGTTAGCGGCGTGACCATCATGCAGATGGAAGAAGGGCTCGACACGGGGCCGATGCTGCTTCGCCGCGAGGTGACGGTCGATGGCAAGGACGCCGGGCAACTGACGAAGGATATTGCGGAAATCGGTGCCGATGCGATGGTCGAGTGGCTCGCCGACCCGGGCCGCTTCGTGCCCGAGACGCAGCCGATCGATGGCGTGACCTACGCGGCTAAGATCGACAAGGCCGAGGCGCGGATCGACTGGACTCGCGACGCCGTCGCGATCGAGCGGCAAGTGCGTGCCTTCGCCCCTGCCCCCGGCGCCTGGTTCGAGGCCAAGGGCGAGCGGGTGAAGCTGCTTGCCGTAGAAGTGGTCGCGCCGAGCGGAAATCCGGGCCAGGTTCTCGATGATGAATTGACAATAGGCTGCGGTGCCGGAGCCCTTCGCCCGGTGCGCCTGCAGCGCGCCGGGCGTGGCGTCATGACGGCGGGCGAATTGCTTCGCGGCTTCCCCCTGCCGGCGGGAACGATGCTGTCGTGACTCGCTGGCGGCTGACGGTCGAATATGACGGCGGGCCCTTTTTCGGCTGGCAGCGACAGGCCGATGGGCCCTCGGTC
This sequence comes from Sphingomicrobium sp., assembly GCA_039919075.1. GTDB lineage: Bacteria > Pseudomonadota > Alphaproteobacteria > Sphingomonadales > Sphingomonadaceae > Sphingomicrobium. The sequence continues at coordinate 12,239 of JBDSGJ010000053.1, forward strand.
CAGGCGACGCTCGAGCAGGCGATCGCGCGAATGACGAGCGCTCCTGCTGCAGTGCATGGCGCCGGGCGGACCGATACGGGGGTTCATGCGCTGGCGATGGAGGCGCATGTCGACATCTTGAAGCCGCTCACCGCGAACCGGCTGCGCGAGGGGATCAATGCGCTGGTACGGCCAAAGCCGGTCACGGTGCTTGCGGTGACGCCGGTGGTAGACGACTGGCATGCGCGCTTTTCGTGCAGTGGGCGGCGCTATCTGTACCGCATTCTCGACCGCCGCGTGCCGCCCGCGCTCGACCGCGGGCGGGTGTGGCATGTGGCGCATCCGCTCGATCTCGAGGCAATGCGGGCGGCGGCGGCCATGCTCGTCGGGACCCATGA
>JBDSGJ010000054.1:0-35552 GCA_039919075.1 Sphingomicrobium sp.
CCGCAAAGAGGCCCTCCCGCACCACTTTTGCCGCGGCCAGATACGTCGCTTGATCAGTGCGCGGCGCGACCGGCCCAGCAAAGGCGCCCGCCGGGTCACCAAACGACGACGACGCGACCGCCTCATACCCTTCGAACAAGCCGAACCACAGCAGCGGTCCCTCGCCGACCCGCGCGTCGGCAATCAGTGCGGGATCGAGCGCTTGCCCCGCCTCATAGCCGATAAACCCAGCGACATGCCGCCCTCCGTGCGTTGCCGTGCGAAGCGCCTCCAAGGCCGGTCGCACCTCCTCGAGCGCCCACGCTACGATTTCGCCGACCGGCCGGCGATACAGTCGCCCCTGCCCGCCCCCCTCGCGCGCGTCGTCGAACAGGATAAATTTCTCCTCCATCCGCGCGCATTGCCCCGCCGCCCCCACCCTCGTAAACCCACCGCTCGGTATGGGAGTGAATATGCTGAAGTCCGTACTGGCCGCCGCCTTGCTGCTCGCCTCCTCTTCTACCGCACTGGCGGCTCCAATCGGTCCCGCAACCCGCGCCCGCATCGAACGCATCCTCAAAGCCACACCACTGGTCGACGGCCATAATGATCTTGCCGAGCAATTGCGCGAGTATCATCTCTCAAGTGTTGCCGGTCTCGGCAGCGGGACCGCCGCGTGGCCCGACCATCCGCTGATGACCGATATGGCGAGACTTCATGCGGGTGACGTGGGTGCGCAATTCTGGTCGGTCTATATCAGTGCCGCGATCCACGGCGACGAGGCGATCCGCCAGACCATCGAACAGATTGACGTCGTCACCCGGATGATCGCCGCCTATCCCCGCGATCTCGAGCTTGCCACCAGCGCCGATGACATCGTCCGCATCCACAAGGCGGGCAAGGTCGCCTCGCTGATCGGCATCGAAGGCGGCCACCAGATCGGCAACAGCCTGCCTGCGCTCCGCCAATTCTATCGGCTCGGCGCGCGCTACATGACGCTGACCCACTTCAAGACCAACGATTGGGCCGACAGCGCCACCGACGACCCCAAGCACAACGGCTTGTCCCCCTTCGGCAAAACCGTCGTGCGCGAGATGAACCGCATCGGCATGCTGGTCGACCTTGCCCACGTCAGCCCCAAGACCATGGCCGACGCGCTCGACACCAGCCGCGCCCCGCTAATCTTCTCCCACTCCGACGCCCGCGCGCTCAACGACCATCCGCGCAACGTTCCCGACGACATCCTTCGCCGCCTGCCCGCGAACGGCGGAGTCGTCATGGTCAATTTTTACTCTGGTCACCTCAGCGACGCCTACCGTCAGTGGGGCGCCGCCCAGGCCGCCGAACAGGCGCGATTTGACGCCCTGCTCAGCGGCCAACCCGAGGCTCGCAAGGTTGCGATGAAGGTCTGGATGGGTGCCCACCCCGGCCCGGCCGTCCCCGTTACCGCCGTCGCCGATCATATTGAACATGTCGTCAAGTTTGCCGGCCACGACCATGTCGGGATCGGCGGTGACCTCGACGGGATCGAGAGCGCCGCGAGCGGGCTCGGTGGTGTCGATGGCTATCCCCTTCTGTTCGCCGAACTGATCCATCGTGGCTGGAGCGACGCCGACCTCGCCAAGCTCGCTGGCGGCAATGTCCTGCGTGTCCTGCGCGCCGCCGAAGTCGTATCGACCTCGCTTCGCGCCGAGCCGCCAGCGATGGACAAGCCCCCGACCGCTCCCTAACTCGCCGCCATGTCCGAACAGCCGCTCCGCGCCGCCATCATCCCAGTTACCCCGCTGCAGCAGAATTGCAGCCTTATCTGGTGCACAAAAACGATGCGCGGCGCGTTCGTCGATCCGGGCGGCGATCTGCCCAAGTTGCGCGACGCCATGACCCGCGCCGGAGTCACGATCGAGAAGATTTTGATCACCCACGGTCACATCGACCATTGCGGCTCGGCCGGCATTTTCGCGGAGGAACTCGGCGTCCCGATCGAAGGCCCGCATGAGGCCGACCGATTCTGGATTGCCCGACTGGAGGACGACGGTCGTAACTATGGCGTGACGGGCAAGCCGTTCGAGCCCGATCGCTTGCTGGTCGACGGCGACACGGTCAAGCTCGGCGACTTGACGTTCAAAGTCCGCCATTGCCCCGGCCACACCCCGGGCCATGTTGTCTTCCACCACCCCGAATCGAAACTGGCGATTGTCGGCGACGTGATCTTCTCGGGCTCAATCGGTCGTACGGACTTCCCGATGGGCAATCACCAGCATTTGCTCGACGCGATCGCCGGCCGGCTTTGGCCAATGGGTGGCGACACCAGCTTCATCCCCGGCCACGGCCCGATGTCGACCTTTGGGCAGGAACGTCAGACAAACCCCTTCGTGGCCGACTCCGTTTTGGCTGGTCAGGCATAACCATCCTTGCGTCGGCTTCGCTTTTCGCTATAGGGCACCCTCGTTCGCGACCATCCGGCCGCCGCCGCGGGGCTTGGCCCGGCGAGCATGGCGAGGGTGGTCTCTTTTTTGTTTGAAGTGAGCAAGGTGCCGCATGGCCGTCCCCAAAAGAAAAACGTCGCCCTCGAAGCGCAACATGCGTCGCAGCCACCATGCGCTCGACGTGCCGAGCTTTCAGGAATGCCCCAATTGCGGCGAGCTGAAGCGCCCGCACAATCTGTGCAGCGCGTGCGGCCACTATAATGGCCGCGAGATCGTCTCGACCGAAGCCTGACGTCGGGCAAGGGGTTCAGGCGATGACTGCCGCCCCGTGCATCGCGATCGACGCCATGGGCGGAGACGTCGGACCGGCGGCAATTGTCGCCGGCCTCGCTCTGGCGCATCGCAGCGACCCTACGCTGACTTTCCACCTGTTCGGTGACGAGGCGCTGATCGCGCCTGAACTCGCTCGGCACAAGACCGCCGCGTCGGCCGTGACCGTCCATCACACGGCCGATTCGATCACTGCTGCCGAAAAGCCTAGCCAGGCAATCCGCCGCGCCAGGACGACCTCGATGGGCCTCGCGATCAACGCAGTAAAGGACGGCGAGGCCAATGCCGCGCTGTCGGCGGGCAACACCGGGGCACTGATGGCGATCGCCAAGCTGGCGCTCCGGACGATGCCGGGAATCGACCGGCCGGCACTTGCCGCGCTGCTGCCGACGCTCGGCGAGCAGGACATGGTCATGCTCGACCTCGGCGCCAACACCGAGTGCGACGCGCAGAACCTGGTTCAGTTCGCGGTGATGGGCGCCGCATACGCCCGCACCGTGCTCGAAATCGCATCGCCGCGAGTGAAGCTGCTCAATATCGGCACTGAGGAACTCAAGGGCACCGACGAATTGAAAGAAGCTGCCGCGCTGCTGCGCGAGGCAACCTATTTGCCCTTCCGTTTCGACGGCTTCACCGAGGGCGACCAACTGTCGCGCGGGAAGATCGACGTCGTTGTGACCGACGGCTTTTCCGGTAACATCGCCTTGAAGACCGCCGAGGGCACAGCCCGCTTCGTCACCGACCTATTGCGCCGCGCGTTTACCTCGTCGCTCCGCTCCAAGGCCGGGTTCGCGCTGTCCAAGCCCGCACTGCACATGCTCCGCGTCCACCTTGATCCCAACAACCATAACGGCGCGGTCTTCCTCGGCTTGAATGGCCTGGTGGTGAAGAGCCACGGCTCGGCTAGCCCCAAGGGGGTCGCCAACGCGATCGGGGTCGCGGCGCGAATGGTGCGCAACGACATCACCAACAAGATCGGCACCGACCTCGACGAATTTCGGGCCCACGCCTTTGCCGGAGACGCGGCGCAATGACTCTTCGATCGGTCGTCGCCGGAGTCGGTTCCGCGCTGCCCGCCCGGCGCGTCGACAATGCCGAACTCGCCGCACAGGTCGACACCACCGACGAATGGATCGTCGAGCGCACCGGAATCCGGACCCGCTACATCGCCGGCGAGGGCGAGACGACCGGGACGCTCGCGACCGAAGCCGCCCGCCGCGCGATTGACCATGCTGGCATCGCCGCTGCCGAGGTCGACCTTATCATCCTCGCCACTGCAACACCTGACCAAACCTTCCCGGCAACCGCGACCAAGGTCCAGACCGCACTCGGCATCAACGATTGTATCGCCTTCGACGTCGCCGCGGTGTGTTCGGGGTTCCTCTACGCGCTGACTGTGGCCGATTCGATGATCCGCTCGGGCGGAGCGAAAACTGCGCTCGTCATCGGCGCCGAGACATTCAGCCGAATCCTCGACTGGGACGATCGCGCGACATGCGTGTTGTTCGGCGATGGCGCCGGCGCGTTGATCCTTCGCGGCGCTGAAGGCGAGGCCGGAATCCTCGCGACCAGGCTTCATGCCGATGGCCGCTTTAATGACCTGCTGTACGTCGATGGCGGTCCCTCGACGACCCAGACCGTCGGCAAGCTGCGCATGAAAGGCCGCGAAGTTTTTCGCCACGCGGTCACCAACCTGGCCGCTGTACTCAGTGAAGTCCTCACGGCTGCCGGCCTGAGTTCTGCCGACATCGACTGGGTCGTGCCCCACCAGGCCAATGCCCGGATCCTCGACGCCACCGCACGCAAGCTTGGCCTCTCGCCCGACAAGGTGATCGTCACCGTCGACCGCCACGCCAACACCTCCGCGGCATCTGTACCCCTCGCCTTCGACGTCGCGGTCAAGGATGGCCGGATCAAGCGCGGTGACCTCGTTGTCCTGGAAGCGATGGGCGGCGGGTTTACCTGGGGTGCCGCAGCGCTGCGCTACTGATTAATAACGTTATTCACCCGATTGTCGGTTTCCCGACGATGTGACATAGGTTATGGATTCGGATCGATCTCGCGGGGGGCGAGTCTCGGTTTTATCGCGGGGCGGAGAATTTTCATGGCGGATGCAGGGGTTGCACGATCGCAGGAGGGGGGCCTCCATTCGGGAACGGTGACGAGGGCGGATCTCGCCGATGTTGTTCACCGCCAGCTTGGCCTGTCGCGCGCCGAGGCGGCGAGCATGGTCGAACGGCTGCTCTATCACATGTGCCACGCGCTCTCGGAAGGCGAGAACGTCAAGATTTCAAGCTTCGGCAGCTTCATCCTGCGCGACAAGGGACAACGCGTCGGCCGCAACCCGAAGACCGGGATCGAAGTGCCGATCGCACCGCGTCGCGTGATGACCTTCCGCGCCAGTCAGATGATGCGCGAAACGATCATCAAGTAAGCGCGCTCGTGGGGAACGCGGAAATTTCTGGTTCGGATAAGGCACCGGGCGCATTCCGGACGATCGGCGAATTGTCGGCCGATCTTGGCGTGCCGCAGCATATCCTGCGCTATTGGGAGACCAAGTTTTCCCAGTTGAAGCCGCTCCAACGCGCCGGCAATCGCCGCTATTATCGAGCGGAGGATGTCACGCTGGCGCGGCGGATTCACCGGTTGTTGAGCAACGAAGGCTATACGGTTCGCGGGGTGCAGCAACTGCTCGCGGTCAAAGCAGAGGCCACGCCGCAGAGCGACGCGATGCCAACACCGGCTCCCTCGATGGCCCCGCCCTCAATCGACCTTGCCCGCCTCAAAACTCTCCGCGACCGGCTCGCCGAGGCACTCTCCGCCTGACGCCAGCCGCCGCGCGACTCGCGCAATCGCACGGTCCAGAGGCACCCGCGCAACCTGCACCTCCGGCGGAAACGCGCTAAGCAATCGGCTCGGCATCGCCGCCGACAGGATGACGAACATGCCCCGGTCACCCTGCCGCCGGATCAACCGCCCGAAACCCTGCGCTAGCCGCGCGCGGACAATATTGTCGTCATAGCTGCTCCCCCCACCCGCCAGGCGCCGCGCCGCGTGAAGCACCGTTGGGCGCGGCCACGGGACGCGCTCCATCACCACCAGCCGGAGCGACTCGCCCGGAACGTCGACCCCGTCGCGCAACGCATCGGTGCCGAGCAGCGACGCGCGCGGATCGTCACGGAAAATGTCGACCAATGTCCCCGTGTCGATCGGATCGACGTGCTGGGCGAGCAGCGGCAGGCCCGCACGCGCCAGCCGGTCGGCAATCCGGGCATGTACGCCCTTCAATCGCGTGATCGCAGTGAACAGGCCAAGCGTCCCCCCGCCCGCCGCCTCGATCAGCCGCGCATAGGCCCCGGCAAGCGCGGCGAGGTCGCCTCGCGGAAGGTCATTGACGATCAGCACCTCCGCCATCCGGCCATAGTCGAATGGGCTCGCCGCTTCGAAATGAACGGGGGCGCGGGGCAGATGGAGCGCCCCGGTGCGCGCGTCCGCCTGGTTCCAGTTGCCTGACCCGCGCAGCGTCGCCGAGGTCACCAGCACGCCATGCGCCGGTGCCAGCACCGCCTGCGCCAACGGCCTCGTCGGGTCGAGCCAGCGGCGGTGGATCGCGACATCATACTCGCGCCCCTCGACCCGCTCGATTGCCAGCCAGTCGACGAAATCGGCATCCGCCGCGCCGCCGATCCGCGCCAGGAGCCGGACCCACGCGCCGATCGTTTCCCGCCGCCACACAAGCCCGGTAATCGCCCCCTCGACGCGCGCGCGCGCTGACGAATCGAGCCAGTCGGGCGCGTCCTCAAGCACTGCCTCGAGCCGCCGCACGAGCGCCGCCAGGGGTTGTGCCAGCGCCTCGAGCGCTTCAAGCGCCCCAGCCGCGGCCCCAACTAGCGCTCCGTCGGGCTCGGCCAACTCTGTCTCGAGTCCATAGCCCGCGTCCTGCGCCTTTGCCCGCGCGTAGACCGTGCCCCGCACTTCGCCGAGCAGCGCTTCGACCGGACCAAACGGCACGCCCTCGCTAAGGCGCTGGAGCCAACCGTCGGACGGCAGCGCGCGCGCCGCCTCGACCGCGCTATCGAGCGCGGTGGCGCCGCCTTCGTCGTAGGAACAAACGTCCATCAACCGTGCCGCGAGCCCTCGCCGCCGCCCCCTCGACCGTCCCTCCGGCCCGACCAACCAGCGCCGCATCTCGATCGCTTCCTGCCCGCCGAGGACAACCGAGAAGGTCGAATCGGCGGCATCGAACAGATGATGTCCCTCGTCGAAAATAATCCGCGTCGGCGCGTCGGGCCGCCCGCGCGCGGCATTGACCATCACCAGCGCATGATTACCGATAACCAGGTCGGCCTCGCGACCCGCCCGCTCGGCGCGCTCGATGAAGCAGCGCCGATAATGCGGGCAACCGGCGTAAACGCATTCGCCGCGCCGATCGGTCAGCGCAGTCGCCCCGGCGCGGCGGAACAGGCTCGGCAGCCAGCCGGGCAAGTCGCCCCCGACCATGTCGCCATCCTTGGAATAAGCGGCCCACCGCCCGACGAGCTGCGCCAGCACTGCCGCTTGCCCGCTGAACGCGCCCTGCATCGCGTCCTCGAGATTGAGCAAGCAAAGATAATTCTCGCGACCCTTGCGCACGACGATGCGCCGCTTGCGCTCTTCTGGATCAGCGACGATCCGCTCCCCTTCCGCATCGAGCTGGCGCTGCAACGCCTTGGTGAAGGTCGATACCCACACCGTCCCGCCCGACCGTTCGGCCCACAGCGACGCCGGGGCGAGATAGGCGAGCGTCTTGCCAATCCCGGTCCCCGCTTCGGCGAGCACCATGTTGGGCGCGCCCTGAGCGGCGCGCGGCGCGAATATCCCCGCCGCTTCCGCCGCCATCGCCTGCTGCCCGATCCGCGCCTCGGCCGCGCCGCCGGTGAGGAGTGCGAGGCGCTCGATTGCGTCGGCCCCGGACACGGTGACAGTCCGCGGCGGGACGCGTTCAGGCTGCTCTTCCCATTGCGGCAACCGCGCGAAAAGTATTCGCTCGCCGCGCTCGGGCTTGGCAAGTCGGGCGGCCACCAGTGGCGCCCACCCCCAGCCGAGCCGATGAAGGGTTGCATTGACGCTCCACGCGCCCTCCCGCTCGGGCCATGATGGCGCCGCCATGGCGCCGAACAGCCCCTCGCCGATCGCGCGCAATTGCCCCGCCGCCACGCCGTCGTCATTCGGCACGTCGATCGCGACCGCGCGGCAGAGGCCGGCCACCGTCGGGACAACAAACCGCGCGGGATAGACAAACGCAAACAGCTCGAGCAGGTCGAGCCCGGATAGCTCGGGATAGCCCAGCCGCTGCCCGATCAGCGGCGCGTTGAGGAGAATATGCGGCGTTTCCGCAGCGCGCGCGATTGCCGCCCCGCGCGACACCCCTCGCACTCCGTCCTCGTCGGCCAGCCAGATCCCCGCATGAGTCGCATGTAGGGCCGGCAACGGAAGCATGGCCCAACCCTGCCCAACCGGGAACGAAAGGGCAACAGGCGAAGCGCGGTTCCCATCAGCGCGCCAAGCCGCTAACCGGCAGCGCCATGACCGATCCCGCGATCCGCGCTGCCGCCCTCACCTCGAAGGCATGGCCTTATGAAGAGGCCCGCAAGCTGATCAAGCGCTGGCCCGAGGGCAAGCCCGGCGGCGCTCCCGTAATCTTCGAAACCGGCTACGGTCCCTCGGGTCTGCCGCACATCGGCACCTTCAATGAAGTCCTTCGCACGACGATGGTGCGCCGCGCCTACGAGGAACTGACCGGCAATCCGACGCGCTTGATTGCCTTCAGCGATGACATGGACGGGCTGCGCAAAGTGCCCGACAATATTCCGAACGCTACGCTGCTCGAGGCCAATCTGGGCAAGCCGCTGAGCCGCATCCCAGACCCGTTTGCGACCCACGAAAGTTTCGCGGCGTACAATAATGCCATTTTGCGAACTTTCCTCGATCGCTTCGGCTTCGACTATGAATTCGTATCGTCCACAACGGCTTACGCCTCAGGCCAATTCGACGAGGCCCTCCGTCAGGTCCTCCGCCAGTGGGAATCGATCCTAAACGTGATTCTCCCGACGCTGCGCCAGGAACGCCGCCAGACCTATTCCCCTGTCCTCCCAATTTCGCCAAGTTCGGGGCGCGTCCTCCAAGTCCCGGTCACCGTCGCCGATGCCGAGGCCGGGACCATTTCTTTCACCGACGAGGACGGCGCGCCCGTCACCCAATCCGCGCTCGGCGGCCTCGCCAAGCTGCAGTGGAAGGTCGACTGGGCGATGCGCTGGGTGGCGCTTGGGGTCGATTATGAGATGGCAGGCAAGGACCTGATCGATTCGACGATCCAATCAGGCAAGATCGCGCGAATCCTCGGCGGTCGCCCACCCGAAGGTTTCAATTACGAGATGTTTCTCGACGAAAAGGGCGAGAAGATCTCCAAGTCGAAAGGCAATGGCCTGACGCTTGACCAGTGGCTCGAATATGGCAGCGAGGAGAGCCTCGCCTTCTTCGCCTATCGCGAGCCGAAAAAGGCCAAAAGCCTTCACATCGGCGTCATCCCCCGGGCAGTCGATGACTATCTCCAGTTCCGCGGCAATTACGCGAGGCAACCAATCGAGCAGAAGCTCGGCAACCCGGTTCATCACATCCACGGCGGAAAAGTCCCCGAGGCGACTCTCCCGCTGACCTACGGCCTGCTCCTCAATCTCGCTTCGCTCCCCGGCGTCGGCGACAAGGCGACGGCGTGGAAGTTCGTCCAGCGGTACGCCCCGGGTACGTCAGCCGGGGCCGACCCCGAACTCGACGCGCTGATCGGACTGGCGGTCAATTACGCCCGCGATTACGTCGCGCCGACGCTTAGCCGACGCGCCCCCACCGACACCGAGCGGGCCGCGCTGATCGAACTGGACGCCGAACTGGCCAAGCTTCCGCCCAACGCGCCCGGAGACGAGATTCAGAACATCGTCTTCGAGATCGGCAAGCGCCACCCGTTCGAGTCCCTCCGCCACTGGTTCCAGGCGCTCTACGAAACGCTTCTCGGCAGTACGCAAGGCCCACGCATGGGCAGCTTCATCGCGCTCTACGGCATCGCCAACAGCCGCCGCCTGATTGCAGAGGCGCTCGCCGCCTAAAGCAGTGCGAGGAAGCGGGCACCGGCCTCGAAGTCGGCGCGGCGATTGGCGAGCGACGCGACCGCCTCGTCGTCGGCGCCCCATTGTTCGATCTGCCATTGCTCGTCGAGGCTGACCGCGTCCCATGCCGCAGCGACATCGAGCGCGCCTTCTAGCAAACCCAGGGCAGCAACGAGCGACCCGCCGATCGTCACCAGCGGCGCCATAGCGGCGAGCCGGAAGGCGCCAAGTGCGCTGACTTCATGCGACAGCCGCGCGACGGTCGGCGCCGGCTGCGCCACATGAATAACCCCGCTCGTGACGACGAAATCGACATCGTAGCGCCGCCGAGCCCAGCCCAGGAGCGGATCCCACGCCGCCGCCTGCCGCCTGACCAGCTTGGTGGGGGAGGTCGCCCGGTAACAGAACAGGTCGGCCTTGGCGTAGCGCGCTAGTCCCGCCGCGAAGGCCGATGGATCGGACGCGACATGGTCGATCGCGGCATTGGCGAGGCCCGTCATCGGCATCGCGCGCGGGTCAACAGTCTCGCCCGCCGTCGCCCATTCGGCGCCAATTGCCTTGGCCAGGGCTGCGCTAGCGAGGATCAAGTCGGCTCGCGCGGGGGTCTTCAGCGGACGGCCATCAAGCGCGATTCCCCAGCCGTCGGCGCGCTCGACGACGTCGGCCTCCGTCCAGAAGCGCTTCACGTCTTGTCCCAGTGACGGCGCAGCAGGCGCGGGCCGATGAGCGCTTCGCCGATCCCTAGCAAACCGATTGCAATGCCCGGCGCCGGCCAGCCGCCCGGCCGCACGAGCCCGGTCAGCGCGATCGCGATGCCGAGCATGACCAGCATCACTGCGGACAAGCGGATCAATGCGAACAGCGCGAAGCGGCGGCGCCATTCCTCTTCTTTCAATTCGCTCATGCTCCCCTCGCCAGCCAGGCTTGGGCCAGGCGCGGGACGTCAGCCGGCTCCTGTGCAACCGCGTGGGCGCCGCCGGACAGCAGTTCCGACACGTCATGATAGCCCCAGGCGGCCCCGATCGGCCCCGCCCCGGCGGCCACCGCACACCCCATGTCCCACGCCGTATCGCCAATGAAGATAGTGTCGCCGGGTTCCGCGCCAACTTCCGCCATCGCCGCCAGCGCCATCGCCGGATGCGGTTTCGACGGGTGCCGGTCGGCGGTCTGGAGCGAAATGAAACGGTCGCGCAGCCCGTGGCTGTCGAGGCAATGGCGAAGCCCGCGATCGGACTTGCCGGTTGCCACCGCGAGCAGCCAGCCCTCGCCCTGAAGCGCGTCGATCAATTCAACGATGCCCTCGAATAGCGGCTCGTCGACCTGGCCTGTCTGGCGCAAGCGCTGGAACGCCTGACGATAGGTTTCCGCCATCGCCTCGAGCTCCGGCGAAGACGCGTCGGGGGCAAGCATTGCCATGGCCTCGACAAGGCTTAGCCCGACCACCCGCCGCGCCTCACGCGGTGGCGGTACCGGGCGACCATGTTCCGCGAGACTCCGTTTGAGCGCTGCGTAGATCGTCGCGCCACTATCGACGAGCGTCCCGTCGCAATCGAATATCGCCAGTTGGGTCATGCTATTTTCGCCGCGGGGAGTTACCCGCAGGCTTGCGCACGCCAACGCCTGGCTTGCCGCGCGGCGCATCAGTCGGCGCCCCCCGCGCGCGCCGCTCGCCCTTGCGGGCCTTGCGCGCAGTCTTGGCGGCGGCGGCGACTCGCTTGGCCTTGACCTCGGTCGATTTGGCCGGGTCTGGGGTGTCGATCGGCATATTGTCGCCGTCCATGACTTCAAAACCGAGCATGCCGAGGCTTTCCGAGAAATGCGCCGGGAGCTCTGCGGTGACGTCGATCGGCTTGCCATCGGGCCCATCGACGCGCAGCCGCCGAGCATGGAGGTGCATCTTTCGGCTGACTCCCCCGGTGAGAAACGCGTCGGCACCGCCATATTTGGCGTCCCCCACGATCGGATGGCCGATTGCCGCCATATGCGCACGCAACTGGTGGGTCCGCCCTGTCAGCGGTTGCAGTTCGACCCACGCCGCGCGATTGCCCGCAATGTCGATCGTGCGAAACAGCGTCCGTGCCGACTGACCTTGTTCCTTTTCGACATGCATCTTCTCGCCTCCGCTGCCGGGCTGCTTGGCCAGCGGCGCATCGATCGAACCATTTTCGGGCGAGGGAACGCCGACGACCAGCGCCCAATAGACTTTGCGCGCGGTGCGGCTGGAGAAAGTCTTGGCGAAATGACCCGCGGCGCGCGCCGAACGGGCAACCAGCAGCACCCCCGATGTGTCCTTGTCGAGCCGGTGGACCAGCTTCGGGCGCTGGCCCTCATCATCGGCCAGTCCGTCGAGCAACCGGTCAAGATGCTGGAAGGTCTTGGTTCCGCCCTGAGTCGCGAGGCCCGGTGGCTTGTTAAGCACGAGCGCATCGCGCGTCCGCTCGATCACCATTTCCTGAACGAACCGCTCCTCGTCCTCGGTCAGCGGGACGACCGGCCGGACGGCGCGCTTGCCCTCGGCGGGAGCGGCCTCCGCGGGCGGCATTCGTAGCACCTGTCCTGTCTCGACGCGGTCGCCAGGCGTAGCCTTCTTGTCGTCGATGCGCAGCGCCCCGGTGCGTGCCCAGCGCGACACGATGTTGAAGCTGGTGTCGGGCAAGTGGCGCTTGAACCAGCGATCGAGGCGAATGCCGTCGTCGTCTGCGGCGACGGTGAAAGTGCGTTCTGCGGCCATGGCGGGCGCTTAGCCGAGCATTTGTCTCAAGGCGAGCGCGCTGCCCAATAGGCGAACGCCGCCGCTTGGAGCTTGCGAACGAACGTCGCCGCCCGCGCGCCGTCCCACGCGCCGGTGTAGCCATGATCGCTCGCCCCGCCCGCGACCCACCAGCCTTGACCCGGCAGCCCGTCCGACTGGCGAACAACCAAGACGGCAAGCTCGGGCTCACCGCGCGCCGCCGCCTCGCGGTCGACGACACCGAGCGTGACGCACAGCGCGCGCATCTTGGGACGCGAGAAGGAAGAGCCGAGGCGCTCGAGCAGTTCCGAATAGGTCAGCGAATGTCCGGCCGCGGCCGCCGCAATGAGGTGGGCGTGCACGAGTGCCACATCGCCGATCGGTTCCGGCGCGGCCTCACTCACTTGGGCTGGTCGGCCACCGGCGTCAGCTCGAACACATCGAGCTTGGCGTTGTTGCGCGGGAAGGGGATGACCAGTCGCCAAACGAAGGGCGCGATTCGCTCGACCACCCCCGCCATGTCCCGCGCGGGGTCTTCGCCATAGGCCTTGGGCTGGTCCTCCTCGCCTAGCGCGAGGCTGCCAAGATAGACCAGCCGAGTCGCAACATCATCGTCCCACAGCCGCCCCGCCGGTCGCTGGCTTCCGGTCTGCTTGACGATCGTGAGCAACTCCCCCTCGACCTGAACATAGCAAAAGAATGGCTTGAACCGCTCGAACGCTGGCGCCTTGGACTTCGCGCTGCCGATTTTGACGAGGCGGCACGAGTAGCTCCCTGGGGTAGGAGCCGGTCGCGGCTGGGCGGCCGAAGGGTCGAGCAGCCGACCTTCCTGCCTCATCTCGTCGCGAGCGCCCCTTGCCCGCGCCTCGGCGATACCCACCCGCCACGCCTCGCCGATCCTGGCGATCCGATCGGCGTCCGCAACGCTTGCGATGCGTTGCCACGCGTCCGCCTTGGTCGGCGGGGGCGCAGTGATCGTCGCCGCCGGTCGCGTCGGAGGCCTCGTTGCACAGCCGCCCGCGCTCAGCACCACAACCGGGAGGAGCACAGTCAGTAAGGCGCGTGGCACCGAGTGATTCCCTACGAAATGATTCACCCAATCGTGGCACTCGCGTGCCGCCGATTCAACTAACGCCGCCGAAACCGCTTCGGTTGACTTCGTGCTTGCCGGGCTTAGCGAAGCGCCGGATGAACACGAGTACCACACCTCGTTCGTCTCCCACCAGCGCCGCTGGGGCGCCCAACGAGCGTCTCGGCTTTGCCTACGGCTTGCTGGCCTATGCGGCATGGGGACTCATTCCGATTTACTTCAAACTGTTGCAGTCGGTTGCGTCGGTTACGATCGTCGCCTTTCGAATTCTTTTTTCGCTAATATTCTTGGTCGTGCTGGTCACACTGGCGCGCGGCTGGCCAAAGGTGCGCGCGGCACTCGGCCATCGGCGAACCACGGCCCTTCTCATGAGCAGTGCCGCTCTCATTGCGGTAAACTGGCTGCTCTATGTCTACGCCGTCAACAGCAGGCAAATCCTCGCCGCCAGCTTGGGCTACTATCTTAACCCGCTCGCCAACATCCTGCTCGGGCGGCTGTTCCTCGACGAGCGATTATCGCGGCTGCAATGGACGGCGGTCGCGCTCGCGGCGGCAGGAATCGCTGTGCTCGCGGTCGGCGCGCTCGGCCAGCTGTGGATCAGCCTGCTGTTGTGCGTCAGCTTTTCGATCTACGGCTTCGTTCGCAAGATCGTCGCCGCCGATGCGCTGACAGGGCTCGGGGTCGAGACCGGGCTGCTTGCCCCTGTGGCGCTCGGCTGGCTGCTGTTCGCGCATATGCCCGGCGCGCCGTTGATCGCCCCGACCCAGCATGTCAGCCTGCTGCTCGTCTTTTCGGGGGTCGTTTCGACGCTGCCGCTGTTGCTGTTCACTGCGGCGGCCAGGCGTCTGCCCTATTCGACGATGGGTATGCTGCAGTTCATCGCCCCGACGCTCCAATTCCTCGTCGCGGTGCTGATTTATGGCGAGTCGTTCTCTCGCGCGCATGCCGTCGCCTTCGCCGCAATCTGGTCCGCGCTCGCGCTCTATTGTTTCGCACTGGTCAGCGCTGCGCCGCGACCGGTTGAAGTGCGCAGCCGACACGGCCATGTTAGCCGAGTGCTGAACCTCGTCTCCATCATCATCGGCGTCGTCGCCTTCCTGTTCGCGCTGGTCGCGTTCGTGCCATTTCTCGGCTGGCTCAACTGGCTGATCATTCCGCTGGCGTTGGTCGGAAGCGTTATCGGAGCGGCAAGCGCTTCAAGTTCAGGCCGCAATCTGAACCTCTTCGTGATCGTGGTCGGGGTCCTGCGCCTGATGCTCGGCGGCGGAATCTTTTAGGCCGTCTGATACGGCTTGTAACGGCGAGCCTAGCGCTGCTTGACGTAGCGTCCGGGCGCGTCCTCGATCGCCTGGTACTTCCCCTTGCCGGGAACCCGAGCGCCTTCGACGGCCACGGTGACAGGTGCTTCGGCGCGAATCCATTCGATCCAGTCGGGCCACCAGCTGCCCTTATGCTCGGTCGCCCCGGCAAGGAACGCCTCGAGGCTGTTCGCCACGCCAGCATTGGTCCAGTATTGATACTTGCCCGCGGCCGGCGGGTTGACCACGCCAGCGATATGCCCCGACCCGGCCAGGACGAAGCGCTTCGGCCCGGATAGATGATTCATCAGCCGCCAGACGCTTTCAGGCGGCGCGATATGGTCCTCGCGGCCAGCCTGAATGTAGGCCGGAGTTGCGATCTTCTTCAGGTCGATGGGGGTGCCATCGACCGTGATGCCGCCCGGCTTGACCATCAGATTTTGGCGATAGAGCGTCTCGAGATAATCGCGATGCCAGCCTGCGGGCAGGTTGGTCGTGTCACCGTTCCAGTGGAGCAGGTCGAACGGCGCCGGCTCATTGCCCATCAGATAATTGTTGACGACATAACTCCACACCAGGTCGCGCCCGCGCAGCAGGTTGAAGGTCGCGGCCATGTATCGCCCGTCGAGATAACCCTTGTCCTCGGTCAGCTGGCCGAGCAGCCCCATCGTCTCGTCACCAAGAAACAGGGTCAAGTCCCCCGCCTCCTCGAAATCGACCTGCGCGGTGAAAAAGGTGACCGACGCAACCTTGTCGGCCTGACCGCGCGCCGCGAGCAGTGCCAGCGTCGCGGCAAGAGTGGTCCCGGCGACGCAGTAGCCTATTGTGTGAACCGCTTTCACCTCAAGCTGTTCGCGGATTACGTCGATCGCCTCGACCTGCGCCGCGACATAATCGTCGAGCGTGACGTCGGCGAGGCTTTCATCGGCCGACTTCCAGCTCACCATGAACAGCGAAACGCCTTGTTCGACGCTCCACTTAACGAAGCTTTTCTCGGGCGTCAGGTCAAGGATGTAGAAGCGGTTGATCCAAGGCGGAAATACCACCAGCGGAGTCTCCATGACCTTATCTGTGGTCGGCGCATAATGGATCAGCTGGAACAGCCGCGACTCGTGGATGACCTTGCCCGGAGTCATTGCCAGATTGCGGCCAAGCTCGAATGCCCCTGCCTTGGACTGGCTCATCTTCCCGGCCTTGATATCGCCCAGCATGTTGCTGAGTCCGCCGAGCAGATTCTCCCCCCGCGTCTCGATCGTCCGCTTCATCACTTCGGGGTTGGTAAGCGCGAAATTCGACGGGCTCATCGCATCGACGAAGCTCTTGGTAGCGAAGCGCAACTTCTGGCGCGCGGCTTCGTCGAGGCCCTCCACCTTGTCGACAGAGCCAAGCAATTGCTCGGAAATTGCGAGGTAGGATTGGCGAATCGTATCGAACAGCGGATTGTCGCGCCATTCGGCTGATCCAAACCTCTTGTCGCGGGTCTCACCAGCCTTGGCGAAGCCGGTCAGCATTTCGCCCCACGCCTCAAGCCCCTTCGACCATACTTCTGCCCCTGCGGTCAGCAGCGGTAACGGATCGGTCACCGCACGGGCGACCGGTCCGTCCTTGATGAGCCCGTCGGCCCATGTTTCCATCAGCATCTGCTGCGCGCGGCCCAGCACGAGGGTCCAATGCTGCCAATCCTCAAGGCCGGGAATGTTCGCAGTGGGAGAGTCGGGTGTGTCGATCATCCGCAAAGCTTACGCCTTTGGTCCGCCACGACAAGCGCGACTTGCTTCTTTGCTGTGCAGCACGCACCGATCGCCGATGGCCCCGATTCTGCCTGCCGCGATTCCTGATGCGCTCTACCTGCTCGATTATTTCGGCCTCGCAGTGTTCGCCGTGTCGGGCGCGCTCCTCGCCGCCGAGAAGCGCCAGACGCTGGTGACGTTCCTATTCTTCGCGGTCGTCACCGGGGTCGGCGGGGGGACGTTGCGCGACCTGCTGATCGGCGCGCCGGTGTTCTGGGTGAATCGCAACGGCGCGCTGGCGGTGTGCCTCGCCGCGGGGCTCGCGGTATGGCTCACTGCGCGGCATTGGTGGAGCGAGCGCGGGCTGCTGTGGTTCGACGCCTTGGGTCTCGCCGCTTATTCAACCTATGGCGCGTCAAAGGCGCTGGCATTCGGAGTCGCACCGGTCCCGGCGTTCGCGATGGGCGTACTGACCGCGTGCGCCGGAGGGATCATCCGCGACGTGCTTGCGGCTGAGCCGTCGATCCTGATGCGGCCGGAAATCTACGTCACCGCTGCCGCGCTGTCGGCGGCGCTGTTCGTCACGCTGTCGCTCGTTGGACTGGCCGCCCTGCCCGCCGCCGCGATCGCCTTCGCCGCCGCGTTCGTGTTACGCGGGTTGGCAATCGCGCGCTCGCTGAAATTGCCTGCATACAGGCCACGCTGAACCTGCGCCCTTTCGCAGCGCAACAAAATCCGCCAAACAGCGCCGCATGACCGAGGAATTCTACCGCATCCGCCGCCTGCCGCCCTATGTTTTCGCCGAAGTGAACGCGATGAAGGCGGCGGCGCGCGCGCGCGGCGAAGACATCGTCGACCTTGGCATGGGCAATCCCGACGGCGCACCGCCAAAGCATGTCATCGACAAATTGTGCGAGGTCGCGTCCAAGCCGACCGCGCATCGCTATTCGGCGTCGAAGGGCATCGCCGGGCTACGCAAGGCCCAGGCCGCCTATTACAAGCGCCGCTGGGACGTCGATCTCGACCCCGACAGCGAAGTCATCGTCACCCTGGGCTCGAAGGAAGGGCTCGCCAACCTCGCCCAGGCGATCACAGCGCCGGGCGACGTCGTGCTCGCGCCCAACCCGACCTACCCCATCCACACCTTCGGTTTCATCATCGCCGGAGCCGCGATCCGCTCGATCCCGGCGGCGCCCGGACCCGACTTCTTCGACCGACTCGAAATGGCAATGCGCTATACCGTGCCGCGGCCCAAGGTGCTGGTTGTCGGCTATCCGTCCAACCCCACTGCCTATGTCGCCGATCTGCCCTTCTACGAGCAGCTGATCGCATTCGCCCGCGCGAATGACCTCATCGTCATATCCGACCTCGCCTATGCCGAAATCTATTTCGGCGACGTTCCCACGCCGTCAATCCTCCAGGTTGCTGGCGCGAGGGAGGTGGCGGTCGAATTTACGTCAATGTCGAAAACCTATTCGATGGCCGGCTGGCGAATGGGCTTTGCGGTCGGCAATGCAAGGTTGATCGGCGCGCTGACGCGGGTCAAATCCTATCTCGATTACGGCGCCTTCACTCCCATCCAGGCCGCCGCGACCGCCGCGCTCAACGGCCCCCAGGATATCATCGACCAGAACCGCGCACTCTACAAAGGCCGCCGCGACGTCATGGTCAAAAGCTTTGCCAACGCCGGCTGGGACATCCCCGTGCCAGAGGCGAGCATGTTCGCCTGGGCGCCCATCCCCGAGGCGTTCAAGGCGCTGGGCAGCATGGAATTCGCCAAGCGCCTGCTGACCGAAGCACGGGTCGCGGTGGCTCCTGGTGTCGGTTTCGGCGAGGAGGGAGAAGGCTTTGTCCGCCTCGCGCTCGTCGAGAATGAGCAACGCCTGCGACAGGCCGCGCGCGGGATCAAAAAGATGATTGCCGGAGCGTGATCATCACCGGCCTGCCCAATTTTTCGACCACCAATACCGAGGTTGCGCAGGTCATTCAGTCGGCAGTCGCGCCAGTGTTCCTCCTCGCGGGGATCGGCGCCTTTCTCAATGTCTGCGTCCAGCGCTTGGCGCGGATCGTCGACAGGTCGCGGAATCTTGAGCCCAAATTGCTCGGCAGTCGGGGCCGGGAGCATGATCGGATCATCGATGAACTGCGCTCGCTCGATCGTCGCATTCGGGTGGTCAACGCGGCCGTCCTGCTGTCGGTCAGCGCGGCGGTGCTCATCTGCCTTGTCGTCATCATGCTATTCGCGGGGCAGCTTGCTGGGCTCCACGTCGGCACACCGATCGCGCTGCTGTTCATCGCCGCGATGATCTCCACCGCGGGGGGCTTCGCGGTATTCCTGTACGAAACACGCCTTGGGACGACCGCCGTGCGTATCCGCAATGAGTTGCTCGAACATGAGGCCGAGCCGATCGTTGCCGATTAGGCGCGGCGGCGCCCCCAGAAACCACGATCAGCAAGGACGGCCTGCGCGGCATTATGGCCCGGCGCCCCGGTCACCCCACCGCCCGGATGCGCTCCCGAACCGCACAGGTACAGTCCCGCGAGGGGCATTCGATAGTCTGCCGCGCCGATCATCGGCCGTGCCGAGAAGAGCTGGTCAAGGCCCATCTTGCCGTGAAAAATGTCGCCGCCGATAAGTCCGAAGCGTCGCTCGAGGTCCAGCGGCGAGTGAATCTGGCAGGCGATCACCGACTTGGCGAAGCCCGGCGCGTGGCCGTCGACCGTGGCAATGATCGCGTCCGCCGCAGCGTCCCGCTCAGCTTCCCAACTTCGTCCCGGGCCAAGATCGAAGCGGAAATGCTGGCAGAACAGCGACGCGACATGCTTGCCCTTGGGCGCAAGGCTGTCGTCCAGCGTCGAAGGGATCAGCATTTCAATGATCGGCTGTTTCGCCCAGCCATTCTGGCGCGCATCGAGATAGGCGCGATCTATATAGGCGAGGCTCGGCGCCATGATGATTCCGGCGGTAAGATGATCGCCGCGGCCCGGGAGTACGGTAAAACTCGGCAGCCGGTCGAGCGCAACGTTCATCCGGAAAGTGGCGGACTCGCACGACCACCGCCTGAAATGCCCTTCGACCTGACCGGGCACCGCGCCCGACGGCACCAGCCGCTCGAACAGCAAGCGCGGGTTGACGCCAGCAATAACGCTGGCCGCGCGCCACGCCTTACCGCCCGCGATGACCCCCGCCGCGCGGCCCTTCTCGACGATCACCTCGTCGACCGGCGAGTTGAGCACTATGTCGACCCCCGCCTCGCGAGCTGCGCGGGCCATTGCCTGGGTGATTGCGCCCATCCCCCCGATGGCGTGGCCCCAGGCGCCCTGAACGCCCGCCGCCTCACCAAACAGGTGATGCAGTAATACGTACGCAGTGCCAGGGGAGTAGGGCGACGCAAAGTTGCCAACGATCCCGTCGAAGCCGAACAAGGCCTTGGCAAGGTTGCCCTTGAAATGACGATCGAGGATATCGCCTTCGGACCGGGTGGAAAACTCGTGGAGGATTCCGACCTCTTGGGTCGACATGCCGATCAAATCGCGCCCCAGGCTGAACACTGCAGGCCAACCGGCAACCCCGGCCCCCGGCCCCGGTGGCGCCTTGAGTAGCCATTTCTTGATCAGCGGGATGACGGTCTCGAGCTTTGCAAGATAGCGATCATAGGCCGGGCCATCCTCGGGATGGTGACGCGCAAGCTCGGCCCGGGTCAGCCCGCCACGCCCGCCGAGCAGATACTGCCCTTCCTCGCCCGGGAGAAAATTGTCAGTCTTGCGCAGCACAACCTTTAGCCCGTGCCGCTCCAGCTCAAGATCGCGAATGACCTTGGGATTGAGCAGGCTGACGGTGTAGCTCGCCGCCGAGTTGCGGAAGCCCGGATGAAACTCGTCGGTGACCGCCGCGCCGCCGACAACTGCGGCGGCTTCGAGGATTGCCACCGTCAGACCCTTTTTTGCCAGATAGGTTGCGCAGACTAAGCCGTTATGCCCCGCGCCGATAATCACTGCGTCGTGGCTCATCGCATGAGGACCAATTCCTCCGCCATCGTCGGATGAAGCGCTACGGTCGCGTCGAAATCTTCCTTCTTGAGCCCGGCCCGGACGGCAATCGCTGCCGCCTGGAGGATCTCCGGTGCGTCGGGCCCGATCATGTGGATACCAACCACGACGTCGGTCGCCTCGTCCACAACCAGCTTGTAAAGCGACCGTTCGTTGCGCCCGGCAAGCACATTCTTCATCGCCCGGAAATCGGAGGTGAAGGTCTTGATCACGCCATATTTTTCGCGCGCTTGGCCCTCGGTCAGCCCGACCCCGGCGATCGGCGGGTGGCTGAACACCGCGTTGGGAACGCACCCATAATCGATCGACCGGGCGACGCCGCCGAACTGCTGGTCGGCGAACGACTGTCCTTCGCGGATCGCGATCGGGGTGAGCTGCACACGGTCGGTGACGTCGCCCACCGCGAAGATCGACGCGACGCTGGTGCGATGATTATCGTCGACCTTGATCTCCCCACGCTCGCCCAGCGCGACCCCGACGTCGTCAAGTCCGAGCCCTTCGATGTTGGGCACTCGCCCCGTGGCAAAGAGCACAGCGTCGGCGGTGATGTCATCGCATCCGCTCATCACCATGTGCAGGGATCCGTCGTCGCGCTTCTCGATCGCTTCGAAGCTCGACTTGAACTTGAAATCAATGCCCTTGGTGATCGAGATTTGCAGCAGCCGGTCGCGCATCGACTCGTCATAGCCGCGAAGGATCGTATCGGAGCGGTTGACGACCGTCACATGTGAACCGAATTGGTGAAAGACGCCCGCAAACTCATTGGCGATGTAGCCCCCGCCGACGATCACGATTCGCTTCGGCAACGATTCCATCAGGAAGACTTCGTTCGAGCTCATGGCATACTCGATGCCAGGAATATCGGGCATGAATGGCCGCGCCCCGACAGCGATCAAGATCTTACCCGCCGAAACCTCGCGCCCCGAGGCAAGGCGGATGCGGTTCTGCCCGACAATGCTCGCCCGTTCGTGGAACGTCTCGACCTTGTTAGAATCGAGTGTCTGGCCGTAGAGACCCTCGAGCCGGGTGACTTCGGCGGCAACATTGTCGCGCAACACCGCCCAGTCGAAACGCTTGACCGGCACATCCCAGCCGAACATCGCGGCGTCGTTCAGATCCTCGGCGAAATGGGCGCCATAGACCAGCAATTTCTTGGGCACGCAGCCGCGGATGACGCAGGTCCCGCCGACCCGATATTCCTCGGCGAC
This sequence comes from Sphingomicrobium sp., assembly GCA_039919075.1. Taxonomy (GTDB): domain Bacteria; phylum Pseudomonadota; class Alphaproteobacteria; order Sphingomonadales; family Sphingomonadaceae; genus Sphingomicrobium. The sequence goes on from JBDSGJ010000054.1 coordinate 21,982, forward strand.
CGCGACCCGCGCACCATGTCCTGCGGCAATCCGCGAGGCGCGAACGCCGCCCGATCCGGCGCCGATGACGAACAGGTCATAGTCATCGTCGGTCGCGCTCAAAGGCCGGCCCTCTCAATCAGCGCCCTGGTCGAGGGATCGAACTTGGCGCGCTCGCCCGGATCGTCGATCGCCTGCGCCATCTGCTTGCCAAGCTCGACCCCGAACTGGTCGAACGGATTAATCCCCAGAAGAACCGCATTGGCGAACGTCCGCTGCTCGTAAAACGCAAGCAAGGCACCCAGCGTCCGCGCGTCGAGGCGATCGATGAGGATCGTTGTCGATGGCCGGTTGCCCGGATAAGCGCGAGCGCAATCGTCGCTTGCTCGCCCGGTCATCAGCGCCGCGCCTTGCGCAAAGGCGTTGAGCAGCAGCTGGCGATGGTGCGTGTCGTCTTGCCCATTTTCTTGCTCGATACAGGCAATAAACTCGACCGGCACCACCACGGTGCCCTGGTGGAGCAGCTGAAACACCGCATGCTGCGCATCGGTGCCGACCCCGCCCCAGGTCACCGGAGCGGTTTGCCGTCCGACCGGGCTGCCCTCGGCGGTGACGGACTTGCCGTTCGATTCCATCTCCAGCTGCTGTAGGTAGGACGGGAGCAAGCGCAGCCGTTCGTCATAAGCGAACACCCCACGTGTTTGACAGCCGAGAAGTTGGGTCGCGGCGAGATCGGCGAAGGCCGCCATCAGCGGCGCATTGGCGCGCGGTTCGCTGAAGCGGAAATGGCGGTCAATCTCGGCCGCTCCCTCGAGCAACTCCTCAAACGCCGGCCAGCCGAGCGCAAGCGCGATTGAGAAGCCGACCGTCGACCATAAGGAATAACGCCCGCCAACGGCCTCGGCGAACGGCAGCACGCGCGTCTGGTCGATGCCATAGTCGAGCGCCGACTGCGGCGCTGCGGTGATCGCGATGACCCGCCCGAACGGATCCTCGACGCCATGATCCTCAAGCCATGACAGCGCTGCGGCGAGGTTGGTCAACGTCTCGGTCGTGGTGAAGGTCTTGGACACCGCCGCGATCAGCGTCGTCTGCGGATCGAGCCCTTCGATCGAATCCTCGAACGCCTGCCCGTCGATGTTCGACAGGATGCGCACGTCATAGCGCGCGCCGTCACGCCCGAGGGCGTCGATGACCAGGTCGGGCCCCAGCGCCGATCCGCCGATGCCGATGTGAAGCACTCCGGTGACGTCGCCGAACGCGCCAGCCTCGATCGCATCGACCAGCGCGCGCATCCGCTGGTGGCTGTGCGCGGCGAGGTCGTTGTCCGGCGCAGTACCCGACCCGCGCTCGGCAAGATGTCCGGCTGAGCGCCCCTCGCTTGGATTGACGACGGCGCCGGTAAACAGCGCCTCGCGCTTGGCGGCGAAGCCCTGCGCCTCGGCCAACGCCTCAAACGTACGCAGCAGCGCTTCGTCGAGCACGGTCTTCGACCAGTCGAAATACATCCCCCCGAGGGTCAACGAGAGCCGCTCTAGCCGCCCCGGGTCGGCGTCGAACAGGCTCGTCAGGGCTTGCGGCTTATGGCCCATGATCGGGCTCCAGAGATCGCTGGTCATGCCGTGCGTCCTAGGACCGCCGCTGGCCGAATGCCAGCTTGACCTTGCCGCCGCTGGCCGCAATGCCCCACGCCGATGGCTGACACCGCCCCCTCCGCCCCTGCCCCGAGCACCGCCGTACCTTCGCGCGCAAAACCGCAAGGCTCGACCCTTGGCTCGCTGCTTCGACTGGCGATCTTCGCCTGGCTGCTTCGCGCGCTGCTGCTCGAGCCCTTCTACATCCCGTCGGGATCGATGCTGCCGACCATGGCCATCGGCGACTATCTGTTCGTCGAGAAATGGCCCTACGGCTATTCGCGGTTCAGCTTTCCGTGGCACTTCCCGCCGATCAACGGGCGCTGGTTCGCAGCCCTCCCCGCGCGCGGCGACGTCATCGTGTTCAAGCCGCCCAGCAGCGACCACGACAGCTGGGTCAAGCGTGTGATCGGGCTTCCCGGCGACACGATCGAAGTCCGCGACGGCGCGTTGATCCTGAATGGTGCGCCGATCAAGCGCGAGTCAACTGGTGAGCAGCCGGTGCCGCTGTCGCCCAATAGCCCGTGCCGAACGATCGGCGCGGCGCCGCAAGAGGCCGATGGCAGCTGCCTTTACCCGGCGTATCACGAGACGCTGCCGGGCGGGCGCAGCTATCTTACACTCGACCAGGCCGACGTCCCCGTCGACCATTTCGGCCCCGTCACCGTTCCTGCCGGCGACGTCTTCGTGATGGGTGACAATCGCGATGACAGCGAGGACAGCCGCTTCTCCGCCGCCGAGGGTGGGGTCGGCCTTTTGCCCGTCGAGCGGATCATCGGGCGCGCCGGTCATATCTTCTGGTCGACCGACGGCAGCGCGTCCTACGCGCTGCCGTGGACCTGGTTCAGCGCACTTCGCACCGAACGCATCGGATCGCGCTACTGATGGCCGACGCGCTTGCCAATTATCTGACCGACCTGCTCGGCGACGCCCCGCGTGATGGCGCTCTTTATGCCCGGGCGATGACTCACGGGAGCGCGGCGGGGGACAGCTATGAGCGGCTCGAATTCCTCGGCGACCGCGTTCTCGGCCTCGCCATCGCCCGCTGGCTCTATGAGCGCTTCCCGGCCGAGCCCGAGGGCAAATTGTCGCGTCGCTACAATGTCCTCGTCGCGCGCGAGACGTGCGGCGAGATCGGCCGCGCGATTGGCCTCCCCGCCCACATCCGCCTTGGCAAGCAGGCGCGCGACGACCGCGTCAACATGAGCGACAATATCATCGGCGACGTCGTCGAGGCACTGCTCGGGGCGCTCCATCTCGATCAGGGCGCCAAGGCGGCGGATCGCTTTGTCCGCACCCATTGGGCACCCTATCTCGACGATCAGCGCGGCGCCCCGGTCCATCCCAAGTCGGGCTTACAGGAAATCGCCGCAGCGCGCGGGCTCGGCACCCCGCTGTATGAACTAATCGCTCGATCGGGCGCGCACCATGCCCCGACCTTCCGCGTAAAGGTCTCGCTCGTGCGCGGCGGCGAGGCCGAAGCCGAAGGCGCCAGCAAACAGGAAGCCGAAACCACGGCCGCCGCCCTCCTCCTTGAAAAGATGAGCAAATGACCCAGAAATGTGGCCTCGTCGCGGTGCTCGGCGCGCCCAACGCTGGCAAGTCGACCCTCGTCAACGCGCTCGTCGGCGAGAAGGTCGCGATCGTCAGCCCCAAGGCGCAGACCACCCGCGCCCGGCTCATGGGGATTGCGATCGAGGACGAGGTGCAACTGCTGCTGGTTGACACGCCGGGCATTTTCGAGCCCCACCGCCGTCTTGATCGGGCAATGGTCGCGGCGGCGTGGGAAGGTGCGGAAAGCGCCGACCGGCTCGTCCTGGTGGTCGATGCGGCAGCAAAGCTCGGCGCACGGGTCGAAAATGCGTTGAAGGGCATCGAGGGGCGGCCCGAGCCGCTGATCCTGGTGCTCAACAAGGTCGACCTCGCTAAAAAAGACGACCTGCTCGAGCGAGCGCAGTCCCTGTCGAACCGCCTCAACCCCGAGGCGGTGTTCATGATTGCCGCCTCGACCGGGGATGGGGTGGCCGACCTCAAGACCTATCTCGCCGCCGCGATGCCCGAGGGTCCGTGGCATTTTCCCGGCGATCAGCTGTCCGACTCGACCGACCGCATGGCCGCTGCGGAAATTACTCGCGAGCAGCTCTACCTCCAGCTCCACGCCGAGCTGCCCTATTCGAGCGCGGTCGAGACCGAGAAGTGGGAAGATCGCAAGGACGGGTCGACCGTCATCCACCAGCAGATATTGGTCGAGCGCGAGAGCCAGCGCGCGATCGTGCTCGGCAAGGGCGGCGCTCAGCTCAAGAAGATCGGGCAGGCCGCGCGCGAGGCGATCGGCGACCACCTAGGGCGCACGGTCCATCTGTTTCTGCACGTCAAGGTCAACTCGGCGTGGGACGAGGATCGAAGCCTCTACAAGGACATCGGGCTAGAGTGGAGCGAGTAGCTCGGCGACCCACTTGGGCACTTCATCCCCTGCCCGCCCGATCCGCACTTCGTCGAAAAACACGCTCCCCTGGCTCAGCTCGAGGTTGATCTCGACCGTTCGCGCGCCGCAATAACGGGCGGTCTGGACATAGCCCGCCGCGGGATAGACCGCGCCCGAGGTGCCGATCGAGACGAACAGGTCGCACGAGCGCAACGCCCCCTCGATTCGCTCCATCTGGTAGGGTATCTCGCCGAACCAGACGATGTCCGGGCGGATCAAACCGGTCGCCGCACAGGCGGGGCACGTCGCCTCCTGCCCCATCGCTCCGGCCCAAGGGAACCGTCCGGTGCAGCCAAGACACCAGCCCATGAGTAGCTCGCCATGCATATGCACCAAGCGCTTCGCCCCCGCTCGCTCGTGCAGGTCGTCTACGTTCTGGGTCACCATCAAAAATTCGCCCGGCCAGGCGGCATCGAGCCGCGCTAGAGCCTGATGGGCGGCATTTGGCACGACCTCGTCCAGCCGTGCTCGTCGCGCGTCGTAAAAGGCGTGGACCAGCGCCGGATTGCGCGCGAACCCCTCCGGCGTGGCGACCTCCTCGACCTTGTGCCCCTCCCATAGTCCGTCCGCAGCGCGGAAGGTTGCCACCCCGCTTTCAGCCGAGATTCCCGCTCCGGTCAGCACCACTATATTACTGATCCTGCTCACTGCTCATTCGCCTCCGCATCGAGTGCACGCATAACAACGCGTTAAGTGTTTCGCGGCTAGTCTTCGCCGATGGACCTTCCCACGTCACGCCTGGCCCGCGCGCCGCTACCCTTCGAAGCGCGGATTCGCGCTGCCTTCCAGCCAATCGTCGATATCGTGTCGGGCGAAGTGTTCGCCTATGAAGCGCTCGTCCGCGGCGCGGGCGGCCAGTCGGCGGGCGAAGTCCTGTCTTGGATCGGCGACGGCAACCGCCGCGAGTTCGACCAGGCGTGTCGCGTGGTCGCCATTCGCGATGCGGTCGCGGCGGGCATCCTCGACACGCGCGCCAAACTCGCCATCAACTTCATCCCGCTCGCAGTCGAGTCGCCGATCGGGGATATCCAGCTGACACTGCGCACCGCGCGCGAGGTCGGCTTCCCGCTCCAACGCCTGATGTTCGAGTTCGGCGGTGGCGAAGCGATCGGCGTCGATCACCTGCGCGCGATCGTGCGGACCTACCGCGAGCTCGGCTTCACCACGGCAATCGATGATTTCGGCACTGGCCATGCCGGGCTCGGGCTACTCGCCGAAATCCACCCCGACGTCATAAAACTCGACATGGAGATAATTCGCGGGGTCGATCTAAGCGCGCCGCGCCAGGCGATCGTCGAAGCGATGGTCGGGCTTACCCGGCGCCTGCGGATCAGCCTTATCGCCGAGGGCGTCGAAACCGAGGCCGAACTCAGGATGCTGCGCGGGCTTGGGGTTCGGCTGGCGCAAGGCTATTTGCTCGGCCGACCCGCAATCGGCCAGATGTCCGCCTTCCCGACGCTGTTCAACCAGGGGATTGGCGAGCGCCGCCGCAAGATCGCCTGATGGGCAGACAACAGGCCAGAATCGTTGACATTGCTGTCGGTCAAGCCGAGCCTCTCCGGGTGATCAGCGTCCCCTATCATCACCCGATCGGCATCGAGCCCGACGACATCGATCATATGGGTCATGTCAACAACAGCGTTTATCTCAAGTGGGTCCAGGAAGCGGTCGTTCGATATTGGGAGAGCCTCGCCCCGCCCGAAGCGGTCGCACGCCACTTGTGGGTCGCGCTCAGCCACGAGATAAAATATCGCCGCCCCGCCTTTCTCGAGGATCTTGTCGTCGCCGATGTCATCGCCGAAAAGGTCGAGGGCGCCCGTGCTGCCTTCACGACGATGATCATGCGCGGCGAGGAAGTCATCGCCGAAGTCAGGAGCAGCTGGTGCTGTCTCGATTCGGTGACCAAGCGCCCCGCCCGGCTCGCGCGCGAAGTTATCGCCCGGTTCCTCCCGGCTTCTCCTTGAGGTCGCTCAGGCGTGATCGGCGCGGCAAAGTCGAGCCGTGACTAACGGCAGGGTGAGGATCGGGATTGGCGGCTGGACATATCCGCCTTGGCGCGGGCTGTTTTATCCGGACGACCTGCCCCAACGCCGCGAGCTCGAATATGCTGCGGCAAGCTTCGGCGCGATCGAAATCAACGCCACCTTCTACGGTCGTCAGTCACCCGCCAGCTGGGCCGATTGGGCAAGCCGCGTCCCCGAGGACTTCCAGTTTGCGATCAAAGGCTCGCGCTATTGCGTGACTCGCCCCAAGCTCGCGGACGCGGGTGAAGGCGTGACGACCTTCCTTGCGCAAGGCTTGAGCGCTCTGGGCCCCAAGCTCGGCCCGATACTGTGGATGTTAGCCGCGCGCCGCCAGTTCGACCGCGAAGACATCGCCCGATTCCTCGACCTCCTCCCGACCTGTCTGGAGGGTCAGAAGCTCCGCCACGCGATCGAGCCGCGCCACGAGAGTTTCCGCGATGAAACATTTTTCGCACTGTGCCGCGACCATGACGCCGCGGTGGTGTTCGGCGACGACGATAATTTGCCGTGCATCGACGGGGATACCGCAAGCTTCACCTATGCCCGGCTGCAAAGAATGCGTGAAGACGTGCCCACCGGCTACGACCCGGAAAGCCTTAAGAAGTTTGCGGTGCGGGCGAAGCGCTGGTCGGAAGATGGCCGCGACGCCTATCTGTTCCTGATCAACGGCGCGAAAGTCAGGGCACCCGCAGCCGCCGTCGCGCTTCAAGGGTGCCTAGAACCGGCCGCAAAAGACGGTACGCAACCGTCCGCTTTGTGAAAAGCGTGCAAGAAGCGACGCATCTCACTTGTGAATTATTGACAAATCTACGTTAATTCCGTTGCTGCATGTGCGAGATAGGCGTTGGATCGGGGCCACATCGCTTGACAGGGATTCGCCATGACCTACGCCTACGATATCGCACAGACCGATCAGGTCATTCGCAGCCATAAAGGCACTTGGGACGGGATCAACGCCGAAAGCGTTGCCCGGATGCGCGCCCAGAACCGGTTTCGCACCGGACTCGACATAGCCCGTCACAACGCCGCGATCATGCGCGCCGATATGGCCGCCTATGATGCCGACCCGGCCAACTACACCCAGTCGCTGGGCTGCTGGCACGGCTTCATCGCCCAGCAGAAGATGATCTCGATCAAGAAGCATTTCGGCACGGTCAAGGGTCGCTACATCTATCTGTCGGGCTGGATGATTGCCGCGCTCCGAAGCGATTTTGGCCCATTGCCTGACCAGTCGATGCACGAGAAGACCAGCGTCCCGGCGCTGATCGAGGAGATTTACACCTTCCTCAAGCAGGCCGACGCGCGCGAACTGGGGATGATGTTCCGTGACCTCGACGCCGCGCACGATGCGGGTGACGAGATTAAGGCGCACCAGATTCAGGCCGCGATCGACGGCTACGAGACCCACGTCGTCCCGATCGTTGCCGATATCGACGCCGGCTTCGGCAATGCGGAGGCGACCTATCTGCTCGCCAAGAAGATGATTGAGGCGGGCGCCTGCGCCTTGCAGATCGAGAATCAGGTCTCAGACGAGAAGCAGTGTGGCCACCAGGACGGCAAAGTCACCGTGCCGCACGAAGACTTCATCGCCAAGATCCGCGCCTGCCGCTACGCATTTCTCGAGCTCGGAGTTGACGACGGGATCATCGTCACCCGGACCGACTCACTCGGCGCCGGCCTGACCAAGCAGATCGCGGTCTCGCACGAGCCAGGCGATATCGGCGACCAGTATAACGGCTTCCTTGACTGTGAGGAGATCGATCCGGCGACGGCGAGGAACGGCGATGTCGTGCTCAATCGAGGCGGCAAGCTGCTTCGCCCCAAGCGGCTGCCGTCAAACCTGTTCCAGTTCCGCGCCGGGACCGGGGCCGACCGCTGCGTCCTCGACTGCATCGTTTCGCTCCAGAACGGCGCCGACCTTCTGTGGATCGAGACGGAGAAGCCGCACATCGAGCAGATTGCGTCGATGGTCGATCGCATTCGCGAAGTCGTGCCCAACGCCAAGTTGGCCTATAACAACTCGCCGTCGTTCAACTGGACCCTCAATTTCCGGCAGCAAGTCTATGACGCCTGGGCGGAAGCGGGTCGTGACGTGTCGGCCTATGACCGGGCCAAGCTGATGGGCGTCCAGTATGACGAGACCGAGCTCGGCCTGGAAGCAGACGAAAAGATCCGCGACTTCCAGCGGGCAAGCGCGGCTCGGGCGGGGATCTTCCACCACCTGATCACCCTGCCGACCTATCATACTGCGGCGCTGTCGACCGACAATCTCGCCAGGGAGTATTTCGGCGAGCAAGCGATGCTTGGCTACGTCAAGCACGTCCAGCGCGAGGAAATTCGGCAGGGCATCGCCTGCGTCAAGCATCAGAACATGTCGGGCAGCGATATCGGCGACGACCACAAAGAATATTTCGCCGGCGAAGCGGCGCTCAAGGCAGGGGGCGCGCACAATACGATGAACCAGTTCGCTGCCTAACTGCTGAGCGTTTTGGTCATCCGGGTCAGCGGCACACCGATTCCATGAACAGAGTTGGTGTGCCGCTCGGCCTCTTGATACCCTGCCGCCCGATAAGGCGGTTCGCCCGACAAGGTGGCCATGAACACCGCGCTGGAGAAATCCGCTTCTACGGCCGCTGCCTCGCACAGTGACAGGATCAGGCGACCAATCCCGCGGCGGGTGAGGTCGGGGTGGGTGGACGTCGCACGGAGTCGCGCCGGGTTGGTCGCGGGATCGAGCGTCGTGGCGTTGGGCAGTACGGCGCTATCGTCGCCGCCATGATACTCGCGTGTCCGCGACGTTAGATCGGAAACAGCCGCGGCTGGGTTGGCACGAAGCGCACGGGTTCGCCGATCCTGACCGGAGCGTCGAGCGGCAGGTCGAGTTCAACCGGTGCGACGATTCCCTCGACCTCGGCCTCTACCCGAAGCGTGCCCGCGCGTGGCAGGATCAGATTCACTCGCCCCTCAAGCGCACCGTCGGGACCGGTGGCGATTCGCACCTCGTGCGGGCGAAACCACAGGTTTGCGGGGCCATCGGTGGCCCCGTTGAGCTGGACTGCCAGCGGGCGCCCGGCGAAGCTCGCGCGGCCGCCAGTGATGATCACCGGAACGCGGTTCGAATCCCCGACGAAATCATAGACGAAGGCGTTTTCGGGGCGATCGTAGATGGTGCGCGGGGCGGCGATCTGCTCGATCCGGCCATAGTCCATGACGACCACGCGGTCGGCGAGTTCGAGCGCTTCCTCCTGGTCGTGGGTGACGAACACCGACGTCACCCCCATGCTGTCGTGGAGCGTGCGCAGCCAGCGCCGCAAGTCTTTGCGAACCTTGGCGTCGAGAGCGCCGAACGGCTCGTCGAGCAGTAGCAGGCGCGGCTCTACCGCAAGCGCGCGGGCGAGCGAAATCCGCTGGCGCTGTCCACCCGACAGTTGTGCCGGATAACGGTCGCCAAGCCCGCCGAGCTGGACCAGCTCGAGCAACTCGTCGACCCGACGCTTGATCTCGCTCTTGGCCGGGCGGTCGCGGCGGCGACGCACACTGAGCCCGAACGCGACATTGTCCGCGACCGTCATGTGGCGGAAAAGCGCATAATGCTGAAAGACGAAGCCAACCCGACGCGCGGCGGCCTTCAGGTCGGTGACATCCTCGTCGCCGAAAAAGACGCTGCCGCTGTCGGGGAACTCGAGCCCGGCGATGATCCTGAGCAGGGTCGTCTTGCCGGAACCCGATGGACCGAGCAGCGCAAGAAACTCGCCGTCCTTCGCCTCAAGGCTGACATCGTGAAGCGCGGCATAGGTGCCGAAGCGCTTACTGATATTGTTCAGGATGATGCTCAATGCCCGCCTCCGGCCGAGCTGTGGCCATAGCGCCATTCGAGCAAAGTCTTGAGCCCGAGCGTCACCAGCGCGAGCAAGGCAAGCAACGCCGCGACCGAGAAAGCGGCGACATAATCATATTCATTGTAAAGTATCTCGACATGGAGCGGCATGGTGTTGGTCTGACCCCTGATATGCCCCGAGACGACCGACACCGCGCCGAACTCGCCCATCGCCCGGGCATTACACAGGAGCACGCCATAGAGCAGCCCCCAGCGGATATTCGGGAGCGTGACCCGGCGGAAGGTCTGGAAGCCGGTCGCGCCGAGTGACAGCGCCGCCTCCTCATCGTCCCGGCCCTGCCCCTGCATCAATGGGATGAGCTCACGCGCGACGAACGGGAAGGTGACGAACATGGTGGCAAGGACGATCCCCGGCACGGCAAAGATGATCTGGATGTCGCGGTCGCCAAGCCATTCGCCGAACCAGCCCTGCGCGCCGAACAGCAGGACATAGATCAGCCCCGAGACGACCGGCGACACTGACAGCGGCAGGTCGATCAGGCTCGTCAGCAGGCTCTTGCCCGCAAAGTCGAACTTGGTGATCGCCCAGCTCGCGGCGAGGCCGAAGACGACGTTGGCGGGAACCGCGATCGCCGCCACGAGCAGCGTCAGCTTCATCGCTGCGATGGCATCGGGCTGACGGATCGCCTCGAGCGAAGTGCCGACTCCCTGATCGAGCGCCTCCGCGAACACGGTGAACAGCGGCAATGCCAGCATAAGCGCGAGGAACCCCAGCGCAATCGCGATGAGAATAGTGCTTCCGCCGCTGCCCTGACCGATCGCGCGCCTCATTCGCCGCGCCCGCCGCGCCGGGCGATATAGGCCTGGTAAAGGTTGAGCACGACCAGCATTGCAAACGACGCGAGCAGCAGCACGACCGCGATCGCGCTTGCCCCATTATAATCATATTGCTCGAGTTGGGTGACGATCAGCAGCGGCGCAATTTCGGTGCGATACGGCATGTTGCCGGCGATGAAGATGACCGACCCATATTCGCCCACTCCGCGTGCGAAAGCCATCGCGAAGCCCGTCAGGAGCGCCGGGAAGATCGCCGGGAAAATCACCCGGTTGAAGGTCTGCAGCCGGTTCGCGCCGAGCGTCGCGGCGGCTTCCTCTACGTCGTGGCCCAGATCGGCGAGCACGGGCTCGATCGAGCGGACGACGAACGGCATCCCGACAAAAGTCAGCGCGACGGTAATGCCGAGCCAGGTGAAGGCGACCTTGACCCCAAGCGGCACGAGCAGCGCACCAATCAGGCCATGTTCGGCGTAGAGGGTGGTCAGCGCGATCCCCGCGACCGCGGTCGGCAACGCAAAGGGCAGATCGACCATCGCTCCAACCAACCGCCGACCGGGAAAGCGGTAACGCACCAGCACCCAGGCGACCAGCGTCCCGAATACTGCATTGACCAGCGCCGCCACCAGCGCCGCGCCGAAACTGACCTTGTAGGCCGCGATCGCGCGCCCGCCGAGCGCGGCATGGGCGAACTCGGCGGGCCCCATCCCCGCCGCCTTGAGCGCCAGCGCCGCCAGCGGCAGGAAGACGATCAGCGACAGCCAGCCGACCGTCAGCCCGAGCGTCAGCCCGAACCCCGGAATGATCGAGCGGCGGACACGCGGTTGCAGCAGACGCGGGCGCTCAGAGCGCGGCGGTAGCGGCGCAAGGGCGGTGTCTGCAGCCCCCGGCAAGGCGACGGTGCTGCTCAGTGTGCCTTCTTCGCCATGATGCCGTCGAACAGCCCGCCGTCGGCGAAGTAGCGCTTCTGCGCCACCTTCCACCCGCCGAAATCGGCGATCGTAGCGAGCTTCATCTGCGGGAATTCGGTGGTGTGCCGGGCCGCCACCGCCGGGTCGCGCGGCCGATAGAAATTGCGCGCAATCAGTTCCTGAGCCTCTGGAGTATAGAGGAATTTCAGATAGGCATTGGCTAGATCGAGCGTGCCATGTTTCCTGGCATTGGCGTCGATCACCGCGACCGGCGGTTCGGCCAGCACCGAGACCGAGGGCACGACCAGTTCAACCCTGCCATTGCCCAGTTTCCGCTGCGCCAGCATCGCCTCATTCTCCCACGCGACCAGCACGTCGCCGATGCCGCGCTCGACGAACGTCGTCGTCGCCCCGCGAGCGCCGCTGTCGAGAACGGGAACATGGCCGTAGAGGTCGGTGACGAAGGCCTCCGCCTTGGCGTCCGAGCCGAGCCGTGAGCGCCCCCAAGCGAGCGCGGCGAGCAGGTTCCAGCGCGCCCCGCCCGACGATTTGGGATTGGGCGTAATCACCTCGACCCCCGACCGCACCAGATCAGCCCAGTCGTGGATTCCCTTGGGATTGCCCTTGCGGACGAGGAACACGATCGTCGAAGTGTAGGGCGCGCTATTGTCGGGCAGGCGGGACTGCCAGTTGTCCGGCAGCTTGTGGCTTTTCGCCGCGATCGCATCGATGTCCCCGGCCAGCGCCAGCGTGACAACGTCCGCGCCAAGCCCGTCGATCACCGCTCGCGACTGCTTGCCCGATCCGCCATGGCTCATCTCGAACCCGACCTCCTGGCCATGATCCTTCTTCCACGCGGCGGCAAAGGCGGCATTGATGTCCTTGTAGAGCTCGCGCGTCGGGTCGTAGCTGACATTGAGCAAGGTCGGCGCGCCGCCGTCGCTCTTGCCGCACCCGCTCACCATGATCGCTGCGGCGACGAGCGCGCCCACCCATTTGGCCATGCCGAACTATTCCTCCCTCGCGGACGATGATTCGCCCGACTGCCGCGTCGCGGCCGCAACCAATGCTGGCCGCGTGAGCTTTGGCAAGGGGCCGACGCCAGAAGGCAGACAAGCAGCCGCACGGCGTCGCCGGATTGAAAGAATCTTGCCAGTTTGCGTACTTTGTTAGGCTCTCGCTCCGCCGAGCCACACGCCCATGGGGGATGCGCGCAGCTTCTGACCGAAGGTTCCCGCCGCCATGACCGGAAAAATGCCGAATGCTGGTGGAGCTGAGCGGGATCGAACCGCTGACCTCTGCAGTGCGATTGCAGCGCTCTCCCATCTGAGCTACAGCCCCGCACCCGGCAAGTGAGCGCCCAATAGCGGTGCTTCGAAGCGCTGGCAACGCCCCCCGCTACGCCATTCTTTAAGCCACGGTGCGCTCGCCGAACCACGCACCTCGCTTCATCGAAGCCGCTGCTCGTCTCATCGCCGAGGCGGAACAGCGCCACGGACGCATTCGTTTACCATCAACTGGCTCTACGCGGCGGGGGCCGGTTTCGGATGGAGAGACGATGATGGCCTATGACCGACCTGACCACCCCCGCGACGAGCGTTTTCGCGACGACCGCGAGCGCGGTGGACGAGCGCCGCAGGGCAGCTCAGACAATCGCGGCTTTTTCGAACGCGCGGGCGACGAAATCTCCCGCTGGTTCGGCGACGAGGATGCGGAACGGCGGCACGAGCAGGATGACCGCTCGGGTGACTTTAGCCGGCGGGACCCGGGGCGCGGCGAGCGCGGGACTTTCTTCGGCGGCGAGCGCGATGGTTTCGGTGGTCGGGCCGACCGCAACCAGGATCGTGCCGCGCGCGCGGCACGATG
>JBDSGJ010000055.1:0-17262 GCA_039919075.1 Sphingomicrobium sp.
AATTGAAGGTTATACTAGGCAATCTGCATCGCCGTAACACGACGGCGACGACGCATGCTCACGCCCATGGCACCGAAGCCAAGAAGCATCATTGCCCACGTAGCTGGTTCCGGAACGGCTCCCGTACCCGAAAACAGTGTCACGCTGGAACTGTTTGGCAGGTTAAGTTTAAACGACGACGAACCCGTACCAAAGTCGATGCTGTAAAAAGCGGTTTCCCCGCCGCCAGCTCCGCCGCCAAAGTGGATGCCGAAGACATTGGTGCCAGTCAGGTTTCCGAAGAGGGTGGACAAATCCGTTAAACCACCCAGGCCAGAGACCGTCGTCGTAGCGTAGTCACTAAAGGTCGTATAATTGCTTACGCCCAGCGTGCTTAAAGAAGCGCTGATCGTCGCGTTGTCCGTGGTGTTATTGCTCAGTGTGTTGCCCGTAAAAAAACCAACGCATGCGGTGGCCGTGGGCGAGACGTTTGAGGTTGCGCAAGTACCGTCACTTACGGTGGCAGATGCATATGCTCCAGAGCTCAGCGCAAGGACTGCTGCGCCCATCAGACCCAAAACTAACTGACGCATAAAAAAGACTCCCAGAAAAGCTCAAACGACTCGCATTAACCCTCCGAATAAAGTTGGTGTTAATTAATGGCAATCCTGTTTGCGAATAAATCGTCTCGAAATGAGACACTTAGATAAACCCGCCATCCGCGAGAGTGTGTTCTCGAATCGTTTCGCGCCGCCTACCCAAGGGGGATGTCCACGAAGCACATTTACACTGGCGCCGACGTGGCACGCTTCAGGGCTAACTTGCGAGCTGAGTGCCACGACTGCGGGAACACGAAGACGTGAACCGCGATGGAGGTGGTGGCGCTGTTCGGCGCGGGGCAGCTGTCACAGGCTCAGGAGCGAATGCGTTGCAGCCGATGTCGCGCTCGATCAGTGCGGTTGACGGTCATGCCACTGGCCGGAGCGAGGAAGGAGCGCGCTCGCAGGCATCTAGGCTCGGGCTGCTACCGCGCCGGGCTCAGTAACTGAGGCCTATATTCTGTGCACGGCTTGCATCTTCCACCGACCGAACAGCGGGAAAATGCTGACACACGCATTTCGTTAACGGCCCCTTAGGCATCGCTGTTCCCACTAGCTTTATGGCCGCACGTCTAAGCGGTCAGTATGGAACAAAACCATCAAGAATCGCTGCTGCAAGAGGCCGAGCTATGTCGAAGCCAGGCCGAGAATTTCGCTGACCGAGCTGAGGGCCCGCTCCTTCTCAGTTTGGCGCGGGCCTTCGAAGATATATACGCGGAGCAGACGAGCGGGAAGAAGCGCGCGTCGGGACTAGAAAGCTAAACGCTGTCGTTCCTTACCGACCCATTCCTTGCGCGATCATCCGACTGAAGGGAACGATGTTTCCCTGACGCTGTGTTTCTCGAACCGCCATCTGCGCAAATTGGAAGGCGCTCTCCAAGTGGGCCGTCCGCTCTGACAGCGAAATAGCGCTTCGGGCGGCGGCTAGCTCTGCTTGGCTGAGATCCGAGAAATAGTTTTACGAGGCGGCGCGGCGGGCGGCGGGACGATGAGCGCGTGGCACGCCGACCTTGCCGCGAGCGGGCGACGAGCGACGATCTGGCAGGGGTTCGTGGCGTGGATCGCCAACCCGGGATTCGCGCTGGCCTGCCATTATCGGCTGGCGCATTGGGCGGTGGCGCGGGGGCGGATGGGGCGTGGGCTCGCGATGCTCGTCGAGCGGCGGATGATCGCGGTATTCGCCTGTCATCTCTCGGCGCGAGCGCGGATCGGGCCGGGGGTGTGCTTCCCGCATCCGCTCGCGATCGTCATCGGCGAGGGGGTTGTGATCGGCGCGCGGGTGACGATCTATCACGGGGTGACGCTGGGGCGGCAGCGGGTCGAGGTCGCGACCTATCCGCTGATCGGCGAAGAGGCGACGCTCTATTGTGGGGCGACTTTGCTCGGCGCGGTGACGGTCGGGGACGGGGTTCGGATCGGCGCACAGCGGCTCATGCTCGGCGACGAGCCGGTCGTGGCAAGGCCCGACGCGCGAGTAACCAGGCGCTGACCGCGCCTGCCCCCTGCGCCACCACCAGCAGGCGTACGAAGCCGCCCAGTCCGCCACTTGTAATCGCGACGCGGGCGAGCGGGATGAGCAGGGCCAGTGTGACCAGGGACGGGGCGAGGGTCAACGCCATCCGCCGTGCCAACTGAAGCGCGACGGCGAAGTGGAAGTTGACGAGCAGGCGGAGCAGCGCGGCCACCGCTAGCAACGGCAGGAGGCTGGCGCTTTCGGCACCGGCGCTTGGGCCGAGCAATGCTGCGGCGAGCGGGCCGGGGAGGAGGAGAAAGGCGAGCAGGATGGGGGCCCCAATCGCCAGCAGCAAGACGAGGTTGCGGTCGAGCGCGCGGTCGGCGGCGGCGGGGCCGTCGCGCTCATAGGTGCGCACCAGCATCGGGTAAGCGGCGAGGTTCAGCGCCATGAGGGCGAAGCCGAGCGTCTTGGCGACGAGTTCGGCCGGCGCCGAAAATCGGCCCGCAGCGTCGAGTCCGAGGGTCGCGGCGACCAGGTAACGGTCGATCGTCGCTGCGGCGAGTGCCAGCGCCGAGCCGGCGACGAGCGGTGCGCCGAGACGAACCAGACCAGTGTGTTCGGCAAGGGGAGGGGAGGAGGTCAGCGCGCTGCGCCACAGCGGGTCACGGGCGACGAGGACCCCGGTCACCGCGAACTGGGCAAGCGCGGTCGCGGCGACGATTCCGCCGGGTCCGCTGCCCGCATGAACGAGCAGTGCGCCCGCGCCGAGCGCAAGCCCCGAACGGCCGATCATCGCGGTCGCGTAGGTCGTGGCGCGAAGCTGCAGCCGCGCGACGAGGGTCACGGCCGCGAATGGCATTTCGCTGATTGCCAGGAGCAGCATGACGAGATTCCAGCGCGGGGGCAGCCCCGGCAGGGCGAGGCCGGTGAAAGTCGCGGCGAGGACCGCAACGGCGAGTGCGATGGCGAGCAGCGCGGCCACGTGGAGCCAGGCGGACAGCCGCTCGGTCGAGACGCCAGTAGGCGTCGAGGGATCGGTCAAGCTGCGCGCCCCCGCCAGCCGGAGCCACTCGAAGCCGAGCGCATTGAGCATCAGCGCGGCGCCGGTGACGAGCGAGAACAGCCCGAACTCGGCGGGACTGAGGAGGCGGACCCACAGGAACAATCCGGCGAGGTTGAGCGCACTTGACACGCCAAGGCCGAAGGTCGTGATCAGGGCCGACGAAAAAAGGCTGCCTGAATAGCCAAATAGAAAACCTTTCCGGTTCAAAAAAACACTTTCCTACAGCCAGGAACACTGCGTAGGGCGAGTCGCGTCACCTTGAAAGGCCTGAACCATGCCGGATAATTTTGATACGATGGGGGACTCGCCCGAACTGCCCTCGCGCGTGCCGTTCGTGGTGGTTCCGAGCGACAGCGCCGCGCTGCCCCAGGTGGTCAAGGGAATCTATATCGGGACGGGCGGCGACGTCACCCTGCGCGGGGTCGGCGCGGTCGCCGATGTGACGTATAAAAATTTGCCCAACGCGAGCTATATCGGGGTGCGCGCGAGTCATGTCCGGGCGACCGGGACGACTGCTGCCGATCTTATCGGGGAGGCCTGAGAAATGGGCCGTTCGTCGGGCGGGAGCGCGGTCAGCGTGGCGCAACTTGCGGGCCTTGGGGCGATGGCGCGAACCGCCCCGCTGGCGCTCACTGCGCCTGCTCCATGGACGGCTGCCTGGAGTATCACCGCTTTCACCCCAGCGGTTAGCCTGTACGAGGATCGCCGGTCGAGCTTCGGGTCGGTCGGCAAGTCCGCAGCACAATTGTTCGACCTTTTCTCGACGGCGCGCGCGGCGCCAGGGACGACGCTCTACGCCAACATCCAGAGCGGTAATGATGCCAGCGGCACGGGCAACTCGGGCGCGCCGTTCCAGTCGATCCACAAGGCCGTCACCGCCGCTAACGCCGCCGGCCAACCGGCAACCATTTTCGTCGCGGCGGGGGATTATCCGCGGGCGAACATGGCCAAGCGCGGTGGCGCGCGCGCGTGTGGCGGCGGCATCGGCCCGGGCACTGGCCGAGAGGCCGCCGAGTTCTGCGGCGATCGCTCGGTCGAGGGTGGCCAGTTCGGCATGCGCCGAGACGAGTGGCGGGTAATCGGGCGCGACCCGATCGGCGAGCGCCGCGCGGCGCCGATCGACTTCGGCGCGTTGGGCGCGAAGTTCGGCGAGGCTCGCGGTGCCGTTCTGGCCGATGGTCGAGGCGGGAACAATGATTTGGCGGGTGGCGGCGGCGGCGCGGGCGGCGGCGGCGGCGGCCTCGCCCTCTGCGCCGGTTGCCGACTGGCGCAGCGTGGCAACTTCGGCGTCGCTTTGCGCGGAGGCGCCAAGATCGCTCCCGGCGCGGAAATCGGCGAGCGCGCGGTCGACGGCTTCAGCGCGCGCGCGGCTCTGCGCAAGGTCGCGCTCGAGGGATGGGTCAGGGGGGGCGATCGCAGCGATGCGGTCGGCGAGCGAACGGGTGATAAGCGCGTTCGAGACCGCCGTGGCGAGACGGGCGGCGGCGAGCGGCTGGTCGTCCCGCGCGTCGATGCGGATGAGCGCGGTTGCGCCGATTCGCTCGGCGCGAACCCGGTCGAGCAGGGCCAGTGCGGCGGAGTCCTGGTTGGTCTGTCCGCCGGCTTGGCGAAGCGCGGTATCATGAAGGGCGGCGGCGGCGACCGGAAGGCTTCGTGCGGCCTCGACGAACCCGTCGATCCGCGCATCGCGGGCGGCGTCGGACAAGGGTACGGTCCCGGGGGCCTGGACGAACTCGACATCGGCAGTCGCGCGGAAGGTCGGGGTGACCAAAATTGCTGCAAGCAGGGCAAGCAGTGCGCCTGACGATGCTCCAAGCAAGCTGGCCGCCGCGACGCGACCGGGACGAATTGGCGAGCCGCGCAGGCGCAGGCGAGTGGCGGGGACGGGGGGACTCACGCGCACTTCTCCGAAGTGGGCCGAGCAGTGCTACTATGCGCGCTTTGGTCCTGGGGTGCAATGGACGACTGGTGGGAGGCTTACTTCCATTGCGCCGTTGGGGCGTGATCCATTCGGGAGAGGCTTGGCCGCGAGCGGGTCTGCACCCATCGACCGGTCCTCGACAAGGTCTTCGGTTGGAAATAGGCTTGGCCATGATCGGTAAGGGGAGCGTGATGAGGCGTATCGCAATGACTTTGGCGATCGCTACTCTGCTTCCTTCAGCCGCGAGCGCGGGCGAGCCAATCGGGCATCGTCGCACGACGACCGTTCCGGTTACCGAGCCGCTCCTGCTCAAGATAAATTCGGACAAGCTGGATGGCAAGATCATCGCCACCTTGGCGCCGCCGGATGCGAGCGGCGTCTCGGTAAGGTTCATCTACCTGACGCAGCTCGAGACCGGGCTTGGATCGGCGCCAATCGGGATCGATCGCGCCGCTGCCGGAAGCTCGCGCCTGCTACTGTTCAGGCGGGTCGGCAAGAAAGTCGCCGCGGAGCTCGAGAACCCGAAGTTCGTCGCCACGCTCGGGAGCGCGGCGGAACAGTCGCGCGTGCGCAATGCGTTCGCATCCGACACGCTCTGGCTTGGCGATGTGATCAAGACCCTTCCCAATGGTTCGTTCACCGTCGACCTGTCGAGTTTCCTGACGCGCGATGACTGGGGGATGGCGAGCGCCCTGAAACGCGGCGGAGGGGGCGATTACAAGCTGGTCCCCGAACGGTCGGTGGCCGACCCGGCGAGCGTCCGCGTGTTTCCGCGCAACGCGGAATTCTCGGCCCGCCTGACGTTCCACGCCGATGAGCCGAAGGAGGAAGTGGGCAATATCGCGCCGGGGTCGGGTGATGTGACGATGGTCGAGCGGCACTCGCTGATCGCCTTGCCGCCCGCCGGCTATACGGTGCGTCATGACCCCTATGGCTACAGCCTGTCGACCCAGCGGGTCGATTTTTCGGCGCCACTGGGCAGCGCGATGGTCAGCGACGTTGCCAGCAGGTTCCGGCTCGAGAAGGTCGACCCGGCAGCGCCGCACTCGCGCGTCAAACAGCCGATCATCTTCTATATCGACGGAGCGGCTCCACAACCTGTGCGCACTGCGCTCGCCGACGGGGTCGGATGGTGGACCGAGGCTTTTCGGGCGGCGGGGTATGACGACGCCTTTCGGGTCGATATTCTACCCGACGGTGCCGACCCACTGGATGTCCGCTATAATGTCGTGAACTGGGTCAATCGAGCGACGCGCGGCTGGTCATATGGCAACCCGATCTCGGACCCGCGTACCGGCGAGATCATCAAGGGCGCGGTTCTGCTTGGTTCGCTTCGCGTTCGACAAGATATCATGATTTATCAGGCGCTTGTCGGCGCGGGGCTGACCAACACGGGAGTGCCAGGCGATCCAGTGCAGGTCGCGCTGGCGCGGCTCCGGCAACTTGGGGCGCATGAGGTCGGCCACGCGCTCGGCTTTGCGCACAATATGGCTGCCAGTACGCAGGGGCGCTCGTCGGTGATGGACTATCCGGCGCCTCGGATCGCGCTGGACGGCGGCAAGCCGTCGCTCGGCGATGCCTATGGTGTTGGGCTGGGACCGTGGGACAGGTTCGTGGTGAAATGGCTTTACGCGCCGAGTGACGCGGCGGGCGCAGCGGTTCAGGCGGAGGGACGAGCGGCCGGGTTTCGTTTTGTCTCTGACGATGACTCGCGGCCCTCAGGCTCATCCCATCCCCAGGGAGCGCTGTGGGACGACGGGCCGGACGCCATCGTCGAGCTGCATCGGATGATGCTGGTTCGCCAGGCCGCACTGGAGCGGTTCGGCAGCGGATCAATCCCGGGCGATCAGGCGGCGGCGACCCTGCGACGAGCCTTCGTGCCGATCTGGCTGCTTCATCGCTATCAGGTGGAAGCCGCGGCAAAGTCACTTGGTGGGGTCGACTTTCCCTATGGGCTTGATGCCGAGAGCCCGCAGGCGGTGCCCGTCCCCGGCGACCGGCAGCAACGCGCGCTGGCCGAGCTGATGGCCACGCTGTCGCCAGCTGCGCTGACTGTCCCCGCGCGGCTTCAAAGCCTCTTGTCGATCGGCTTCGGGGGCAATCGCGACCGGCAATACGATATCGAGGTGATGCCAACCGCCGGCGGACCGGTGTTCGATCCGCTTCGAGCAACCGAGACCGCCGCGGTGGAAACGCTCAACAGCCTGCTCGACCCCGACCGCTTCAATCGTCTTGAGCTGCAGCATCAAAGCGATCCCGGCGTGCCATCGCCGCATGAGCTGGTCGAGCGACTGATTGCCCAGGCCTTCGCTGCGCCAAGCGGCACCGCCGAGGTGCGCCGGCGAATTGGAACCACGGTCGTGCTGGCAATTGCCCGCGCGGCCCGGGTGCCCCGCCTGTCGCCTGCAATCGCGGTGTCGCTCAATGCGCGCCTCGAGCGACTTGCCGACGATCTTGCGCGCACGAAGACCCGTGACGCGGATGGCGACTGGAGTCGCGGGATCGCGGAACTGTTGCGTGATCGGGACGCGCTGGAACGGGTGCTGGCGGATCCGGCCCGCCTCCCGCAAGTGCCACCGGGAATGCCGATAGGAAGCGACTAGAGCGGTGGCCCGGGGGGGATGTTCAAAAGGAGCATTTGCACCAGGAAAGCTCCTCGCCTTCCTTTGAAGATGACGCGAATATTCTCGAGGTCGCCGTAACACAGCTTTCGCTTGCCTGTTCGGGTGTCAGGGATACAACCAGACCTCCTGGGAATGAACCGCGGCCATGTCGGACATCTTCATCTCTTACGCCCGGCCAAACGAGCCGCTGGCAAAACAAGCCGCCGAGGCTCTGCGTGCCGCGGGCTATGGCGTTTGGCGCGATGACGAACTGCCCGCGCACCGGGCCTATAGCGATGTGATCGAAGAGCGGATCAAGTCGGCCAAAGCCGTGCTCGTGCTGTGGTCGAACGATGCTGTCCGCTCGCAATGGGTACGCGCCGAAGCCGATGCGGCGCGCGAGGCGGGCACTCTGGTCCAGCTAAGCCTCGACGGGGTCTTGCCGCCGATGCCGTTCAACCAGATCCAATGCGCTGACCTGATGGGCTGGTCGGGCGACATCCACGCGCCGGGCTGGGAGAAGGTCGAGAGCAGCATTGCCTCGCTGGTGGGGAGCGTCGCCGCCCCCGCTCCGGGTATTGAAGCGGTCCGCGAAGTCGTGGTGTGCGCATTGCCGTTCGTGAACATGAGCGGGGATCCCGAACAGGAGTATTTCAGCGACGGGATCAGCGAGGATATCATTACCGACCTGTCGAAGGTTTCCGCGCTGTCGGTCATCGCCCGAAACACCGCCTTTTCGTTCAAGGGCAAGCCGGTCGATACCGGCGCGCTTGCCCACGATCTGGGCGTCACGCATGTTCTGGAAGGCAGCGTGCGCAAAGCCGGCAGCCGGGTGCGGATCAGCGCCCAGCTCACCGATTGCATGATCAGTGTTCAACTCTGGGCCGATCGCTACGACCGCGACCTGACCGACATTTTCGCTATTCAGGACGAAATCTCCAAGGCGATCGTCGGCGCGCTCAAACTGAAGCTGCTGCCCAAGGAAAAAAAGGCGATCGAGCAGCGCGGCACGACCAATCCCGACGCGTACAACCTCTATTTGATGGCCCGCAAACAGTGGATCAGCGGCAAAGCCGGAGACCGACGGCGCGACGAGGCCGTGGTGCGGATTTGCAGACAGGCAACCAAGGTCGATCCAAGCTATGCCAAGGCGTGGGCGCTGATGGCGCTCGGCCAGTCGGAACTGCGCTTCTGGCACGGCCTGCAGGAGGACGGGATGCCCGCCGCCGAGCAGGCCCTCGCGCTCGACCCCCATCAGCCGGAAGCGATTTGCGTCAAGGCGCGTTATCTTCAGGGCGAAGGTCGTGACGAGGATGCCGACCGCCAATTGGCACTGGCGCTCGAAATCGATCCCGAATCCTGGGAAGTGAACAAGGAAGCGGCGATGATCGCGTTCCGCCAGGGGCGCGTGGCCGAGGCGGTGCCCTATTGGGAAAAGGCGATCTCGCTGGTCGAGACCGACTGTCATTCGGGCCATATGCTGGTGTGCTGCTACGAAGCCTTGAACGATCGCGCAAACCTCGAACGGATCGCACGAGTGACGATCGCGCGGGTCGAGAAAGAAGTGGCGCAGGATCCGACGAACGGCTCTGTCATGGCGATGGGCGTGAGCGCGCTCGGCGCGCTGGGCGATGCCAACCGCGCCCGCGACTGGATCGGCCGAGCAATGCTGATGGATCCGGAAAATAATTCGATGCGCTATAATCTGGCCTGCGCACTCTCGATCCACCTTAACGATTTTGAGACGGCACTTGAGTTGCTCGAGCCCTATTTCGCGCAAATGACCATGACGCAGCTTCGCCATATCGACGTCGATCCGGACTTCAAAAATCTTCGCGATCTGCCCCGTTACCAGGAAATGCACAGTGCCGCTAAAGCGCGATTGAACGTGCCCTGACAGGTGCGGGCTCGGATAAGACCGCACTCCCGATGTGCAACCTGATCCGGCCTGTCCAAACCACTCCGAAGGTCAGTGTCCGTGTAGTTCGGCAAGCAAGGCGGGGGCGGGATAAAGCACCCGCAGTCCCTCCTCGAGCGACGCGGTCGAGACCGCCACGGTGCGGTTGTCCTCGCCATTATACGCGTAATCGCCCGCCAGGCTGTGGATATTCCCGTCGAACGCCGCGCCGATGACATTGCCCGCGCGGTCGATCACCGGGGAGCCCGAATTGCCGCCGATGATGTCGTTGGTGGTAACGAAGTCGAAGGTGACACCGGGGTTGAGCCTTGCGCGGTTGGTGACGAAGGCGGTCGGCAGGTCGAACGGCTCGGCGCCCGTGGCGCGGTCGTAGATCCCGCCCATCAGCGTGCGGGTGGGGACCATCCGTCCGCGCTCCATCCAGCCCGCGACCTTGCCGTAGCTGATGCGCAGCGTGAAGGTCGCGTCGGGATAGAGGGTGTCGCCATAAGCAGCGAAGCGCGCGTCAGCGATCTTGCTGCGGGCGGCGGTGATCGGGCCGGTATATTGCTCATCGACCAGCGCGATCACCTGGCGGTCGCGCGCGTCGAGCTTGCGTGCGAGGACGATCATCGGGTCGGTCGAGGAATCGATTGCCGCCTTGCCGCCCTGCCACAGCGAGCGGCGGTAGGAGGGATCGCGCAGGCCAGTGCCGGCTATCAGCCGCGCGGCCAGGCCCTCGGGGGACTCACGGCCGAGAATGAGCTTGGCGTCGGGGTCGTCGGGCCCAAGATATTCGCGCGCCTTCGACAGCCAGAATTCGAGCTTGAGCTGATCGACCCAGGGGGTGACAGGGGTCGGATCGAGCAGCTGCTTTTCGAGCAAGGGCAAGGCGCTGTCGCTGTAGCCAGGGAGGCGATCGCTGTTGGGCTTGGTCCGTTCCTCGGCGGCGCGGACGAGGCGCGCGGCGTAGATGTAGAGGTCGCTTCGGGGGCGGAGGAAGCGCTGGGTAAGATAGAGGTTGCGGTAGGCGGCGACGGCGCGATCGCCGTCGGACCATGGATCGCCGATCGCGGCATTACCGCGCGATCGGGCGCGCAGGTCGGACTCGGCGGCGGCGAGCTTGCCGGTCAACGCCGGGTCATTGAGCGCTTTCACCCGGCCGATGTAGACCTTGAGGCTGTTCTCGATACTGTCGAGGTCTTCCTTGCCTTCGCGCGCACGCTGCGGGCTTTGCGCCCTTGCGGTGATAAGGCGCCCGCGAAGCTCGGAAAAGAGCAGCATATCGAGCGGCGCGGTGACCTCGCGCGAAAAGGCGAGTTGCGACCCGGTCAGCAACCGTTCGGTGGTTCCGGGATTGCCGACCACGAAGGTCGCCTCACCATCGATCGGCGCGCGCGCCGTCCATGTGAGGTGCAGCGGAGTCGCGACGGGCTTGCCATTCTCATAGGCGCGCAGGAAACTGCCATCGAGGGCGTAGCGCGGGAAGTTGAAATTGTCGGGATCGCCACCGAACTGTTCGGCGCGCGATTCAGGCGCCCAGACGATGCGGACATCCGAATATTTGCGGTAGGTGTAAAGTTTGAACTGGCCGCCACCATAGAAGGTGACGACCTGGCAGCGGGTGAGCTTCATGTCGGGGCAGCCGGCGCTTTCGATCTGGGCGATCGCAGCAGTGCGAGCCTTGACCGCGGCGAGACCGGCGAGCGAACCGGTCGCGGCCTTGACCTGCGCGGTCACGTCGCGGATCGAGCTGACGACTTCGGCCTGCTGCCCTGGGCAGAGGCGCTCCTCTTCGCGACCGCGCGAGGTGTAACCACCGGCAAGATAGTCGTGGGCGTTGTCCGACAGGTCCTGCAGACAACCCGCGACGCAATGGTGATTGGTCAGGATGAGACCGCTGGCGCTGACGAAGCTCGCCGAACAGCCGCCGGTCAGCCGCACCGCCGAGGCGCGCACGCGGTCGAGCCACGCCTGATCGGGAGCGAATCCATAATCGGCGCGCATCTTCGCGGTCGGGAAGGCGTCGAACGTCCACATGCCTTCGTCGGCACGCGCGGCGGCGAGAGGAATCGACAGGATCGTGCCGAACAAGGCCAAACGGGTGGTGAGGCGCATCCAAGGACTCCCTAGCTGGAACGACGCAAATGAGCATCAAAAGAGGATCGGAGCAAGGCCCGCCCTCGCACCGATCGCGAAAGCAGCAACGCTGTTCTTGGATTCAGGTTTTTGCCGTTGGTGAGGTGCAAGCTTGCCGCAATTGCTCTCGGCTTCAGGCGCGCAGGGGCAGGGGGACTCGAACCCACGACCCTCGGTTTTGGAGTGTGCTGCTGTAACGCCTCGTCAGCGAGAGCGGTTTGATTTTAGATTGGCGGAAGAAAGCCAGTGTTCTTTGCTTGTTCATGCTTGGCGTTGCCGTAGGTTTCTGTTACCGTGATTGCTATAGCGAAGGTAGCAATCACGCCATGGCGACAGGTAAGGTAACGAAGCGCACCGTCGATGCGGTCAAAGCAGCGGCGGCCGATCAGTTCCTCTGGGACGAGGATCTTCGCGGCTTCGGGCTGAAGACCACGCCCGCAGGGAAAAAGGTCTACCTTCTCCAGTATCGGATGGGGGGACGCGGCTCATGTACTCGCCGGATGACGATCGGCACTCATGGCAGCCCCTGGACGCCAGCGAGTGCGCGAGATGAGGCTGAGCGTCTGATGGCGCTGGTCAGGCAAGGTAAGGACCCAGCGGCGGACCGGAACGAGCGCCGCCGCGCCTCTGTCGATCTTGCCTTCGACGCATATGCCGCCAAATTTCTTGAGGACTACGGCAAGAAGGCGTGGCGTCCCCGTACGTACGTCGTCGCGGAAAGCTATCTGCGTCGTTACGTCACGACCATCCTGAAAAAGAAGCCTCTTCCGTCGATCATGCGCTCAGACATCTCAGCGGTTTTTGATGCCCTGCCCGCCACCAAGGTCGCCTTGCCCCGCAATGTATTCGCGCAAGTGCGTAAGCTGTTCGCATGGGCTGTCGAGCGCGGCGACATTGAACGTTCCCCGCTTGAGGGCCTCAAGGGCCCGGCGACTGTCGCCTCTCGCGATCGAGTGCTTTCGGATGATGAGATGAAAATCATCTGGCTCGCTGCTGGCGATCTTGCCTATCCGTTCGGAACGCTGATCCAGCTACTCATCGCCACCGGCCAGCGCCGTGAAGAATGTGCTGGCATCACTTGGGCCGAGATGAATCAGGCGCAGGCAGAATGGGTCATCCCGGCCACCCGGGCAAAGAACAGAAGCGCCCACACCGTGCCGCTGAACGTGCTCGCCGTTGCCCTGCTCGATCTGCGCAGCAAAGACGGCAAGTGGCCGAAGAAGGGTCTCGTCTTCACGACCAACGGAGAGACGGCTGTGTCGGGCTATTCGCGCGCCAAGGCTCGCCTCGACAAGCTGGTCTCAAAGCGGAACGATGATGAGCCCTTTGCGCCTTGGCGGCTGCACGATCTGCGGCGCACGTTGGCGACGGGCCTGCAGCGGCTGGGCGTGCGGTTCGAGGTGACCGAGGCCGTCCTCAATCACGTTTCCGGGTCGAAGTCGGGCGTCGCTGGTGTCTACCAGCGTCACGACTGGAAGCAGGAGAAGCGAGACGCCCTCGATGCATGGGCACGCCATGTCGAGCAGGTCGTCGCGGGCTCGGATAAAACTAACGTGATCACGCTCGCTGAACGGCGGGCGTGATGTGGCGCGGCTAGGATACGGGGCGTTCATGCGCCAATGGCCAAGTCGTCCTGATGAGGACGAAATTGAGCGCGCGTGTCGCGGCGTTCTGTTCTCTCACATCCGCGATGATTTGCGAGAAGCCGAAAGGTCACTCCTATCTGCCGAGAGGGACGGCAGTGTTAACCCGGTCTACGATGGCTTGCCACCCATTGATGCAGCGCAGTGCCGGTCCGTATTCCTTCCAACCGCTCCCGACAATATCGAAAAAGTGTCTGCGACGAAGCGGCCAGCGCACCGGCCACCTAAGAGACCGGAAGTCCTGCGCATATTTCGCGAGCGCGTTGCAGCGGGTCAGAACAAACAAGATCGAGCTCAAGAATCTCGGGCGATACTTAACACCTGGTCCACGCAAAATAAGCCGACGCAAAAGACGGTCTCAGCCTTCCTCGAACCCTTTTACCGAAGCGCTGTCTGGTGCGACGGCAAGCTGCTCGACGCAGATGCGCTTCTGGAGCGCATCGACGGCGATAAAGTCGATAAAGAGCCGACATAGCTTTTCCGACTTTAGCGCGAATGCGTTAGCCTCAAACTTGATCCACCTTCGCTCCCGTTGCCGCACATTGCCGTGCGATCAGGAGATAGAAGATGGAAGGTCCATGGCGTGAAACTGAACCGGCCGCTCGGCGTGCCGGGTTCGCACCCTCAACATTCGAAAAGCTGCGCTGTTACGGCGGCGGTGCCCGATACAGTAAGCGCGGACGGAAGGTCGTTTACCACGATGACGATGTAGACGCGTGGCTACGCGAAACGATGGTGGCCTCCACCTCCGAAAAAGCGGTCGCGTGAGCCCTCATGTCCAACACAACGGCCTCGCGTCCTTCAACGCGAAAAGGCCGGGCTAAACCCACGACGGTGGCCCGGCCCTCGATGATTGCATGCTTGGTCGGCTGCAGTCCCACCCTTACTCCAACCCAGCTTCAGCAGCAATATCTAACCGCCCGCCACGGCTTACATCCGGCGTTCGCCGTCGTTGCGGCCGAATTCGTATTTGGGGGGAGGGCATGATGGCCATCGCCTTGAGTCGAGATACCCGACGCCGGATCGCTGCCTCCGCGCGATTGCTAACATCAAGCCAACCCGGAGAGGCTGCCGCAGCGCTGCTCGCCATCGGTCGCATGTTGCCGACCGGCGTGACAGTGCCTGATCTGATCGAACGATCGCTGGCAGCACAGACCGATCCGCTGCCGACCGCGCCATCGCCCGTCAATCTCGATCCTGCGTGGCGGCGGCGAGCACGGATCGCCCGCTACAGCCCGCACCTGAATGAATGGGAGATTAGCTTTCTCGACAACATCATCTGCGAGCGTAGTCTGTCTGTCCGGCAAGAGGCCAAGCTCAAGGCGATCTTCGTCAAGTCGGAAGGGCCGCTCTCATGACCGGGCTTCTCGACCTGGCTGCCATCCGCGCCAGTCACCCGTTGCCCGCCATTGTTGCCGCGTCGGTGAAGCTCATCCGCGCAGGCAATGAGTGGAAGACCTGCTGCCCCTTTCATGAAGATCGGTCTCCGAGTCTGACGATCTTTGACGGCGGGCAGCGCTATCACTGTTTCGGTTGCGGGGCCTCGGGGGATGTCTTGGATTGGATGCAACGGCTGCACAGTGTTGGCTTGAAGGAGGCGGCGGCAATGCTCGACGGCGGGCAGGTTCCCGTGGTTGTGCATCGTCCAGGCCTGATCGGCACGACCTCGGCGTCAGGGGCGCAGCAAACCTGCCATCCGTCGGTCATGATCCTTTGACGGAACTTGATGGCCACGTGAGCCGGTAGGTGAAAGCGAAAGTCTTCGCCGCCCGACGTGAAGGTCACAAGCATCTGGCCGCTCGTGGCTTCGACGGCCGCCGCTTCGATGTAGAGGACGCCGGTCATGACCACGCCTCCGCCGCACCGGATCGGCGCTGGCGGCGTTCGCGGGCAAGCTTCTCACCGCGAGCGAAGTTGACGCCAAGCGCCGCGTTGTCGCCCTCCCCGCACATAAAGTCGAACAGGTTATCGTGCGCGACATCCATTGCGGCGTGCTCGTCGGCAGTATTCTGTTGTGCGTCGAAAAGTGTCCACAAATGGAAATGCATCACGGTCGCCTCCTGAAAGGTGGAAGGCACCTGACGGAGGATTGCCATGCGCAGGAGGTCCGTCTCGTCACTAACGGCCTTCTGCGCGTCCTGAAGGTGCAAGATGGCGAGCTTGTTGCCAACGGCTTCGCCGCGAAGGGCGAAGGCCTGCTCATCGATCTGGTTATATTCCTCCCATGCCGCCTCGTAGCGGGCGTGCATCGCGAGGATGATGGATCGCGCTGTCGCCATAGATGCTTCGCGGCGGTTCATCGTGCCACCTCCGCGCTTGGGGCGCTGATGAGGGCGGCGATGATTGGGGTGGTGCCGATGAGGGCTGCAGCGAGGATCGCAAGTAGCGCGCTGGGCGCACGGGTGGTAATGGGTGAGGTAGCCATAAGACCGAACTCCTTGGGTTCCGGTTGAGGTTAGAGCCGGGGGGTCGTTGGTAGCTTCCCTTCGGCTCGACCATTACGTAACGCCCTTGATCTGGGCGGTCAAGTGGGTTACGTAACACCATGGTTTTAACTAACGCTGAGCGCCAAGCTCGATTCCGCCGCCGCCTGCATGAGCGCGCCACGACGGCGGTCACTCCCGATATGGTCGTCAAGGCGGCGAAGCTGTTTTTTGAGCATTGGGCTCGGGAAAATTGCGCTACCGAGCGTGAACTTCCGACGTGGGAAAAGCATTTGGCTGACGCGAGAAAGCGCAGAGGAGTGGACAGCTGGCGTGAATGGATTCCGGCTGATCCCGAAGAAGACTATTCAGAATTCGGGAACGATGCGCCAATGATGCGCGCGGTGGCCCTCGTCGCTGCCGCCGTATTGTTCCCGCCGCGATCTTAGACGACCCGCCGATAGTGTCGGCGCTCTCCGCCGCAGGCGGCCGGCTTCAGACGCTGAACCTGATTACTTTGTGGTAGCCGTAACGACGCTGCTAACGTCATCGCCCTCACGAGCAATGATGATCGTCTCGTGGCCGTTCGCGCCCTGCATGCGCAAAATGCGACGCCGCTGAACGCTGCGCCATCCAACTGCTACGATGACGGCAAAGACGGCGATTCCGAAGATGATGGCGATGAAGCTTGACGTTGAGTCGGTCATTTTGGTTACCTCGGATGAAGTCCTTGGCCGATTGATAACGCTCGAAAAGTTAAGGATGGACGAATGCAGGAGCGTCCATTGCCAATCGATCGTGCTAGGCTGAGCCCAAGTGCAACCTCTACTCTATGACAGCGACGGTCGATGAACTGCGCCGCATGTTCGATTCGCTCGCGGGCGACACTGCCATTGATCAAATTGGGGCTTCCCCGGTCCACCTGCAAATGCTCAATGTGGGGCATGGCGGGGAGAAGATTAGCATGAACGATCCAAGAGTCGGCGCAGTCGAGCGAGCGATGCAGCTCGCACCCTCGTGCCGGTCGCTCGACGAGATACGATCGGCGTTGACGAGCGAGGGCTACTCCAACGTCAATGCCCACCTAAGTGGGCTGTCGTTCAGAAAGACGCTAAGCAAGCTGATGGCGGGGCGGTGAGTCCCGAAGACCTTGCCGGCTAAGCCGAGACCGCAATCATTAGCCTTGGCTCGTCCGCGTTCGAGGTTGCGTCGCGCCGTCGCCATAACTCTCGGTCGGCCTCGTCGATCGCCGCGAGCAGCGCACCGTAACATGGCGTGTCATTGACCGGGTAGGCTCTCGTGAAAGATGAGCCCAGCAGTGCCAGCTCCTCGCTGGTAAGCAACGCGACCGCAACAATTTGTTTGTACATGGTGAACAACCTTCACCGCGTTCAACGAACCTAACCTATGTTCGGGGCCGCGGATCATGCGGCCTCAGCGGTGCGGGCGCGGCATTGTGCCGGTTTGAAGCACGCGATTCCCGCTTCTTTCCGCGCCCGCGCTACCGTGTGAAACATGCGGGATGCCCAACTCAGCAAA
>JBDSGJ010000056.1:0-56925 GCA_039919075.1 Sphingomicrobium sp.
TTCACGTCGCGACGCTGATGAAGAAGATGGGCATTGCGGCGATCTACCGCCGACCCAACACGTCGAAGCCGGCCCCAGGACACAGGATATATCCCTATCTGCTGCGCAAGCTGGCGGTGACTCGCCCTAACCAGGTGTGGGCAACCGACATCAGCTATATCCCGATGGCGCGCGGCTTCGTCTACCTTCCGAATATCGCTCGATCCTTCGGCGCTTGATTGTTACGCAGGGAGACACTGAGCCCGCCTCGGTCGAGCAGCAGCGCCTGCTCGCGCTGACGGCGCCCTCGATGTACGACATGCGCAACCTTTTCCAGGTCAATGTCGAAGAGGGACGTCACTTGTGGGCGATGTCGCCCTCTATCGCGACTATCATGAGCGCGTCTGTGGCTTTCATTTCAAGGACACCAAACATATCGACAAATTCGAAGACTATCGCAGTCAACCCGACCCTGAACTCGTCGCGAGGACGACGACACGCTGGTTCTGGGAGATGGGTACCCCTGGCGGGCTCGTCGATTTTCCGGCCCTGATCGAGGCGATACGAGACTACGGGTATTAAGGCTGGATTGGAGTCGAGCACGATAAGGCCGACATTGGCGGGGGTATGATGGCTGGGTCGTAGTCGAGAGCGACCAGAGTCCTGTCCCGGCCACCAGCGCGATGCTCAACGGCTGGTTCGTCAGAAATCGTCTTTCGGCCGTTGCCAAGGCCATTTGATCCCATGACCGAGCGGCACGCACTCTCGAATAAACGGCTCCGTATGGGCATGATCGGAGCCGGGCCGGGCGCTTTCATAAGACCGGTTCATCCGATTGCGGCGGAGCTTGATGACCAGATCGAGCTGGTTGCAGAAATCTTCTCATCTGACACCGCTCGGAGTCGCGACGGGGGGCAGGCTTTTCGCGTTGATCCGGATCGGGGACATGCGGACCTTCGCAGCATGCTTGCAGGCGTCGCGCTCGCCACCGCCCTCGCATTCTGGCTCTTGGATGACCCAAGCTGCCGTCGGCTTGGCGCGAAACGCGGCGACTCGTTCGGTAAAGCAGTTCATCGCTCGATAAGTCCGCGAAGGCTGCGCATCGTTATCAGCGTCGCCCGGCCGATCTTAACCGTCTCCACGTCCCCGGCTTTGATAAGTTCGTAAAGCTTGGTCCGGCCAATGCCGATCATCCGGCTGGCTTCGCCAACGCGAACGGACAGCAAAGAAAAGGGGTCGATCGTCGCCATGGCTGACGGATAGTGTAGGAACCCGCCAAGCTGCGATTGCTGTTCCAGCGCAACTCGGTCGGCTAGCCAAAGCGGATCGAATTGTCCGCGGATGAGCGGTGCAAACAGCCGCACACAGACTAAGTCGTTGAATTGTCTGCAGTTCGTTGAGCTTGTCTCTCTCGGCAGAACAGTATCTCGCGGAAAAAAGATGTGCAGACAATGACTTAGGTGACTGAGAGAGGCACTGCCTTTATCTTGCAATCACTAAATGAGGCTCAAACCAAGCAGCCCGGCCGATCCTAGCCCGACTGCTATCGGGGAGCCATAATGGGAACAACAGCCGAGTTGATAATATTATCGTTTAATTTCAATGTCATGTGGCGGAGCGGGAGGGAGTCACGAACGGCTACTAAACTTCTGTTATAAAAGAGCCTTTCAAGACCATCAATGCGAGAGTACCATATATCGTGCCATATGAATCGGCCAAATTTTCACGGGCTCTTCGTTGCCCGAGATTCAGATACAGCGGGTCTATCTCGCGATGTCGCGCTACGATAACTTTGCCCATTCCAAAACCTTGCCACCGACATCGACCGCCGCGCACAGGGGACGCATCGTCACATCGCGGGATTCCATTTCCTCGTCGGCAGGGTCATTCAAGGTCGGGCGAGAGGAGAAGTTGATCGCACCCCAATCGCTCTTGATGATTTCGCCGAGCACGCGGATTTGGCCACCTTCCTTTATGGCTTTTGCTCTAGCGGGTGAGACAGCGAGCACCATGTGCGAGGGCTCAAAAAGCTGATTGTCCTCGAATGACGCGAACAGCGTCAACTGCTTGGTCTTGGTAACCCGGCGAGACGCGCCGAAAGCATTGGTGCCGGTATATGTACCGAGGTGCAGTGTTCGTAGGAAAACCAAGCCACCTTTGCCGTCGTAATCGATCGTCAAAGTGCCAGCATCGGCATTATACTTGGCCTCGTCGAGGGTTACGTCGAGTGCGACGCTAGCGTAGGCTGGCTCGCGAGCAGTCCGCTGCTTGTAGTGCTCTGTTGTTTCGTATTCGTCCTTTGCCGGCATGTCGGAGCGATACTTATATACCCAGTCCGAGTTGGTGGTTCCGGCGCCGAGTTTGGCTCGCCAGTCTTGGCAACTCGAAATTCTAGTGGCGGGAGTTTTTCCTCCAAATCTGACAACGACGCCTTGGGGAAACGACTGCGCGTTTGCAGTACTCGCGACTAATGCAGCGGCGACCACGATGGCTGGCAACTTCGGCACGGACTTCCCTTCAACTGATTACCGTCCGCATGCTCGACCGGAAAGGTTGAAATTGGGTTAGCTCCTCTGCAGACTGCTTAGGCTGGATGCCAAGGTCAGGCTGGCACTCAGCCGCTTTTGGACTGCCATGCAAGCCAAGCCCGATCGCGAACGCTAACTTACTTCGAAGAGCTACTGTTGCCAAATTTGGGACAAGGTCAAAACGCAATACTTTATGGGGACATCGGCGCACGTGGCTTACGGGTTTTACGCTTGAGGGGTTTACCCAACGGGTCCCCCGCACGATTTTCAAATAATTTTTGAACGATAGCGCTTTACAGTCGCTTTTGAGAGGCCAAAGTTCGCCGCAGTCGCCGCGATGCTAGCACTATTTTCGCGTCGCCATTCTAGAACGACTCCCGCGTCTGCAGCCATCGGTCTCCCTAGACTCAATTTCCCGCGATGCGTTCGCCCAGAAAGCGCTAGAGAAGCTTTGGCTGCAGCCCGACCGGCGTCGCAACGTTCTTTAATTCGCCCTCTTTCCATGTCTGCTATCTGTGCGAGGACCGCGAGGATGAGCTCTCCGACGCCCTTGCCGATCGTTCCAAGCCCTCGCACCTCCACTAGAACTCCTTTCTCAAGAAGCCTGCGGACGGTCGATTGGATGTCCAGCGCATCTCGACCCAAACGATCAACCGCGTAGACATACACGGAGTCACCTTCCCGAACGTACTCCAATAGGGCGCCGAACCCCGGGCGGTCGGCGGCGAAGGTCGCCCCGCTAACTCCATGATCGAGAAACTCACGGTCAAATCCGCCGCCTAAGGCGTCCCGCTGAGACTCAACACTCTGTTCAGCCGTCGAAACTCGATAGTAGGCAATCCGGCTCATATTAACACCTCACGACTCGCTCAAAAGATATGAGATACTTATGAGCCAGGCTCTCAAAGAGTCAAGGTATCTTTTGAGCCAAATATGCGGATGCTTCCGCGAGGGCTCAAATCTTACAAGTTCTGAACCGCGTGCAACGTCGGCTTGCGACCCAGTCCTCGCCGTACGCGGGGGACTAAGCGGGCACCAGAAGCAGTCGGTCGACTAACGACACCTTTGCGGACATCCGGCTGGCGGCAGCGTCGCGCTAGTTCGGGTCGCTCAGAAAGCGGATTGGCGAGCCCGAAAGCGGTCTTCGTCAATTGTACGCCGTCAGCCCTGCGGGACGCAGGCAGTGCGTCTTCTCTCTTCTCAGCTGCTACTTTGCGGATCCCGAATGTGCTCAAGGCGTTGTTTCGCCTAGGAGACTTTGGATGTGCCACGTTTTGATAATCGAGGACGAGCCGATGGTGGCGATGGATATCGAAGACATCCTGAGCCAGGAAGGCGCGACCTCCTTTACCGTAGCCAGTACTCAGGAGAATGCCGTTGTTGCAGCGAAGGCCCATAGGCCAAGCGTGATCACTTCGGACGTAAAGCTATTAGAAGGCACAGGACCCGCCGCAGTTGCTGAAATTCACCGGCAGGTCGGACCCATACCTGTAATCTTCATCACCGGTTCTCCCGAGCAATGCAAACCATGTAATCCTCCCGGTTCGATCGTCACCAAACCGTACACTGACCTAGCTGTACGCAGGGCCTTTCGAGAGGCAGCGGTGAGCCGTTAGTCAGTACACCAACCCCACGACTGCCCGCATGGCTGTTGCTGAGGTCAGAATTCAGAAGGTTCAACTACTATCCGAGGTTCGGGAACGCGACCTCGAAGAATGATCCACCTTCGGGTCTGCGACCGGCGGTCAGACTACCGCCCAGTTGCCTCGCCAAGGACGTTACGACCCGCATTCCCAAGCTTTTGTTCTCGGCTGACGGGTCAAAGTTTTCCGGGAGACCGTCACCTTCATCCAACACCATTAACGCTGTGGCCTTGTCGCCATGCTTGATGACGACTTCGATGGTGCCGTCGCCGTGTTTAGCGGCATTCGTCACAAGCTCGTTTACGATCAAGCCGATAGGCTGGATTGATGTTGTCGGGACGTTGCCGTCGTCGCCTCGCACCTCAATAGCGCGATCCAGAATTTCCCCGAGATCGGCACAGAGTCTTCTCAAGAACACAATGCAGGACGTCTCGTTCGCGCCTTCGGCGTAGAAGTGTCGATGGACCTGCGCCACTGCGGCAACGCGGTTTGCCGCGAGCTGCAGGTGCTCAGCAGCTTCGCTTGCGTCGGGTGACCGACTTTGCATGGTGAGGAGGCTAGAGACAAACTGGAGGCTGTTCATCACGCGGTGATCGATCTCTTTCGCCAACAGCTTGGCTTCGGAGACTGCGCGCCTTGCAGCCAACTGTGTTTCAATCTGATCCATGACGACCGCGGCCAGATCTTTGAGGTCGTCTATCTGCGACTGCTCGACTGGACGGGCTTTTTTGTCGATGACGCATAGCGTTCCAAGGTTGTGTCCATCATGGGTTGTCAGCGGAACTCCGGCATAGAACCGAAGGCCAAACTCGCCAGCGACTAAAGGGTTGGCCAGCGAACGTGGATCGGTGCTGGCGTCAGTCAGAATGTGAGGATCGTCAGTCAAAATGGCGGAAGCGCACAGGCCCGGGTCGCGCCCGATCTGCTCGACGTTCAAGCCATGATGCGATTTGAACCAGATCCGGTCCTCATCGACGATGCTGATGATGGCAATCGGAACGCCAAACCGACGCGCCGCAAGTGCGGTCACGCGGTCAAAAGCACCGTCCTGTGGCGTATCAAGAATGTCGTATCGCCTTACGGCGCTCATGCGATCAGGCTCGCTCTTAGAGGCGACCATCGTACTGGCCATAAGTCGATACCCCAGGAAAAAGCTTTGTTGATCAATCGGAAGGACCTTAACAAGCGTCGTTCCAATGTCCAGACACGTGAATCGAGTTAGAGGGGCGGAGACCAGTCCTTGCTCGGTGCTATTGAGCCTCGAGCAAGGCATTCGGCTGCTGTGGGCCAATAGCAGGCGCTCGATCCAACCACTCCATATCCAATTTCCACCATTGCAATCGCTCGCCATCGGCGAAGCGGACCCCACCGGATCGACGGCAAACGACCCACTTCCAGCCGTTCGGAAGCGGCAATTTGAACTACAAAAGCCGACGGCTGGCGAACGCCTCCGGAGCGAGTATCGAGCCTAAGTGGCTATTCCTAATTACCCAGTTGTGAGGTCGTTTCAAACAATCGGCATAAACCGCCTCGCCGTCTTCAGGGTTTCGCCAAATTTCAATTCTTCGGACGGATTAGTACGGCCAAAATTCATCGTTGTCTTTTGGAAGGGGCTTTTGCATTTCTAAGTTCGTGGCATCAAGACAGTCGGCGAGCTTAGCTCCAATCAATGAATGAGGCCCAGCATCAGCAATTGCCAACGCTCGCTCGATCACGATTATGAGCTCAGCCAAATTGGTCTTTGCACGCAACACACGAATCCCCCGACAAGCGGGAGCGCTCCAGCGTCTCTCAGTCACCACGATGCTCGTTGAGTCAGGATGATGCTCGCCGCTTAGTGCTTTACTCGAATGCCGTCCAGAAAAACCGAACGGGCGTTAATCCCGAAACTACAAAACCGTCAGTGACCTCTCATTTCGTGTCAATTCTCTTCCAGCCAATCCGCGAAGCAGCAGGCGGAATGCGAAGAATGTCCATCATATACTGATCCATGATCTCACGCCCGTTGTGAGTGAGCTTCAGCAGACGAACTCTCAGATCGGTCGCGACGGACACGGTGGATACCAATAATTTTAATTCAAGATAAGTGACCCACCTCAGCAGTGTAGTCATGGGAACTCTGCTCATCATTGAGATTGCTGTTAACGACAATGAGTGCTGCTCTTCTTCGACATAGAGAGCCAACATGATGTCCCACGCGGCCTCACCAAACATCTCGCTTGGCAGGTAATCTTCGCGGGTTTTCCGCATTTTTCGTATTTCTTGTGCGGCAGATACAAGCTGACTGCGATCCTCACGCCCCGAGACATCTAAAGGCTTGAAAGGTGATGAGTCTTTCTCGATCATATCTGCAGCTACTCTCCTACTCCCGGCGCGATCATCTGGCGGGTATGAAGATTTAAGTCGTCTTAGGAGATCATCCTTCGAATTGCTTGTATCCATCTTCGACATCGTTACGCCTTTCTATCCCTGCACTCGGAGAAAGTAATGCGCGCGTATCTTGGCCGAGAAACTTAACGAGCGATAGCGGATATCGTTGCCGAAGTGAGTGGCGGGATCGGGCAATTTGTAAGCCGACCAGTCTGAACGCGTTATCCGCTAAGACGGACACTTTAGATGGAGGACTAGTGCTTGGCGGTCCCGAGTATGCGCGCTGTGTTGCCGCGCGCGAGTTCGAAATCATACGCAGACGTCGCTTTCCCGTAGAGGAAACCTTGGCCCTCCAGGCAGCCGAGCTCGAGCAAACGCTGCTGTTGCGACTCGGTTTCAATGCCCTCAGCGATGACATCCACGCCGAGCGCTTTGCCAATCGCCAGAATACCACCAGCAACGGCGATGCTTTCGGGATTGTCGCAGATCCCCATCACGAACGAACGGTCAATCTTCAGACGGGTCAGTGGAAAGCGCTGCAAAGTGGTCAGCGATGCGAAGCCCGTTCCGAAGTCATCAAACGCGATCCCGACACCCTCTTCAATGAGATTGAACAAGGGGATTAAGCTATCATCATCGTGCCGAAGCGCGATCGTTTCCGTGATTTCGAGTTCAAGATCAGATGGCTCTAGGCCGTGGGCAGCCAGCGCTGCGCGCACACGCTGCGTTATAGAACCTGTATAGAGCTGTGCTGAGAATAAATTGACGCTGATCCGCGGCACCTCGATCCCGAGTGCTCGCCAAGCGGCAAGCTGCCGGCACGCCTCCTCGAGCACCCAATTGCCGACTTGATACGCCATCACGTGCGTTTCGAGCACGGGCATGAAGGTCGAGGGCATAATAATGCCCCAGCTCGGGTGCCGCCAACGCAACAGCGCCTCCACGCCCGTCAGCTGGCCATCAGCAAGTCGATACTGCGGTTGATAATATAACTCCCACTGACGCTCGCCACTCGCCCGTTTAAGCTCGTCCCGGAACGCACGGCGCGCCGTAAGTTCGTTCGCCATCGTCTGGTCGAATAGCCTGAACGTCCGGCCGCCTTCTTTTTTCGATCGGAACATCGCGAGGTCGGCCCGAACAAGGAGCTCGTCAGCGTCGTCCGCATGATCCGGAGCGATCGCGACCCCGATGCTTGCGCCAACGTGCAGACGATAGCCGTCAATCAGGATTGGCTTGCTAAACTCATGCAGGATGGAAACGGCGAACTCTCGAATCTGAAACAGATGAGTTTCCGCCCGAAGCAGCAGCGCAAACTCATCACCGCCTAACCGGGCAGCGCACCACGTATCCCCCGCAAGCTTGCCTAAGCGGAGGGTAAGCGTCTGTAGCAACGCGTCTCCAAACGCGTGTCCAAGCGAGTCATTGATCGATTTAAACCCATCGAGGTCCAACGTGAGCACCGTGGCGGCTCCGCTGTCCCTCAAATGTAAATCGATACAATCGCGGAAAGCTTTGGCGTTCATGAGACCGGTCAACGGATCGGTTCTTGCCAGATCCTGGAGCTCGTTTTCCCTCCTTCTCCTGGGGGTGATATCTTGAATAAGGGCACCGAATGCCAAACTGCCGTCAGTTTCCCAGCACGCAATTGAGAGCTCAATCGGAAATTCGTGTCCGTTGGCGTGTACCGCCGTGACCTCAACCGATTTGCCCAAAAGCGCCGACTTTCCGCCCCGAGAGACTCGGTTGAAACCTTGTTGATGAGCTTCTTTAAAGCGCTCTGGGATAATGACACTGAGGTCCCTGCCGATCACAGAGTCGCGATCGTGCCCAAAGATCGCTGTCGCTGCCGAGTTCCACGATGTGACCTTGCCCAGCAGGTCGGCGGTGACAATACCCAGATTGATTGCCTCCGCAAAACTGCCCATTGCCTTGGCAGGCCGCCGACCGGGCCGGAGCTGAATATGTGTCGAGGCCAACCTCGCAAGCCCCCCAAGCAATTTGCGATCATTGGCGCTAAACTCAGTGCGCGGTTCGTTATCGATCACACAAAAGGCACCCAAACGTATGCCGGCTTCGGTGGTGATGGGGACTCCCGCGTAGAAACGAATACCGAGGTCACCCGTCACTAACGGATTGCTTGCAAATCGGTGGTCAAAACGCGCATCCAGTACGACCATCGGTTCGTCGGAGAGAATTGTGTGCGCGCAAAATGCCACTTCGATCGGCGTGCTTTGCACAGCAAGGCCGACTTGGGCTTTAAAGCACTGGGTGTGCTCGCCAAGCAACGTGATTGCGCAGATGGGTACGTCAAAGAGGGACTTGCCCACTTCGACGAGTTCCTGGAACTCCTTCTCCAGTTCCGGAAGAATCAACTCATGTGCAGCGAGAGCGTTCAATCGCGCTGAAGTTTGAAGAGGGTCGAGGGTCATCGTGAACGTATCCAGGCGACGTCGTGATCAGTCTGATTTAGATTCCGGAGGTGACCGGGCGAGTTGAGTTTGGACTCAAGTTCGCAAATGGGCCACACTTCAGCAGCGCTTTCAGGCCACAAGGCGTTTGGGATGAAAATTCTCCAAGGTGGCTTCGGCCAAAGCTGCCGCAGCCTGAAGATCCGGCGCCGCTTTTTCGATCTGCCGCCCCATCACAAGATCCTGTTCAAGGTCGCGGCATAGTTCGGACAGCTTGGTGAAACCAAACATGCCGGCCTGGGTGATGAGACCGTGCGCCAGGCCCCTGAGAACCTCGACCGTTCCATCGAGCCTTTGCAGTTCGTGGAGCGCCGCGAGAAAGGTTTCGGAGTGGATAGCCAAGCGTTCAGGCGGCAGCATGGTGGCCAATTGGTAATAGACAGCTCGGTCGAAATAGGCAGCCTTTGGGAGGAGATCGGTTTCGCTCCCAGTGAGGCCTGAGGCGCGGCGGGGCACGGTACGTGCAATGGCATCCGTCAGCTCGGCGACCTTGATCGGCTTGCTAACATGATCGTCCATACCCGCCTCTTTGAACGCGTTGATCTGTTCTGGGAGGATGTTAGCAGTCAGTGCGATGATTGGGACATTCCGAGCTGGGCCGGCGGTCATGCGGATGAGCTTCGTAGCGGTGACGCCGTCCATCACCGGCATCTGGATATCCATCAGAATAAAATCAAAGTCCTGCCGCTGAACCGCCGCGACGGCCTCCCGTCCATTGCAGGCGATGTCCACTTGGTGGCCGCAGCGCGTGAGCATGGCGATGGCAAGTTCCTGGTTCACCGCGAGATCTTCGACGACGAGAATGTGCAGCTGAGATGGGTCCGTAGGCTGTGGCAAAGTACTCCCGCGAACGCTGGTTTCATCGGTCGGTTCGATGGCGATTTGGAACCAGAATTCCGAGCCACCAATCGCGTTGGGCCGATAGCCAATCTCCCCGCCCATGAGTGCGACTAGCTTCTTGCAGATGGCAAGGCCAAGGCCCGTACCGCCATGCTCGCGGCACACCGACGCATCAGCTTGGGAAAACTCTTGGAACAGACGATGCTCTAAGTCCGGCGGGATGCCGCTGCCGCTATCCGAAACAGCGAAGGTCAAAACATCATCGCTGATCGAACCAGATTTTCCAATAATGTTGAGTTCGATGCTGCCTTTGTCGGTAAACTTGACGGCATTGCTAAGGAGATTGAGGATAATCTGCCTGATCCGGGTATCGTCGCCAAGGTAGCTATGGTTCAGGCTCTTTTCGAGGTTCACAAAGATTTCCAGACCCTTGGCCTCCGCGGACTGGCGGACAATTGAGACCGTCTTGTGTACCAGATAGGATAGCTCGAACGGGCGGTTCACCAGTTCGACCTTTCCTGCTTCGATTTTGGAAAAATCTAGGACGTCGTTGACGACCGTGAGGAGCGCTTCACCAGAGTTCCGGACGAGCTCAAGTTGTCGCAAATGCTTCGAAGGAACATCCACGTCTTCGAGCATCAGATCGGTGAAGCCGATGACTGCGTTGAGCGGCGTGCGGATCTCGTGGCTCATGTTGGCGAGGAATTCGGCCTTTGCTGCCGTCGCAGCTTCGGCTTGCTGCCGCGCTCGTTCAATATGCGTGATCTCGACGAACACGCCGAATATCGAGACAACCTCACCTTGCTCGTTCTTCTCGGTTGCTCCGTGAGAATGGATAATGCGCGTCTCGCCATCGGGACGAACGATGCGGCAGTTCGCATCCCAGCCGATCCCGTCTTGCATGGCACGCTGCGTGCTGATCCGCTGCGCCGCGGCATCTTCTGGCTCGAACGCGCTCAGGAGCGTTTCACGCGACGGGCAAGTATCCTGTGGTAATCCGAAAATGCTGACCAGTTCGGCGGAGCAGTTGAAGTCACCTGAGCGAACGTCCAGGCGCCAGTGACCGACGCGACCCAGCCGCTCGGCAAGGCGATAATCGTTTTCGCTTCGTTGGACCGCAAGCTCCCGGTCGCGGCGTTTGAGATCGGAACGGTAGAGGTAGAGATTGCTGACGGTCAGGAAGGCAAAGGTTACGACAACATTGCCGAAGACTTGGAAGGCCACGCCTGTGCCGCTATCGTAATAGCCGAGTTTCTGCCCTTCTAGTCGAAAGAAACCGAGCATGACGGGAACGGCAATGACGAGGGGAAAGGTCCTGCGCGAAATCTGACCTGCTGGGCCAGAATCGCCGAATACTTGCATCAGACCGATCGACGGGTTTGTATTCAGGATTGCAAGCGCGATCATCATCAGCCCGACGGCCGTATGCAACGCCATCGGATTATAGGCCTTAAACCCGTACATTTCGACGAGGCCAAGAACATATCCGATAAACGCAAACAAGGTCAGGGCGATCACTAGCAAGCACAGGCTTTGTGATACGATCGCCGCGCGCCGAGTTCCGGTTTTGCTCGTCGCAAGAGCGATGCCTGTGAACACGAACGTCAGCGCCGTATTGGGCGCCATGCGGTTAACTGGTACGCCAAGAGCGTGGTCTAGCTTGGCGCTGAACAGAAGCCGGTCGATCGCGAATGCGTGAAAGCCGAAAAGCTGGAGAAGCTTAATGAGGCCGACCAAGGCGATCGCACTGCCAAGCGCGGAAACGACCCTTTTGTTGGCTTGCGCATGAACCAGAAGAATTGCCCCGGCGATGATCAAGACGACCGCGGTAACGGGGTTCATAGCGGTCGCGCCAGGAACGATCTGTGTCAGGCTCGTGAGGTCGTAAGCCCATCCAAAGAGGACCGTGGCACCGATGAATGCTGCGAAGGATGCGGTGCAAAGCGAAATGAGTCTTTCTACCGCGTGCTCGCGGAAAACAGGAAGCCCGCGACCTGGCGCGAGGCTCACAAGCTCGACTCCTTGCCTTGGGTTTGCCAAGGAGCCGCTGTCGCCCGTGGCATATTGTCGCGGATTATTTCTTCGACCCTCATCGCCAAGTGCTGGGTATCGAAAGGTTTTCGCAAATATCCGCTTGCACCGGCTCGCATGGCGATGTCTCGGTCGGTTTGACCGCCTCGAGCTGTCAGCATCAGCACCGGGGTATCGAAGCAATACCGCGACGATCGGATTTGTCGAAGCACCTCTACCCCAGGCACGAAGGGCATCGCGCAGTCGAGCAAGACTAACGCCGGTTTTTTGAATTCGACCACCTCCAAGGCACGGCGACCGTCGCTCAGCGTTCCAACGGTATGCCCGGCTGCTTCGAGGCTCATCTGGACAATGTCGGCGACCAGTGGATCGTCGTCTACGAGGAGTATAAGAGGCATGGTCTAACGTCCCACGCTCGGAAGCGAAACGGACGCTTCGCCGCAAGCCGAGTTGACAACATTCGGACAGGAAAATGAGCGACGCACTCATTTCCAATGGCTGAGCAGCACTTTAGCCGCCGTTAACTATCTGTCCGACTTGGATGCATCGCTGATTGCGGCAGCATCAAGTCAATTTTGAGAAAGGCGAGGAAGCTTCCTAAGCCGCATTACGCGTATCGTTCCAAGGGCGGTGAGCTCGAATCGAGCCAATCGGGACGGCTTGTTACAGAGAGAGGGTCCGCTTTTCACATGACGGCGCCCGAAAGCTGCCAGTCGCCTATCCACCCAATTGAAGCCATGGCGCGAAAATCCGAATCCCATCCGTTCCAATCTAGCGGCGACGAGGTCCGATCCGCTTCTTCGCCAGAACAGACGGGAGTCCTGTAGCGTCGCCGGCGGCCGGAAACTCCTGGATGCTCTGCAGGGTGGCCGGGAAGGTGATTTTCTTGCGGATCGAGACTGCCTTGCGAGCCTCCCTCAGAGGGGGAAATGTGATCAGATTCGTCCGGTAAGCGCCCCCAGTAGATACAGAAGATTCTTCAGCACCGAACCAGTCCTTCGCTGCCTCGCATACGGAAGCGAAATTCACCTTCTGCTTATCTGAAGCGAACGCATGGGTCATGTAGTCATCAACGGCCGAACGAAGCTCCTTCTTCGTCATAGTCGTGGGCTTGTCCATATTGAGCTGGATGTCCTGTTTTTTGTCGTCACGGCACTCGTAATTGCCGTCGTTGACATGAAGATCGTACATGAAGCGAGGAATTCCCGTCAAAGA
This sequence comes from Sphingomicrobium sp., assembly GCA_039919075.1. GTDB lineage: Bacteria > Pseudomonadota > Alphaproteobacteria > Sphingomonadales > Sphingomonadaceae > Sphingomicrobium. The sequence goes on from JBDSGJ010000056.1 coordinate 13,075, forward strand.
GGCCACTTGCTGTTTCAGCAGATGGGTATTTTCCGGAGGGTGCCGGACACTCTCCCAGGTGCCGTTTCGCGGAATGCGATGGAGTAGATCGTACATCATGGCTTCGAGTCCACCGGCTGCCATCTGTGCGGCAATAGCAGCAAAGTACTTACTATTGCTCTGTTGATTATTGCCGCATTGCAAGGCGAAATAACGGCGCTCGTCGCCAAATGATGCAGGGGCCATCCAGTACTCATTAGAAATCATGATTAGACGAGCATAATTGTTCGCGACGGTTACGTCAGACCCCTTTCGCTCAATCTGCATGGTATCGGACGTAATAAAGTCCTTTAGAATTCCTTCAGCGCTCTTATCGCCTGCCCAAAAACCTTCCTCGAGAGTCAGAAGTACCAAGGACTCTAGATGGGCGTTGAAGTTTCCTGTGAGATGAGCTCGGTTTGAGACCTTCGCCTGATACGGCGCTAACAACTTTTGCAAATATTGCACGGCAACCGTTTTCCCTGTGCCCTTTTCTCCGTGAATCAAAAGAGATACTCCCTTCTTGTCGGTAGGGTTGTGTAAGATGTCAGCTGCCCAGTCCAAGAGGTATTCGTAAACGTCCTGTTTGCCTTCGCATAGGTTTTCAAAAATGTGATTTTGAAGGAGGGACCAATCCCCTTTCACCGGATTCACCGTCCAGCCGCGCCAGAGGTTGTATTTACCGGGCACCTCTTTCGAGGGCTCGAAAACGACGCCGTTATAGTGACGACGCTGAGGCCACTTGATCCACACAGCAGCCATGCTAATTTCTCTGGTACCGTCTTTTGTCTCCTTGAGCACGGTCCGAGGCGCCTCCAGCAGCTTGAAGTCGTGCAAGCTGATGAAGCTTACTTTATCCAACGACCCGCGTGGTTCGCAAAGAATGCGGACGCCCGTTGCCATTTTAACGACGGCGTAGCTGGCATTGAGTTCAAGCAACTGCTGCTCTTCCGCGTCGCTAAACTGCTGAGACTGGTCCTTGGAGTTCGCCAAAGGTCGATTTTTGTGCGGCCCAACGTTTTTCGCGCCGGGGCGGAATTTCACTCGTTCGACGTTTTCCAGCCGAATTGGCAAGCCCGATATGGCCCAGGCTAACGCCTCAGGACCCTGAGCGGGACGCCGAGGGAGATGAAACAAGCGACTGGGTTCGACGAGTTTGGGTGACGATCGCGCGCCCACGAGCGTGGCCAGCCCGTTGCAGCGTTCCTTCCACTCTTTGAACCGCTCGGCTGGGTTGGTGGCCGCGACTTGGAATTTAAACGGCTCCGCTAAGATCATCACCGCGCGGAACTTCGGTATCGGGTCGTGCGACACCTTGATCATGATCCCATCTTGTGTGTGATTGTACTCGTCAACAATCTTAAGGTCATTCAGTAGCTCGACCCGGATGCCCTTCACTTCGCTCAGGTAGGTTTTGACGTGGTCGAGCTGAACATCCTTGATCCCAGCCCACCCCATGAATGTGTCTTTTTCGATATTCGAGTGAGTCGACAAATGGTCATGCCGAGTGAAGACGATCGCTTCATTTCCCAAGTCCGTCATCCGTTGAATGACCTCTTCTTGTGACAAGCCATTGTCGAATTCCAATGCGATGATGTGGTTTTCGATCATTGCCGAGGGACCGCGATGCCCTCCAGCCGAACTGCCTTGCAGCCAGCACCGACCGTCCTCCGTACCGGCGCGGTGCTCGAGAAGCTTTTCGGCCACTTCCTTCCAGCTTAGCGTGATCTGTTGCCACTTACCTGCGCTCTGAGACTGCTTGCGGCCCTCCATGACAGATAACTGACGATCCAGTTCGTGCACGTCTGGACGATTTAGGGTTGTAGCGGGGCGAGGGAGTATCATGACGGTCCATTTTGTTAGAGAAAGACAGGCATACAGACGCCACACGCAGTGGCTTCACGGCCGCTGAGTTCGGGCATTCCATACGTTGATGATGCCGCCACTCACTTGCGCTAGGGGCGGTTGCGCCCGCTAGCGGACGGCTAAGGCAGCACTGCTGCGACGGACAGGCTTAGATCATGGCTTGAACGAAGAGTCAAGGATACTGACATAATAATTTGACACGTCACAGATACTGTAAGACAACCACCTCAACGAGGAGACGAATTCGAGATGGCAAAAGGCAAGTCTGCTGAGGACCATTTGACCATCGGGGGTCGGATGGCGTGGGCCCGGCTCCGGAAGAAAATGACCCAAAAGGATTTGGCAGCGCACCTGGGAAAATCCCGCACGACCATCGTTCAATATGAGTCGAATACGATCAACCCCACGTTCGAAACCCTTAACGAAATTGCTCAGGAACTGGATGTTGATCCCAGCTACATTGCCTTCGGCGGCCTCCGCCGGTGGTTCGATGCGCCGGCAGAAGATACCAAGACGATCCCCTGCTTTAGGGTGGAAGGCGGATCGCGGATTACTGAGGGCGTCATGAACCTGCCCTCCGAGCTGGTTCGGGATCTTGAGTTGGACGATGTTCCTGTGGAAATAGTTGCACTTAGCAAGGATGCCCCTGCGTTTGGCTACCGGAGAGGCGACAGAGTCGTAATTGATGCCAGCCGAAAGGGAGTGGGCGGCGATAAAAACTTATTTCTAATGAGGTCGGGTGCAAGCGTCGACATGATGCAGACCCTGACCCTTTCCGGCCCTGCATTAGGGGATGTCCTCATCACATTTGGCGATAGCCAAATGCACCGAATGAAGGCCGACGAAGTTGACGTAATGGGCGCGGTTCTGTGCGTCATAAAACGAGTTTGAACCAAACGGATTTGAGCTCACTCAAGCCTGAGCATTTTTAGAGTTTCGCCGACCACTGTCGACGCGGGCTGCAGTTCCAACCGCCCCCGTTCGTTCGTCTAGGATCTAATAGAAACCTTTTTCGTTCTTTTGGATGGTTTTTAGAATTTGCTGATAAACCACAACCCACTGAAAATAGTAGACAATTCCGGACTTCTACTCTCCTGTTATCTGTCTTTTCTATTTTCAGACTGATTTGAGATATGAGAGAGGATATCCGTCAGCTAAGCCGTGCGGTAGGCGCTGATCCGGCTTGCGGTCGGCAAAAAGCAAAAATACTGCGAAATCGCCAATAACTGTTATATTGCAGGTGCTTATCTGCAATCTAAAATTGCAGCGTTTTTCAGATCCGTATGAAACGTCAGTATATCACATCATCTCTTGACTTAAGTGTGCATTTCTGACACATCATCCGGCATCCGATCTCACAAGCGAAATAGAATCGATGACCCTGCAGCCAACCCTTTCTGTACCAGGCTATTCACCTGCCGACCGGCTTCTGAGGCTTGGCCAGGTGATTGAAATTGTCGGACTCGGCAAGACTATGATCTACCGAAAAGTCCGCTCGCGGACATTCCCTCAGCCTTACAAGCCCGGCGGAGTTGCAACGCGCTGGAGCGAGAAGGAGGTTTTTGCTTGGTTAGCTGCCTTAGGGTCGGAGCGAATCCAGTAGGATTAAAGTACCACGACGACGGCAACTGTGTCGTCGATGTTTTTGCTAAAACCCGATTGGGCCTGTGACGTCCCGTGGTATGTGCGCGTGGTCCCATGTGAGGCCGCCTACCGCATTGGCCGTCCTAAAAATTCCTCGGGACCTGGCATCCCCTCGACCAAGAGATTTGCCCAGTCGTTTGCGATCTCGCGCCGCCGCGCTGTGAACGATGCCCGATTGTAGGCCGACTCAGAGCCAGAAACACCAGTGGGTGAATGGGCCAACATCAAGTCAATGACCGCTCTATCATCCGGCCGACCTTCCTTTGTCGCTCTCTCGTTCATTACCGTCGAAAAAGTGGCACGCCAGCCGTGCGGCACGTGCCGATGATGGTAGCCGGCTCGATTGAGCAAATAGCCTAACGCATTCTCACTCATTGGCTTCGACACATGTCGCTCGTTGGGGAAGAGCAGCAAACCCTCTCCGGTCAAGGGCGCGAGAACCTTTAAGATCGAGACCGACTGGGGTGCCAACGGGACGATGTGCTCGTGCTTTAGGCTGTCTTTCCGGCTCAACTGGCCTTTCATTCGCGACGCTGGAATGCGCCACTCCGGACTCGCCCCGTCCAGATCGTGAATCTCACTCCACATGGCACCCCGCAATTCCCCGGGACGGACGGCCGTCAATGCAAGAAGGCGAAGGGCCAACTTCGTCACTGCTCTGCATTTCTCAGCTTCGGCATCCACTAGTATTTGCCGGGCGCCTGCTAAGTCCGTGATTGCCGGCTGACGGCCCTTTGTAAGTATGGGCTTTAGGGCACCTCGAACCACCGCAGCGGGGTCGCGTTCCGTTAGACCGCAAGCCATCCCATAAACAAAAATCGCAGACATGCGCTGCCGAACCCGTCGCGCCGTCTCGATTGCGCCCCGGTCTTCAATCCCACTTAATAGCGCCAGAACTTCCGGTGGCCGGATGTCGTCGATTGGTGCATCACCGATTACAGGAAAAACATCGCGCTCCAACGTGTGGAGCACATCTTGGCCATGAACCTTTGACCACCGGGGGAGGTTGATTTGATGCCAACGAACCGCGACTTTTTTGAATGTGTTCAGCTGGGCAACGCTTCTCGCCCTGCCAGTGCGTTTACGTTCGACCGCTGGGTCCAAACCCTTCCAAAGCATTGCCTTTGCCTCATCTCGCGACCGCCGGGCTTCCATCAAGCTGACGATTGGATAGGAACCAAAGCTGAGGGTCTTCTGCATTGCCGTTCCGGCCGCATTGCGACCGAAAGCGTAGTTCATCCTCCAAAGCTTGCCGCCAGCCGAAGAGACGAAGAGATACAGCTGTCCCGTGTCGGAAAGCTTGTACGCCTTAGGCTGAGGCTTAGCAGCCTTGATCTTCGCATCCGATAACATGCCGATCTAATACCATAGTTTTCAAAATCATACCATGCCTCATACCATGACATCCGGAGGACACCTGTGAACGAACACGAACCGCTACGTAATTCAACCATCTGATTAGACCGGAAAAATTGTCCGGTATGGGTACTGGTGGGGACACTCGTGATCCCACAGCTGGCGGAGCGGGAGGGATTCGAACCCTCGATGGGCTTTTGACCCATACTCACTTTCCAGGCGAGCGCCTTCGACCACTCGGCCACCGCTCCGCATTGTCCTGGTCGTCGCGCCTTAAGGCCAGTCGCGGCGCGCGGCAATGGTGAGCCCTGCTGGGTTCGAACCAGCGACCTACTGATTAAAAGTCAGTTGCTCTACCGACTGAGCTAAGGGCCCGCGCGGCCCCCGTTAGCCGCGCGGGCGCGGGCGGGCAAGGCGGTGGCGCAGGTGGCGTGCAGTCAGCGGGCCGATAAGCCGCCAGCCGGGTGCGATCGCAGTGAGCGGGGCGAGGACGAAACTCCGTTCGGCAAGGCGTGGATGGGGGATGGACAGCGTTCGGCTGCGGTGCTGCCCGCCGCTCCACACAATCAGGTCCAGATCGAGCACGCGGGCTCCCCAGCGCCGCCCGGACCGACGCCCGAAGTCGCGCTCGATCGCCTTGATCGCGGTCAGCATCCCAAGCGGGGCGAGGGTGGTTTCGACCAGCGCCACGGCATTGGCGAAGTCACGTCCCGCTCCGCCGCTTGCTGGATTGAGCAGGATCGGCGAGGCATCGAACAGCCCGAAGGCCTTGTCGAGCCGCGCGATCGCCGCCGCGACAACCCCGGGTGGGCGGCCATGGCGGCCGTGCGGGCGGTTCGAACCGATCGCGATGGCGTAGAGGTGATTTGCCTGATCCATCGGGCGTCGCCTACGAGGGCGCGATGCTCGGCGCTACCCCCTCCGACCGTTCGCCCATCCCCGCCGCCGAGGCTCCGCGGGATTGCCCCCGCTGCCCGCGGCTGGTGGCGTTTCGCGACGAACTGCGGGGGCAGTACCCTGATTGGTGGAATGCGCCGGTCCCCGCGTTCGGCGACCCGCAGGCGTGGCTGGCAATTGTCGGGCTGGCACCGGGCAAGCATGGCGCGAACCGCACGGGGCGGCCGTTCACCGGGGATTATGCGGGCGAATTGCTCTACGCGACGCTCGCCAAGTCCGGGTTGAGCGAGGGCCAGTATGGAGCCGACCCGGAGGATGACCTGCGGCTCAACGGGGCGGTGATCCTCAACGCGGTCAAATGTCTGCCCCCGGCGAACAAGCCTGAGCCGCCAGAGATAGCTCAGTGCCGCCCGTTCCTCGAGGCTTCGCTGGCGGCGCTGCCGAATGTCAGCGTGATCATCGCGCTCGGCCAGATCGCCCATGTCGCGGCGGCGCGAGCGCTCGGTCTGAAGCCGAGCGAAACCAAGTTCGGACATGGGGCGCAGCATCGCGCCGGAGCGGTGACCCTGCTGTCGAGCTACCACTGTTCGCGGTATAACCAGAACACGCGCAGGCTAAACGCGGCCATGTTCGAGGCAGTGTTCGAACAGGCGATCGCTAAACGTCCTGCGTGAGCCGCCCGTAGAGTTCAGGCCTTCGGTCCCTGAAGAACCCGAATGCCGCGCGGTGCTTTTTCGCCAGGTCGAGGTCGAGCTCCGCCACCAGCACGCCGGTGTCCTCCGCGCCGAATTCCGCCACCATGTCCCCGCGCTCGTTACAGATGAAGCTGTGGCCGTAGAAGCGCTGGCCGCCCTCAACCCCGATGCGGTTCGCTGCGACGACGGGAACGACGTTCGACACCGCATGGCCAATCATCGCCCGCCGCCACAGCCGCGACGTGTCGAGGTCCGGGTCGTGGGGCTCGGTGCCGATCGCGGTCGGGTAGAACAGGATCTGCGCGCCCATCAGCATCATCGAGCGCGCGACCTCGGGATACCATTGGTCCCAGCAGATGCCGACGCCCAACGTAGTGCCTAGCGCGGGCCACACTTTGAAGCCGGTGTTGCCCGGGCGGAAATAGAATTTCTCCTCATAGCCGGGACCGTCGGGGATGTGGCTCTTGCGGTAATTGCCCGCGATTTTCCCGTCGGGACCGATCATCGCGAGGCTGTTGTAATGATGCTGGCCGTCGAGCTCGAAATAGCTGGTCGGGATCCACAGATTGAGCTCGTCGGCGAGCTTCTGCATTGCGAGCACCGCAGGATGATCGGCGGTGGCGCGGGCGTGGGCGAATTGTTCCTCATCCTCGACCCGGCAGAAATAGGGGCCCTCGAACAATTCGGGCGGAAGCACGACCCGCGCGCCTTTGTCGGCGGCCTCGCGGACGAGGTCGGAGACGTTGGCGATGTTGCGCTCGGTGTCGTCGGTGAAGGCGAGTTGGAGTGCGGCAATCTTAAGCCTGGTCATCGGGGCACCTGCTGGCTGATGCAGTGAAAGCTTCCGCCCCCGGTTAGCAGATGGTCGGCGCGGAGGCCCACTGCCTTGCGGTCGGGGAAGATGGCCTGGATCACGTCGACTGCGGCTTGGTCGAACGGTGCGCCATAGACGGGCACGACCACCGCCGCGTTGCCCATGACGAAATTCATGTAGCTCGCGGGGACGATCTCGTTGTCGCGCTCGACGAGGCCGGGCGAGGGGAGGGTGACGACATCGAGCCCGGCCTTGGCAAGCAGCCGCGCCGCATCCTCATAGACCGCGCGATTGGGGTCGCTCCTGGCAGCCGTCGGGATCGCCACCCGCCCGGGCGCGACATAACGCGCGAGATTGTCGACATGGCCGTCGGTATGGTCGTGGGCCAGCCCCTCTCCAAGCCACACCACACGGGTCGCGCCAAGGTCGCGGGCCAGCCGCGCCTCAATGTCCGCGCGGGACAGGCCGGGGTTGCGATTGGGGTTGAGCAGGCATTGTTCGGTGGTGATGAAGCTGCCTGACCCGTCACCGTCGATGGCCCCGCCTTCGAGAATCCAGTCGGCCTTGGCATAGCGCAGTCCCGCCTCGCCGGCGAGCCGCTGGCCGATGCTGTCGTCGCCGGGGAGGTCGTATTTCCCGCCCCAGCCGTTGAAGCCGAACCCTTGGGCTCGGCGCTGTTTGCCCGATCCGACGACGATCGCGCCGGTATCTCGCAACCAGATGTCGCCGAACGGTTCGACGATGACGTGGGCGAAGGGCGCCAACTTGCGCGCGATGCTGGCAGCCACCTCGTCCGCCGCGACCAGCCACACAGCTTCGCCCTTGCCGTCGCAAAAGATCGCGCGCGCGAACTCGACCACTTCCTGTTGCGCGGGAGCCAAATCGTCGGCCCACAGCGAGCGGTCGGACGGGAAGCCGATCCACAGCGCCTCGTGCGGCGCCCATTCGGGGAGGGGTGAAAAGCTCATTGCGGGGGACTACGCAGGATCGCCCAACCCGCCAAGGGGGCGGTTGCAATTGTGTTGATCTACGTCATGAATGGGCGTGCCGAACATGGGGGTGGGTAATGCTTAAGAATGTCGCTTTGTTGGGATTTTTGTTGTCGAGCGCGGCGCTTGGCCAGGCTGCTCCAGCCTTGACGCCGGGCAGTGGTGCGGGGCCGATGCCGATTGTCGACGCGGCCCGACTGTTCGGCAATCGCCCGACCGCCGTTGCCGCCGACCTCTCTCCCGATGGCGACAAGCTGCTCTATCTGTCGGCATCCGGGGCAGGCACGACGGTACTGAAAGTCCTCGACCTCAAGACCAATTCCGAACGGATAATCACCCAAACAAGCGGCAAGCCAGAGGCGCTACGCTGGTGCGAGTTCGCCACCGAGGCATGGATATTTTGCAGCTTCAGCGGCAACGCCCATGTCGAGAGTGTGATCGCCGCGTTCCAGCGGATGATTGCCATCAATATCGTCAAGCCGCAGCTGAAATCGCTTGGCGTCGGCCAAACCTATTACGATATCGGCATCCATCAGAATGATGGTGAAGTTCTGGACCTGCTGCCAGAGGACCAAGGCGGTGCCTTGTTGATGGCGCGAAATCATACCGCCCAGGCGGCCGAACTTGGGTCGCGACTGACGGTCGAGTCGGCCGGTGGCCTCGGGGTGGATCGGTTCGACCTGACCACCATGCGTAGCAGCGTGGTGGAATCACCCCGCCCCGATACGTCCATGTTTATGACCGACGGTCGCGGGGTGGTGCGGATCATCGGCATCGATGTTACGTCCCGGCTCAGCGGCTTGCTAACAGGCGTCACCCGCTATCGTTTTCGCAAAGTAGGTCAGAAAGACTGGCAGCCGCTTGGCGAATATAACTCGCAATCGGGCGAAGGCATTTACCCACTTGCCGTCGATCAGGCGAGCGACGCGCTCTATTTCCTGCGCAAGACCGACGGTCGCGACGCGCTCTACACGATGAAGCTGGACGGTAGCGCGACGACCGCGCTGGTCGCGCGCAACGACAAGGTCGATATCGACGGGATCGTGCGGATCAGCCGATCCCAGCCCGTGATCGGCTATCGCTTCACCGACGATCGGCCGCGCATCGAATATTTCGACCCGCGCTACAAGGCGTTGGCGATCTCGCTCGGCAAGGCCCTGTCGGGGGGCCCGCTGATCGATTTCGCGGGAGCCTCGCGCGATGGGACCAAATTGCTGGTCCACGCCTCCTCGGACACGGACGCCGGCATCTATTATCTGCTCGATCGTGCGACGCGCCAGATGCACGCAGTCTTGCTCAACCGTCTCGACCTGGAGGGCAAGACGCTGGCACCGGTGCGAGCGATCAGCTTCACCGCCGCCGATGGCGCAACCATTCCGGCGTATCTGACCTATCTCGGCGCCAGCCCGCGCAACCGCCCGGCGGTGGTCCTGCCACACGGTGGGCCGAGCGCTCGCGACGAGTGGGGCTTCGACTGGCTCACGCAATATCTCGCGGCGCGCGGCTATGTCGTGATCCAGCCCAATTATCGCGGCTCATCGGGCTATGGGGATCAGTTCCTCGGCGATAATGCCTTTCGCGACTGGCGCACGGCCATGGGCGACATTCGTGATTCAGCGAAATATCTCGGGGCCCAGGGAATCGCAAATCCCAACCGGGTGGCGATTGTCGGCTGGTCATACGGCGGTTATGCCGCACTCCAGTCGGCCGCGCTCGAGCCCAGCCGCTATAAGGCGGTCGTCGCGATCGCGCCGGTGACCGACCTGTCGGCACTTCGTCGCGATGCCGAGGGCTTTACCAGCGAGGCCCTGACTAAGGAGTTTATCGGCAAGGGAAGCAACCTGGTCGACGGGTCGCCACTTCAACACGCCGCCAGCATCAAGGCACCGGTGCTGCTCGTTCACGGCGATCTCGACGGCAATGTCCGGGTCGCCCACTCGCAGCGTATGGCGGCGGCCTTGAGCACCGCCGGAACCCCGGTCGAGTTCGTCGAATATAAGGATTTGGAGCATCAGCTCGACGACAGCGGCGCGCGGGTCGAGGTGCTCACCAAGATCGGCGAGCCGCTCGAACGGACGATCGGCCATTAACCCAACGAAAAAGGGCGGCCCCGGAGGACCGCCCTTCATTCGTCGGATGCGACGGGAAACCGATCAGCGCGAATAGAATTCGACGACCAGGTTCGGCTCCATCTTCACCGGGTAAGGTACCTCGTCGAGCTTCGGGACCCGCGTGAAGGTGATCTTCGCGGTGCCGTCGGGAACGACATAATCGGGGATGTCGCGCTCGGCGAGCTGCTGTGCTTCCATGACCAGCGCCATCTCCTTGGCCTTGGGGCCAAGCTCGATGACGTCATTCACGTCGCAGCGGCGCGAGGCGATGTTGCACTTGATGCCGTTGACGCGGATGTGGCCGTGGCTGACCATCTGGCGCGCGGACCAGATCGTCGGTGCGAACTTGGCGCGATAGACGATCATGTCGAGGCGCCGCTCGAGCAGGCCGATCAGGTTCTGGCTGGCGTCGCCCTTCATGCGCTCAGCCTGCTGGAAAGTCTGGCGGAACTGTTTCTCGGTGACGTCGCCATAATAGCCCTTGAGCTTCTGCTTGGCGCGCAGCTGGATGCCGAAGTCGGAGACCTTCGACTTGCGGCGCTGGCCGTGCTGGCCGGGGCCATATTCGCGCTTGTTGACGGGCGACTTCGGGCGACCGAAGACATTTTCGCCCATCCGGCGATCGAGTTTATACTTGGCGCTTGAACGCTTCGACATTCTTGAATTCCAATCGGCTGTTATCGTCAATGCCCGGATCGCGCCGCCGGCCCTATTGACCGGCAGGACCATCACTTCACCGGAGTGTGAGGTCGATTGCGAACGGCGCGCCTAGGCGATGGGGGCCGCAAGGTCAAGGTTTCAACTACCTAGCGCTCTGTTTTCGGACGTCGACGCGTAACCTCAATGGCGCCTTGGCCAATTTGGTAATTTACGCAGAATCCCGCCGTCGTTCAGCGACCCTGCACGTCAGGGCTTGTGTCCGCCGGGCTGGGTTTGTTCGATCGAAACGCCGCGGCCCTTGCTGAATTCGCGCTGATAATCACTTACGCCCTCGCCGTTCCGCTGGTCGATCAGCGCCCAATCGGCCTTTGTGTGGCACACGCGAAACGTGATGTTTGACCCGGTCTCCGTCTCTCGTCGACAGAGCGGCCGGTCCTTGGGCTCCAGGCGCGCAGGCGGGGCGGCCTGGGTATCCAGCCTCATCGCCATGAACGACAACAACATCAGCACCGGCCCCTCCGATCCTACCCAGTCCACTTGACCTAGACCGACCACCAAGTCGCACGGAAGAAGACACTGCTCATGTAGCTGTGCGGCGTCGCCGTCAAGATGAGGAGCCCTGACGTTGCAATCAGCGAGGGCGCGGTTTGACCAGCGTGCGCACCATCCCGCGCACCGCCTTCACTTCGCGGCTCGACCAGCGCGCCTTGGACATGACAGTGCGGATCATGTGGCGGGTGACGGTAATCCGCTCGGGCGGATGGAAATAGCCCGCCGCGAGCAGGTCGGCGTCGAGATGCTCGATCAGTCCTTCCAGCTCGGCCTGCGGGGCGGGGGGCTCGATGTCCCTGGCTGGCGGTTGGGCAAGCGACTGCCCCTTCGACCATTCATAGGTGAGGAGGATCACCGCCTGCGCGAGGTTGAGCGAGCCGAACTCGGGATTGATCGGAACGGTCACGATAGACGTCGCCAGCGAGACATCCTCGCTCGCCAGCCCCGACCGCTCGGGCCCGAACAGGATTGCGGCGCGCCCAGGTGTAGAGTGGATAGCGGTCGCCATCTCCTCAGGGCCGATGACCGGCATGATCAAGTCGCGCCGACGCACAGTCGACGCAAACACCGTCGAACAGTCGGCGATCGCCTCGGCCACCGTGTCGAACACCGCGGCCTGCTCGAGCACGATATTCGCCCCGCTCGCCGCCGGTCCGGCATCGGGGTTAGGCCACCCGTCGCGCGGAGCAACAAGGCGCATTTCGGTGAGCCCAAAGTTGAGCATCGCCCGCGCTGCCTTGCCGATGTTCTGGCCAAGCTGGGGGCGGACGAGGATGATGAGCGGGGGAAGGGGGCCTCCCACGGTCAGAGCAGGCGATCGTCTTTGGGGTCGATCGACGGCGCCCCTTCAACACTTTCGACAATTTCCGCGAAATCCTGCGGTTCGCTGAAATCCTTGTAAACACTCGCAAATCTGATGTACGCGACATGGTCGAGCGCCTTGAGCCCCGCCATGACCGCCTCGCCGATCCGATCGACCGACACATCGTCGCCCTGCGTTTCCAGCTGGCGCTGAATACCCGAGATCAGTCGGTCGATCCGCTCGGCGGCAATGTCGCGCTTGCGGCAGGCCAGTTCGATCGAGCGCTCCAGCTTGCGCCGGTCGAACGGCTGCCGCTTGCCGTCCTTCTTGACCACGGTGAGATCGCGCAACTGCACCCGTTCGAAGGTGGTGAAGCGCGCTCCGCACCCTTCGCACTGCCGCCGCCGCCGGATCGCTGCCCCGTCTTCCGACGAGCGACTATCCTTAACCTGGCTGTCGTCGTGGGCGCAAAATGGGCAGCGCAAGACTCAGCCTTGATAGATTGGGAAGCGAGCGCACAGGGCACGGACGCGCACATTGACGGCCACCTCAACCGCGCGATCCCCCGCCTTCACCCCTTCGAGCACGTCGGCGACCATGTCGGCGATGTCGCGGAATTCGGCCTCGCCGAACCCGCGCGTCGTCCCTGCCGGCGATCCAACGCGGATGCCGCTGGTGTGCATCGGGGGGAGCGGGTCGAACGGCACGCCATTCTTGTTGCAGGTTATCCCGGCGCGCTCGAGCGCTTCGTCGGCGTCCTTGCCGGTGATGCCGAGCGGCCGCAAATCGACCAGCGCAAGATGCGTATCCGTCCCACCCGCGACGAGGTCGGCGCCGCGCTCCTTCAGGCGGTTGGCGAGTGTCTGGGCATTGCGGATTACCGCCTTTGCATAGGTCTTGAACCCGGGCTCAAGCGCCTCCCCGAAAGCCACCGCCTTGGCCGCAATGACGTGCATCAGCGGCCCGCCCTGGAGGCCAGGGAAAACGGCGGAATTGATTTTCTTCGCAATGGCTTCGTCATCAGTAAGAACCATCCCGCCGCGCGGCCCGCGCAGCGTCTTGTGCGTCGTCGTGGTGACGACGTGCGCATGGCCGAACGGGGTGGGGTGTTCGCTCGCTGCGACCAGCCCGGCAAAGTGCGCCATATCGCCCATCAGGATCGCTCCGACCTCGTCGGCAATCGCACGGAAGCGAGCGAAATCGAGGTGGCGCGGATAGGCCGAGCCGCCGGCAATGATCAGCTTCGGGCGATGCTCCTTGGCGAGCGCTTCCACCTGATCGAAATCGACGAGATGATCGTCGGCGCGCACCCCATACTGAATGGCATTGAACCATTTTCCCGACTGAGCCGGCTTGGCGCCATGGGTGAGATGGCCACCAGCGTCGAGGCTCATTCCAAGGATCGTATCGCCGGGCTTTGTAAGCGCCAGCATCACCGCGCCATTGGCCTGTGCGCCAGAGTGCGGCTGCACGTTGACGAAGCCACAGCCGAACAACTGCTTCGCCCGGTCGATCGCCAATTGTTCGACGAGATCCGACGGGTGGCAGCCTTGATAATAGCGCCGGCCCGGATAGCCTTCGGCATATTTGTTCGTGAACACCGATCCCTGCGCCTCGAGCACGGCTTGCGAAACGATATTCTCCGACGCGATCAGCTCGATCTGCGTCTGCTCGCGGTCGAGCTCGGCGGCGATTGCATCGGCCACGGACGGGTCGGTCTGCCGGACGGTGCGGGTGAAGAAGCCGTCGGGCTGGACGTCGTTCAAATTTGCGGCGGTGGCCATCAGGCGGGCTCCTGCTCGGGGTGGGACAGCATATCGACTCGGTTCTGGTGTCGGCCGCCTTCGAAGTCGGTGGTGAGGAAAGCGGTGACGCACGCCTTCGCCATCTCGATTCCGATCAGCCTGGCGCCAAGTGCAATGGCGTTGGCGTCGTTGTGCGATCGGGAGAAAGCCGCCGAGACCGGCTCATTGACCTGCGCACAGCGGCAAGCCGGATTGCGGTTGGCAGCGATGGCGATGCCGATCCCCGAGCCGCATACGGCAATGCCACGTTCGGCCTTGCCTTCGGCCAGCGCGCGGGCGAGACGCGCGCCATAATCGGGATAATCGACACTTGCGGTACTGTGCGTGCCGAGGTCGAGCAGGTCGTGCCCAGCCTCGCCGAGCCATGCCGCAAGGGCATCCTTGAGTTCGAACCCAGCATGGTCGGCGGAAAGGGCAATGCGCATGGCCACGCCCCTAGGCCAGCCGCGCGGGATTCGCCAGCCTTCAGGCGGCCCGGCGCTTTTCCAGTTCGAGCCGGCTCCACACTTCCTCAAGGGCGCCGATCAATTCGTCGATCATCGCCTCGCTGTGAACCGGGCCCGGCGTGAAGCGCAGCCGCTCGGTGCCGCGCGGGACGGTCGGGTAGTTGATCGGCTGGACGTAAAGGCCGTATTCAGCGAGCAAGATGTCACTGATGCGTTTGGCCTTGACCGCGCAGCCGACCATCACCGGGACGATGTGCGTGACGCTGTCCATGACGGGCAGGCCACGCTCCGCGAGCTTCAGCTTGAGGCTTGCCGCTCCCGCCTGCTGAGCCGCGCGCTCCTCGCCCGACTGCTTGAGGTGGCGCACCGAGGCGAGCGCGCCCGCGACCAGCACTGGCGACAGGCTGGTGGTAAAGATGAACCCTGGGGCATAGCTGCGAATGCAGTCGATGATTGTCTTGTCCGCGGTAATGTAGCCGCCCATCACCCCGAATGCCTTGCCTAGCGTGCCCTCGATGATCGTGACCCGGTCAGCAACCGCCTCGCGCTCGGAAATGCCGCCGCCGTGCGCGCCGTACATGCCGACCGCGTGGACCTCGTCGAGATAGGTCAGCGCGCCATAGCTGTCGGCGAGGTCGCAGATCGCGACGATCGGGGCGATGTCACCGTCCATCGAATAAACGCTCTCGAACGCGATCAGCTTGGGCGTCTCCGGGTCCTCCTCGCGCAGCAACTGCTCAAGATGGTCGAGATCATTGTGGCGGAACACCCGCTTTTCGCAGCCTGAATTGCGGATGCCAGCAATCATGGACGCATGATTCAATTCATCGGAAAAGATCACGCAGCCCGGGAGCAACTTCCCGAGCGTGGCGAGCGTCGCCTCGTTCGAGACATAGCCCGAGGTGAACAGCAGTGCGCTTTCCTTGCCGTGCAAATCGGCAAGCTCGCCCTCTAGATCGACATGATAATGGGTATTACCGCCGATGTTGCGCGTGCCGCCCGAGCCTGCGCCGACATCGTGCAGTGCCTCTTCCATCGCCGAGATGACCGCCGGATGCTGGCCCATCCCGAGATAGTCGTTCGAACACCACACGGTGATCGGCTTTGGCCCATTATGCCCGGCAAAGCAGCGCGCGTTGGGAAAGGAACCCTTGTTGCGAAGCACGTCGATGAAGACGCGATAGCGGCCCTCGTCGTGAAGGCGGTCGATCGCCGCCTGGAAGATGCTGCTATAGTCCATCGCCGGTCCCGGCCCCACGGTTGAAGTCGCCCCTTACCGCCGGTCGTCGCGCTTTGCCAGAGGCCTAATAGGCAAGGACCGAATTCAGGCCGAAGCGGCGTATCGCGGTGGCCAAGGTGGGGGCGGGTGGACCGCCCGTGAAAGCGGCGCGGCCTGGAGGTGTGGCATCGGGCCACGGCTGGCCGCGCGTGAGGTGGGCAATGCGCCGGGCAATCCCGGGCCCGCCGTCAACCAGTGCCACCCCTGGAAGGGCCTCGCCAAGTTCGGCGGCGAGCAGCGGGAAATGCGTGCAGGCCAGCACCAGCGTGTCCATTTGCTCGGCTTCGGGCTCGGCGAGCAGCGGCGCGACTGCAGCGCGAACCAACTGGGAATCGATAGATGCGCCGGCCAACTTCGCCTCCGCCAACGCGACCAGCTCGGCGGAGCCATGGCGAAGCACGATACAATCGGGGGCGAAGCGACTGGCCAGATCGTCGACATAGGGTTGGCGCACCGTGGCGTCGGTGCCGAGCACGCCGATGACCCGGCTGCGCGATAGTTCGGCGGCGGGCTTGATCGCGGGCACCGTACCGACCACCGGCAGGTCGAGCGCGGCACGGACATGGTCGAGTGCGATGGTCGAGGCGGTGTTGCAGGCGATGACCGCGAGCCGCGGCCGGAACCGCTCGACCAGCCGCCCGAGGAGCGCTGGCACCCGTGCCGCAATCTCGGCCTCGGAGCGCGTGCCATAGGGGAAGGCGGCACTGTCGGCGACATAGACGATCGGAGCGGTCGGCAGGAGCGCGCGGGTCGGGGCGAGAACGGACAGACCCCCAACGCCGGAGTCGAAGAACAGAATTGGGGCTGATGCGTCCATATTCACGCTCTGGCGCGGTGAGCGAGGGCACGCAACATACTCGTCATCCCGGGCTTGACCCGGGACCAACCTATCTTCGAGCTACTTGAGCAAGGCAGGTGGGTCCCGGATCAAGCCCGGGATGACGGCGAGCCGGATAGTGCCAAACCTACCCCGTGAAAGCACGAGGTCCGGCGATCGACGGTTGCCCCCCGTTCGCCCTGTGCTACCAGTCCAGCGCATGGCAGGGGACACATTTTTAGCGTTGGCGCTTGGCTACCTGCTCGGTTCGATCCCGTTCGGGCTGATCGTCACCCGCCTCGCCGGCAAGGGCGACATCCGCGCCATCGGCTCGGGCAATATCGGCGCAACCAACGTCCTTCGCACCGGGTCGAAGAAGCTTGCCGCGCTGACCTTGTTGCTCGATGCCGCCAAGGGGGCGGTTGCCATCCTCCTCGCAGCCGCCCTGCTCGGCCGAGGGGTCCTTCCTTATGCCGCGACCGGCGCGCTAGTCGGCCACCTCTATCCCGTTTGGCTGCGCTTCAAGGGCGGAAAGGGGGTGGCGACCCTCCTCGGCATCCTCGTGCCGCTGATGTGGCAGGGCGCACTGGTCTATGCGCTGATCTGGATTGGATTGCTGCTCGTGCTGCGTATCTCCTCGGTCGCCGGAATGGCCGCCGCGACGAGCGCGCCGGTCAGCGCCGTGGCCTTCGCCCATAAGGATTTGCTCCCGATGCTGCTCGGCTTCGCGGTGCTCGTGATCTGGAAACACCGCGATAATATCGCGCGGTTGCGATCCGGAAGCGAGCCGCGGGTCGGGCAGCCGGGATGAAGGACCTCCTCGACCGCCTCCGCCTGATCCGCAGCCCGAGCATCGGGCCGGTCAGCTATCGTCACCTGATGAGCCGTTTCGGCAGCGCCGCGGCCGCAATCCATGCACTACCCGATCTCGCGCGGCGAGGCGGTGGAGCTGCACCGCGCGTCGTCCCCGCCGCCGAGGCCGAGCGCGAGATCGCGGCGATCGAAAAGATGGGCGGGCACTATCTCCTGCTCGGGCAGGGCCTTTACCCGCGCCTCCTCGCCGAACTCGACAACGCCCCGCCGATCCTCACGGTCAAAGGCGACCGCTCCTTGCTCGACCGTGAGGCCGCTGCGATCGTGGGCGCGCGTAATGCGTCGGCGGCGGCGTGCCGCTTCTCGCGCGGGCTGGCTTATGATCTGGGCCAGCAGGACGTGATCACCGTCTCGGGCCTGGCGCGCGGGATCGACACCGCCGCGCACGACGGGTCGCTGGAAACAGGCACCATCGCTGTCATCGCCGGTGGACTCGACATCGCCTACCCCCCCGAGAATGCCGACCGCCAGCGCGCAATCGCCGAACGCGGACTACTGATTGCCGAAATGCCCCCCGGTACCGAGCCCCGTGCACGCCATTTTCCCTACCGCAATCGCATCATCGCCGGGATGGCGCTCGGGACCGTCGTGGTCGAGGCGGCGCCCAAGTCGGGTTCGCTGATTACCGCCCGCCTCGCGACCGAAGCCGGGCGCGAGGTCATGGCCGTCCCCGGCTCGCCGCTCGATCCGCGCGCGCAGGGCTGCAACGGACTGATCCGCGACGGGGCAACGCTGATCCAGAACGCGGCCGACGTGATCGAGGCGATCCGTCCCTTCGCCGCGACCATCGCCCGCGTCGCCGCGCCGCCGCAGCCGCCGTTCGAACCCGCACCACTCGATGCTGGCAACGACGAGCGAGCGCTGATCGAGGAGTTGCTCGGCCCCTCGGCCGTCCCGGTCGACGAGATTGTTCGCCTGTCGGGCCTGCCCAGCGGGACGGTCCAGCTGGTCCTGCTCGAATATGACCTCGCGGGTCGGCTCGAGCGCCACGCCGGGGGCAAGGTCAGCTTGACCGCTTGACGCCTGACCGCTTGACGGGGGCAAATCGACCCCGTCACCATCGCGCGTATACGTACGTAAGGAAAATCGTCCCTTGAAACTCGTCGTCGTCGAATCGCCCGCCAAGGCCAAGACTATCGAATCCTACCTTGGGCCGGGCCACAAGGTGCTCGCCTCCTACGGCCATGTCCGCGACCTGCCGCCCAAGGATGGCTCGGTCGACCCCGACAATGGCTTTGCGATGGAGTGGGAGAGCTATCCGGATAAGGCCAAGCAACTCAAGGCAATCACCGACGCCGCCAAGGGCGCCGACACGCTGATCCTCGCGACCGATCCCGACCGCGAGGGTGAGGCGATCAGCTGGCATGTGCAGGAGGTGCTTCGCAAGAAGAAGGCGCTGCCCGCCGACGTCCAGCGGGTGACTTTCAACGCCATCACCAAGAATGCGGTGACCGCCGCGATGAAGGCGCCGCGCCAGCTCGATGAAGACCTCATCGACGCCTACCGCGCACGCCGCGCGCTCGATTATCTGGTCGGTTTTACGCTGTCGCCGATCCTGTGGCGCAAGCTGCCGGGCGCCAAGTCGGCGGGTCGTGTCCAGTCGGTGGCGCTACGCATCATCGTCGACCGTGAGCGCGAGATCGAGCTGTTCAAACCGCAGGAATATTGGTCGCTAAGTGCCATCTTCGAAAGCGACGCGACCCCGTTTACTGCGCGGCTGGTCGGGCTCGACGGGAAGAAGATCGACCGGCTGACAATCGGCGACAAGGGCAGCGCCGACGCCGCGAAAGCGGTCGTCGAAGCGGGCCACTTTACCGTCCAGTCGGTCGAGACCAAGCCCTTCACCCGCAACCCCCCGCCGCCCTTCACCACCTCGACCCTGCAGCAGGAGGCCGCGCGCAAGCTGGGCTTTGCGGCGAGCCACACGATGCGCCTCGCCCAGTCGCTCTACGAGGACGGGCTGATCACCTACATGCGCACCGACGGGGTACAGATGGATGGCGAGGCGATCTCCGCCGCGCGCCGCGCGATCGCCGATCGCTATGATGCCGGCTACGTCCCCGACAAGCCGCGGATGTACACCGCAAAGGCCAAGAATGCGCAGGAGGCGCATGAAGCGATCCGCCCGACCGACTTCAAGCGGCAGGCGGGCGGGAGCGGCGATCATGCGCGGCTTTATGGCCTGATTTTCAACCGCGCACTGGCCAGCCAAATGGCGTCGGCGAGGCTTGAGCGGACGACGGTCGAGCTGTCCGACGGGGCCGGTCGGGCCACGCTGCGGGCCACTGGTCAGGTCACGCTCTTCCCCGGATATCTCGCGCTTTATGAAGAAGGTAGAGATGAAAAGGGTGAGGACGAGGACGGCGCTAAAATGCCCCTGCTCAAGTCGGGCGATGCCCCGGCCAAGCTGTCGGTCGATTCGGTCCAAAGCTTCACCCAGCCGCCGCCGCGCTTTTCCGAAGCGAGCCTCGTCAAGCGTCTCGAAGAGCTCGGCATCGGCCGCCCCTCAACCTATGCCGCGACGCTCCAGACGCTCAAGGACCGGGAGTATGTGAAGCTCGAGAAACAGCGCTTTTACCCCGAGGAAAGCGGCCGTCTCGTCACCGCCTTCCTCGAGCGATTCTTCGAACGCTATGTGAATTACGACTACACCGCGCAGCTTGAGGAAGGGCTCGACGATGTGTCCGGCGGGCGCACCGGCTGGCAGGATTTGCTCGCGGAATTCTGGAAGGATTTCAAGCCCAAGGCGGGCGAAGTCATGGAGCAGAAGCCGAGCGAGGTGACCGCCGCGCTCGACGAGTTCCTTGCGCCCTTCCTCTTTCCCGATGCGGGGGACGGCTCCGATCCGCGCCTTTGCCCGCTGTGCGGCACAGGGCGGCTCGGGCTTCGCGGCGGCAAGTTCGGAGCATTCGTCGCCTGCTCCAACTACCCCGGATGCAAATATACGCGTCAGTTCGGGCAGGGCGGAGACTCCGCGCCAAGCGAGGGGCCCAAGGAAATCGGCAACGGCATTACGCTCAAGTGCGGGCGCTTCGGACCCTATCTGGAGCGCGGCGAAGGCAAGGAGGCGAAGCGAGCCTCAATCCCCAAGGATGTGCCGATGGAGGGCCTGACCCTCGAAACTGCCGAGCAGTTGATGAGCCTTCCGCGCGAGGTCGGGGCGCATCCCGAGACGGGAGCGATGATCTCAGCCTCAATCGGGCGTTATGGGCCATATCTGGTCCATGACGGCAAATATGCCCGGCTGACATCGACCGCCGAAGTGTTCGAAACGGGCATGAATGCGGCGGTCGCAAAGCTGGCCGATGCAGCGGCTGGCGGGCGGCGGACCGGCGGGCGTGAACCGCTGGCGGTGCTTGGGGTTCATCCGGTCAGTGGCAAGGAGCTCAAGGTGATGGAGGGGCGCTTCGGGGCCTATGTCACCGACGGCGAGACCCACGCAACGCTGCCCAAATCGGCCGATCCCAAGGCGGTAACCCTCGACGACGGCGTGGTCCTGATCGACGAGAAATTCGCCAAGGGGCCACCCAAGGGCAAGAAGAAGGTCGCCAGGAAGAAGGCTCCGGCGAAGAAGGCGGCACCCAAGAAGAAGGCTGCCGCGAAATGATCCGCATCGCGATCACCCGCTTGCCGCACGGCGAGGGCCTGCCACTGCCCACCTACGCCACCGCTGGCGCAGCCGGGATGGACATCGTCGCCGCCGAGGAACTGGTCCTTGCACCGGGCCAGCGCCACGCGGTCGCGACGGGCTTTGCGATCGCCATTCCGCCGGGCCATGAGGTCCAAGTCCGTCCGCGCTCTGGGCTTGCGCTCAAGCATGGCATCACCTGCCTCAATACCCCGGGGACGATCGACGAGGATTATCGCGGCGAGGTGAAAATCATCCTCGCCAACCTCGGCTCCGAATCCTTCGCCATCCGCCGCGGCGAGCGGATCGCGCAACTGGTGCCAGCCGTGGTGACCAGGGCGGCGTTCGACGAGGTGGCCAGCCTCGACAACACCGACCGTGGCCTTGGAGGCTTCGGCAGCACGGGGCGATGACCCTGTCCGATCGCGAACTCGACCGCTACGCGCGCCACATCGTCCTGCGCGAGGTCGGCGGGGTGGGGCAACACAAGCTCAAGGCGGCACGGGTCGCGGTGATCGGCGCGGGCGGGATCGGCAGCGCGGTGATCCCGGCGCTGGCCGGCGGGGGGATCGGGCGGATGACGATCATCGACGATGATGTCATCGACCGATCCAATCTTCAGCGCCAGTCAATCTTCCGCGATGAGCAGATCGGGCAGGGCAAGGCCGCCACCGCATGTGCGTTCATTGCCGCGCTAAATCCTGATATCGAAGCAACGCCGATTGCAGCCCGGATCACCGCCGCGAACGCACGCGAATTGCTCGCCGGGTACGACCTCGTCCTCGACGGCTGCGACAATTTCGCGACCCGGCTGGCGGTATCCGATGCCTGCGTTGCGCTCGGCACTCCCCTGGTCAGCGGCGCGGCGGCGATGTTCTCGGGGCAGGTCGGGCTGTTTCGCGGCCACCTTGCCGGCGCGCCCTGCTACCGCTGCTTCGTCGGGGACGCGTTCGATGCGGAGGATTGCGACACCTGCGCAGAGAATGGGGTGCTCGGCGCACTCACCGGCACGATCGGCAATTTCGCCGCGCTGGTGGCGATCCGCGCGATCGTCGGGATTGGCGAGGAGGCGGCGGGCAAGCTGTTCCTGTTCGACGGCAAGAGCCTCGATTGGCGGACGATGCGCCTGCCTCCCGATCCCGAGTGCCCGGTGTGTTCGGGTTCGCCACCTCGGACTTGATCGGGGCTGGGCCATCTAAGCGGTCAAGAAAAAAACCCGCCTCGGATCAAGCTCGGGGAGACGTAATCGTCAATGCTGCTGCAACTCGCTGGACAAGGCGCCGGGCCACTTCCTCCTTGGGGGCGTCGTCCCAGTCCTCGACTCCCTCCGCGCTGACCAGTTGCACCTGGTTGCGAGCGCCACCCATCACATCGCCCGAGACGTCGTTGGCGACGATCCAGTCTGCTCCCTTGCGAACGCGTTTTTCGGTGGCGTTGAAGACGACGTCGTTGGTTTCCGCCGCAAAGCCGATGAGCAGGCGTGGGCGATCGGGGGAGGCGGCGAGGGTGGCAAGGATGTCGGGGTTGGGGGCAAATGCGAGCGTCGGCGGGCCGTCGCCTTTCTTGAGTTTGACCGGCGAAGCGGCGACCTTCCAGTCTGCGACTGCAGCGACCAATATGGCAACGTCGGCGGGGAGCGCCGCCGCGACCGCCTCCGCCATCTGCTCGGCGGTCTCGACGTCGATCCGGGCAACGCCACCGGGGGTGGGGAGGGCGACCGGACCGGCGATCAGAGTCACCCGCGCCCCGGCCTGCGCGGCGGCGGCGGCGATAGCGAACCCCTGCTTGCCCGAGGAGCGATTGGCGATGACTCGAACCGGGTCGATCGGTTCGTGGGTTGGGCCTGCGGTCACGAGGACATGCATTCCCGTCAAATCCCTCCCGTTGATTTCGAGGGGAGGGGGACCAGCGAAGCGGGTGGAGGGACTCTTGGCGATGAGTGCCCTTCCACCATGCTGCGCACGGTCCCCCTCCCCTGCAAATGCAGGGGAGGATCTGAGTGTCGCCGCCATGATCGCGGCCGGGTCGGGGAGGCGCCCCGGGCCAAATTCACCGCACGCCATGGCGCCGTCGTCGGGGTCCATCACGGTGATCCCGTCGGCCGTGAGTCGAGCGACATTGCGCTGCGTCGCGGGGTGGAGCCACATGCGGACATTCATCGCCGGTGCGACCACCACCGGCTTGTCGGTCGCGAGCAGCAAGGTCGTGGCAAGGTCGTCTGCCACCCCCGCCGCCATCTTGGCCAACAGGTCCGCAGTGGCCGGGCAGACCAGCACGACATCGGCAGCGCGCGAAAGCTGGATATGGCCCATCTCACTCTCGTCCTTGAGGTCCCACAGCGAAGTGTAAACCGGGCTCTCGGCCAGTGCGGCGAGGGTCATCGGGGTTAGGAAATGCGCCCCCCCTGCGGTCAGCACCGGGGTCACCTCATGCCCGGCCTTGCGGAATAGGCGGATCAGCTCGCTCGCCTTGTAGGCGGCGATCCCTCCGCCAACGATCAACAGGATGCGGCTCATTGAACTCGCACTGACACGCCGCGGAGTGATCGCGCAAGATCGCCAAGCGCTGCGGGGACAAAGGCGAGCCCCGTCAACGACAATGGCGCAGCCATCAACGCCCAATAATAGGTATCAGGCCGGGCCATGATGGCAAGCATCGCGAGCGTGATGGTTAGAACCATTAAAGCGGCAATTGCCCAGAGCTCGTCGAGCGATAGCCAGCCGAAGAGCGACATCGCCAGCGCCGCTGCACCGAGCTTGGCGGGCATCAGGCTGAGCGGCGTGGCCAGCACCATGCAGCTGATGGCGAAGCCGGGGCCAGCAAAGCTCGACCAGCCGGGCGAGGCAAGATCGGTCGCCATAACCACCGCAGCTACCGCGCGGGCGTGGAAAAACACAGCAATCAGGAACATAGTGATGACGAGGCCCCAGCCCGCCGCCTCCCGCCATCGGCGTTGGAGGCCCGCGACAAGGCCGAAAGATAAAATTGCCGGCAACGCGAGTTCGCGAAAAAGCAACGCGGCCAATCCTGCTGCGAGGGCGAGAAGCCGCGTACCCGGACGATCAATCGCGATCGCTGCCGCAAGCAGCATCGCTGCCCAGCTTTCGGCGAAAAGCCCAACCGACGGCTCGACCAATCCGGACAGGCCAAGCAGGGTCAGGATGAGCGCCGCCCCCGTGACCCCAAGCGGCATGAATTTCAGCTGGCGCCGCCACAGGATAAGGACGCCAATGGCGAGCAGCCACTGCGCAATTGACAGCGCCCGTTTACCGAGTTCGGTCGAAAGCCAGGCAAGCGTTGGCAGACGGAAGGTAATGAACGGTCGCAACGGATAATGGCCGCGCCGAAGCTCGATCGCGGCCGATTCATAATAGCCACCTCCGTCGCGCATGTCGGCGATGATCGCACTATACAGCATGGCGTCGGTTTGCTGACCGGCAACGGCCCGCTTTCGGGGCGTGAGCGAACTGGCGGCGACGCTCCCCATGCTGCCAACTATCCCCAGCGCGAGCAGAGATAGTATGAGCAGCGAATGACTGCGAGTCAGTGATGTCCACCGGGTCGCGATCGCGCCCATTTAATGCAGCAGGAACAGCGCTGTAGCCGCTCCTCCTGCGGCCGCGATCAGCGCAATCACGGTATAGCCGAGCAGCGGCGGTCTGCCGACGATCGCGACTGCCGCAAGCGGCGGCGGCGGGGGCGCGGCGCCCGGAGCAGGATAATAAGCGTCGAGCCGCTTGATCAGGTCGGGGATCAGCTTGGCGGTGCGGACGAGGTCGACGATCGTGTCCGCCGCATAGACCTCGGGTCCAAGCTCGCCCCGCACCCATTCCCGAAGAAAGGGTTCGGCCGCTGCCCACATGTTGATGTCGGGATCGAGCGCGGTAGCAACCCCTTCCTCCATCACCATCGTCTTTTGAAGAAGGAGCAGGTGCGGCTGGGTCTGCATGTCGAAATCGCGGGTGATCGAGAATAGCCCCTCGAGCATCCGCCCGACGCTCATCTCCTTGACCGGAAGCCCGCGGATCGGTTCGCCGACGGCCCGCAGCGCGGTCGCGAATTCGGCGACATTGTGATGGGCGGGCACATATTGCGCCTCGAAATGAATCTCGGCGACGCGCTGATAATTGCCGGTGATCAGGCCGTACAGAATCTCGGCGAGCCACATTCGCGCGCGGCGGTCGATGCGGCCCATGATTCCGAAATCGATCGCGGCGAGGCGGCCGTCGGGCAGCGCGAACAAATTGCCCTGATGAAGGTCAGCGTGGAAGAAACCATCGACCACCGCCTGGCGAAGAAAGGCGCGGATGAGCGTCGCGGCAAGCTTCGGCAGGTCATGCCCGGCGGCAACCAGATCGTCGCGCCGCGTCAGCTTGATCCCGTCGATCCACTCGAGCGTCATGACGCGCCGCGCGCTTCGCTTCCAGTCGATCTCTGGGACGTAGAAGTCGGGCTCGGCGACCATCTTGTCCTTGAGTTCGGATGCGCTTGCCGCCTCGCGCTGAAGATCCAGTTCGCGCCTGGTCCATTGCTTGAAATGGGCGATGACAAGGCGCGGGCGGAGCCGCTCGGCCTCGCCGCCCAATCGCTCGACATGCGCTGCGGCCCATTCATAGGTTTCGAGCGCGCGGGCGAATTCTTCCTCGATGCCAGGGCGCAGGACCTTCACGGCTACGGTGCGCCCCTCGGTCGTGACCGCCTTGTGGACCTGCGCGATCGAGGCGGCGCCGACAGGCACTTCGTCGATCGACTGGAACAGCGACTCAATCGGCGCCTCCAAGCCGCGTTCTATTGCCTTGCGGATTTCGGCGAAGGCGACTGGAGGAAGCGAATCCTGCAGCTTGATAAGGTTTTTCGCGGCGACCTCGCCGACCAGGTCAGGGCGAGTCGCGAGCGCCTGGCCGAGCTTGATTGCCGCGGGCCCGATTGCCTGGAGCGCGGCGGCGTAATCGGGCTCGGCTGGCTGGCGAAGCCCGAAGCGCGCTACCCGGAGGAGCTGGCGAACCGCAGTCGGGGTAAGCGGATCGCGCTCGATCCCCTGCAGCGCGCCGTGACGGGCGAGCGTTCGGCCCCATTTGAGGAGGCGGAACAGATGCGTCGCCGAAGTGGTCAAATCTTCCAGCCGCTGTGGATCGCGACCAATCCGCCGAGGATCGGTTCGACGCGGGTTTCGGCGAAGCCTGCCGCGCCGATCATTCCCTCGAACTCTGGCATTTTGGGGAATTTGCGGATCGATTCGACTAGGTAGCGATAGCTGTCCTCATCCTTGGCGACGAGCTTGCCGATTCGCGGGATCAGCTTGTCGCCATATTTCTCGTAAACCTCGCCGAACCCCGGCCATTCGGTAGTCGAGAATTCGAGGCAGAAGAAGCGCCCGCCGAAGCGAAGGACGCGGTGCGCCTCGCGCAGGGCGGCGGGGATGTCGGTGACGTTCCGGATACCGAAGGCGATGGTGTAGGCGTCGAAACTGGCGTCGGCAAAGCTGAGCGTTTCGGCGTTTTCCTGCTGCCAGATCAGCCCGTCGATCTTGCGCTTGGCCGCGCGCTCCATGCCGACGGCGAGCATGTCGGGGTTGATATCGCTGACAGTGACCTGCGCGCCCTTCGTGGCCATTCGAAAGGCAATGTCGCCCGTGCCGCCCGCCATGTCGAGAATATGCTCGCCCGTTCGCGGCTTCACCTTGGTGACGAAGCGGTCCTTCCACAGCCGGTGCATGCCCCCCGACATGAGGTCGTTCATCACGTCATAATTGCGCGCGACCGAGGTGAATACGCCGCCGACGCGGCGGGTCTTTTCCTCGGGGGTCACGAGGGCTTCGCCGAAATTGACCGTTTCGCTCATGGCGTTGCGCTCTAGCGGGCGGCGCCGCGCTTCGCCATAGCGAGCGCATGCCCGAACTGCCCGAAGTCGAGACCACCGTTCGCGGGCTGAGAAAGGTGCTTGAGGGGCGACGACTCACCAGCGTGATACCGCGCCGCGCCGATTTACGGCGCGCGATACCGCAGGATCTGGGGCAGCGGCTGACCGGGGCGCGGGTCACGGCGCTCGGGCGGCGGGCCAAATATGGACTGATCGAGACCGATCGCGGCGACACGTTGATTTTCCATCTGGGGATGTCGGGCCGGTGGCGAATCAATCCCGACGAATTGGGCAAGCATGACCATCTTGTGATCGAGACCGATGACGGACATCGGCTCGCGCTCAACGATCCGCGCCGCTTCGGATCGCTCGACCTGCTGCGAACCGAAGCGATTGCCGATTGGCCGCCATTCCTTGCCATCGGTCCCGAACCGCTGGGTGCGGCTTTGTCCGGCAAATGGTTCAAGGAGCGCTTTGCCGGGCGAACAACGGCGGTCAAGCTGCTGCTGCTCGATCAGCGGATCGTTGCCGGGCTCGGCAATATCTATGTCTGCGAGGCACTGTTCCGGGCCCGAATCGACCCGCGCAAGGCGGCGGGGAAGGTTGCGCGGAGCAAGCTCGATGCGTTGGCGGCGGCAATCCCCGCCGTGCTCGAGGAGGCCATCGCCGCGGGCGGATCGAGCTTGCGCGACTTTGCCGCTCCCGACGGCGAGCTTGGCTATTTCTCCAAGACCTTCGACGTTTATGGTCGTGCGGGGGAGCCGTGCGGTTGTGGCGACAGGGTCAGGCGGATCGTGCAGGGTGGGCGATCGACCTTCTTCTGCCCGGCGTGCCAGCGATAAGTTGACGAATCTGCGTCGCGCCAGTAGGGGAGCGGCACGTCGGCGCGCCCTAACCGGTTTTGCGCCGCCTTTTCATTTCTGAAACCAGTCGAGGACGATCCATGGCGAATACGCCGCAAGCCAAGAAGCGCATCCGTCGCAATGCCGCCCGCGCCGAAGTGAATGGCGCTCGCGTCAGCCGCATCCGGACCTTCATCAAGGCGGTCGAGGGTGCGCTTGCCGCTGGCAACAAGGACGAGGCTTCGGCGGCGCTCAAGCAGGCCCAGCCCGAACTGATGCGCGGAGTCGCGCGCGGCGTGATCCACAAGAATACCGCGAGTCGCAAATTCTCGCGTCTGACCAAGCGAGTTTCGGCGCTCGGCTAAGTCCATATTCGGGACAATTTCGGGATCCCATCGGGCCGTTGGATTTGATCCGGCGGCCCGTTTCGGTTGGCCCACGGAAATAAGTCAATGAATCCACCGATTCGCGCGGCACATATCAGCCATTGATGCTTTTTTTTGTCGGTAATCCGGCTTTTCCTGAGCTTTGCTTGGCTTTTCTGCTGTCAAGCGACTTTATTTCAATCATGTGAAATATCGTTCTTGAAACCGGACCGCGAGGCTCGCAGAACCCCACCACCGGGCGTGAATCTGCGCCGGGGGGCACTGCAGAAACAAAAGGGCCAGCGCCGCGACTCGGGTCGGGTGCAAGGCCGGTTCGTGCCTGCGGCAAATGATAGGCGGAGGTCTCGGTTTCGTGCAGCTTGGCGGGGAGAGTCTCGAATGTGTCGACGGTGGCGCCCCGGACGCGCTTGCCGCCCCACTTGACGCTGCGTGGGATTCGATTCGGGCGGGATTACGCCGTGATCTTGGTGCGCGCACCTTCGATGGCTGGCTGAAGCCCGCCGAGATTGGACCGTTCGATGCCGAGTCGGGCGAACTTGCGCTGCTCATGCCAAGCCAGTTCATGGCGGACTGGGTGCGCTCCCACTTTGGCGATCGGCTGAACCTGGCCTGGCGCTCGACGCTGCCCTTGGTCCGCGAAGTGCGAATCGCCGCCGCTGCCGATGCGCCCAAGCCGGCGCCGTTGCTGCTCCTCGAGGATATCCCTGCGGCACCCGAACCCGCTCTGACGCGCGACCCCCACGCGCCGAATTTCGATCCGCGTTACCGCTTCGACACCTTCATCGTCGGCAAGGCCAATGAAGTCGCGGCGACCGCTGCCCGGACCCTCGCGAGCGCCGCGAAGGTCGCCTTCAATCCATTGTTCATTCATGGCGGCACTGGGCGCGGCAAGACCCATTTGTTGCATGCCATTGGCCAAGCATTTCTCGAGACGCATCCGGGCGCGAAAGTCGCTTCGATGTCGGCCGAGAAATTCATGGTCGAATTCGTCCGCGCCATTCGCGAGAATGATACGATCGGCTTCAAGGGTCGGCTCCGTTCGGCCGACCTGTTGCTGATCGACGACGTTCAGTTCATCGCCGGCAAGGATTCGACCCAGGAAGAATTCTTCCACACGATGAACGAGATCATCACCGCCGGACGGCGGCTGGTGATTACCTCGGATCGCGCGCCGCAGGACCTCGACGGAATTGCCCCGCGGATCCTTTCGCGCCTGTCGTGGGGGCTTGTCGCCGACATCAACCCGGCCGATTATGAGCTTCGCCTCAACATCATCGATGCCAAGCTGCAAAGCCTGCCGGGCGTGATCATGGCGCGTGCCGTGATCGAATTTCTCGCCCGCCGCCTGACCGCTTCGATCCGCGAACTCGAAGGGGCGCTCAACCGCATCGCTGCTTATGCCGTCATGACTGGGCGGACGATCGATATTGCGTTTGTCGAGGAGGTGCTGGCCAATGTCCTGCGCGCCAATCAGCGGCGGATTTCGATCGACGAGATCCAGACCCAGGTTGCCGAACATTATCGCATTCGCAAGGCCGAGATGACTTCGGCGCGGCGCGCGCGCGATGTCGCCCGGCCGCGCCAGGTGGCGATGTATCTGTCGAAGCAATTGACGCCCAAATCGCTGCCCGACATCGGCCGACGCTTCGGCGGACGCGACCACACGACGGTAATCCATGCGGTCAAGCAGATCGAGAAATTGCGCGCCAGCGACCCCGAGATCGACGCTGCGGTACGGTTGCTCACTCGCCAGCTCGAGGGCTGAGGGGCACACAAGAAAAGGCCCGCCGGGATTGCTCCCGACGGGCCTGAACTTCAGCCTCGTAACTGCTAGTAGCGGCGGGCCGCACGCGCCGCCGATGGGACGGTTATCCTGACCGTCTCGCCATTGCGTCCCGGGAAACCGGTAAACATCGCTTCGACGAGGTTCGGCACGATGCGGTTCAGATCGTCGCTCTCGGAACGGGCCTTTGCATGGCCCTCGAACACCGACTGATTGTCGGCATGGCGCCGGATGTCGAGGTCGAGATTGCTCTTGTAAACGGTGTAGCTGGTGATGCCGCTGTCGAACGGCGAGTAGAAGGGATCGTCCCAGCCATAGTAGAACGGGCTTCGATAGCCGCCGTAGCTCGGAAAATAATAGGGGCGACCGTAGTAACCGCCATAACCGAAACCGGACCCGAAACCGCCGCCATATCCGAAGCGGCTGCGCGAGAAGGGGTCCTGCTGATATTCGGTCGTCCCGCGATCGACATTATAGCCGACGTTGACAAGCAGGGTCGCCGCCTGCGGAGTTGCCGCCGGGGAGTAGCCCTGCGCCTGCATCGCCTGCGCGACATAGGCGCCGAAACGCTGGAACTCGAGACTGCCGGCAAGCCGCTGGTCCATCGGCACGACGAAAAAGCTTTGCCCGGCCGGGGCTGGCATCATCTGGAATCGCGACACCTGGGCCGGGAATCCGGTTTCGCAGCCCGACAGGCCGAGGGTCGCCGCACCCAACATCGCAACGGCAGCAAGTTTCATTTTACGCATGAGTGGTCACCCCTCGATTCGGGAAAATTGCCTTCTGTGCGAACGATATAACGCTTCCTTGCCTGAATAGTCGATGAAGCGAGCCGCAGAAGCGGCGGAGTGTCAGTGACTTAGCCCGACCGCTCGATAAGCGGCGGCAAGCGTCGGGGCGGCCAATTCGCGAGCGCGCTCGGCGCCACGCGCAAGGAAGCCGTCGATCGCCGCGTGGTCATGGCGCAGATCGTCGAGCCGAGCGCGAATGGGGGCAATGGTCGCAATGACAGCGCCGGCGAGCGCGGGCTTGAACGCGCCGAAGCCCTGCCCGGCGAATCGCGCAAGAACCGCGTCGACCGATTCGTCCGAGAGCGCGGCAAGGATGCCGACCAGATTCTTTGCCTCGGGGCGAGCATCGAGCAATTTCGGATCGTCCGGAAGCGGCTCCGGGTCGGTCTTGGCCTTGCGAATTTTTTGGGCGATCAGATCGTCGCTGTCGGTCAAGGCGATCCGGCTCGCCTCGGACGGGTCCGACTTGGACATTTTCATCGACCCGTCACGCAGGCTCATCACGCGCGCAGCGGTCCCCCCACCGATGAAGGGCTCGGGGGCGACGAACAGTTCGGTGTCGAAGTCATTGTTGAATTTCATCGCAATGTCACGGGCAAGCTCGATATGCTGTTTCTGATCTTCGCCGACGGGGACATGGGTCGCGCGATAGACCAGCACGTCGGCGGCCTGAAGAACTGGGTAAGTGAACAGCCCGACGCTCGAGCTTTCGCGATTCTTGCCCGACTTGTCCTTGAATTGCGTCATCCGATTTAGCCAGCCCATGCGCGCGGTGCACATCAGCATCCACGCAAGCTCGGGGTGCGCGGGGACGGCGGACTGGGCGAACAAGGTCGACTTGTCGGGTTCGATCCCGCTGGCGATCAGCGCGGCGGCCATTTCACGGACATTGGCGCGAAGCTCAGCCGGGTCGACATCGACCGTCAACGCGTGGAGGTCGGCAAGGAAGAACAGGCATTCGGCCTCGTCCTGCATCCGTACCCAGCGCAGGATCGCGCCGAGCAGGTTGCCGAGGTGCAGCCCGCCGGTCGGCTGAATGCCCGAGACGACGCGCATCGGCGGCTTCGCTGCACCTACATCAGGCGGCGTCATTGGAGACGTCCTCGACCATCGGCTTCTTGCGGCGGCGCAGCAGCATGAGTTCTTCCTTGTCGATCCCGCCGAGCACCCAGACGAGCGGGAAATAGACCAGCATCCCGCCGCCGACGATGGCGACGACGCCCGCCATGCGCTTGGCGACCGAGCCGGCGAACCACGGCTCAAGCCCGGTCTTGATCGCCCACAGCGCCGCCGCCATTGCCGCCGCAGCAACCAGCTGGCGGATGATGCGCGAGGCGAGCCAGCCCTCGATGCGGAAATGGCCGCGACGGTGAAGGACGACGTAAAGCATGACGCAATTGAGCCACGAGCAGATCGCGATTGCGGCGGCGAGCCCGGCGATCCCGAACGGGGGGATCAGGACGAAGTTGAGCACGACGTTCGCGACCAGCACGATGATCGCGGTCTTGACCGGGGTGGCGGTATCCTGGCGCGCGTAAAAGCCTGGAGTGAGGACCTTGACCAGCACATAAGCCGGAAGGCCAAGCACGATCAGGGCGAGTGTGGTCGCAGTGATCGCCGCATCGCCCGCGGAAAATTTCCCTCCCGCAAACAGCGCCAGCACGAGTGGATAGGCAGCTATCGACAAGGCCAGTGCCGCGGGCAGGCACAGGAACATTGCCAGCTCGGCGGCCTGCCCCTGGACCCGCGCGGCCTTGGCGGGGTCGCCAGCGCCGACGTGGCGGCTGACCTGCGGAAGGATTGCAGTGCCGAGTGCGGCGCCAATCACCCCCAGCGGGAGCTGGTTCAAGCGGTCGGCATAGTTGAAATAGCTCATCGACCCCGTGCCGATGCGCGTCAGGAAGAAGGTGTCGATGAAGGCGCTGATCTGATAAACGCCCGCGCCCAGCGTGGCTGGAACCACGACGCGGACGAACTGGCGGACACCGGGCGTGTAGCGCGGGCGGCGCAGCTTGAGTGAGATGCCCGCCTTCGTTGCCGAGGCCCATAAGAGCGCGATCTGGATGAAACCGCCGATCGTCACCGCGATCGACAAGGCTGTCGCGGTGACCTCGCCACCGACGCGAACGAAGATTAGCGCTAACAACATGGCGAGGTTGAGGAGGGCCGGTGCAAAGGCGGCGGCAGTGAACCGGGCGAGTGAATTGAGAATGCCCGAGAACAGCGACACGAGGCTGATCAGGACGAGATAGGGAAAGGTAATTCGGGTGAGAAACGTCGCGAGCGCGAGTTTCTCGCCCTGATAACCCGAAATCGCCGCGACGAACGCCGGCATGATGATCTCGAACACCAGCGTGAACAGCACTAGCGTCGGCAGGAATACTGCAAGCACCTGCTCGGAGAAATCCTTGGCCGCCGCCTCCCCGCCCTCGCCGTGGAGGCGCTGGCTGAACAACGGCACGAAGCCCGCCGAAAAGGCGCCTTCGCCGAACAGGCGCCGAAAAGTGTTGGGCAGGCGGAAGGCAACGAAGAAGGCGTCGGCGGCGACGCTCGCCCCCATGATCCGCGACATCAGCATTTCGCGCGCGAAACCCGCGACGCGGCTGACCAAAGTCAGTCCGCCGATCGTCCCGGTCGACTTGATCAGGCTCGCGCCGCCGCCCTTCGTGCCATCGGCCAAAGGGTCAGGCCTGACCGAGATCGGTCGTCTGGAACACCGTCGCGTCCGACGGCGCATGACCGTTGGGTTCGCTCCCGGCATTGGATGCTTCGACCTGGCTCATATAGGCCGCGCCGAAATCGATCGGGTCGAGCAGCAGCGGCGGGAAGCCGGTGTTCTGGACCGCGTCGGCAACAATCTGGCGCGCGAAAGGGAACAGCAGACGCGGCGCCTCGACGAGCAGGAACGGCGGCAGTGATTCCTCGGGCAGGTTGCGGAAGGCGAATACCCCGCCATAAGACAGGTCGACCATGAAGTGCGTGCCCTGCTCCGATTTGGCCGAGACCTCGATCTTGAGCACGACTTCATGAACCTCGTCGGCGACCTTGTTGACCGCGATGTTGAACTGGACGTCGAGCTGCGGCTGCGCACCCCATTGGAAGACCGCCGGTGCATTCGGGCTTTCGACCGACAAATCCTTGATATATTGCGCGATCGTCGCGGCCTGGGGCGCGTCGTCAGCGCCATCGGGGGCAGGCGGCGTGGTGGCGGGCATCTGCTCGTCGGCCATGATCTTCATCGGTCCTTCATGTGATTGGGCGGAAATGAAAAGGTCCGCGTCGAGGGTCGCCGCGCGACTAGCAGTCGCCCAATTGGGGTGCAATGAGGGACTGGCCGTGGCACTGGCTTTGAAACTGCGCGTTAAGTGGCTTATGTTAGGGAAACGGGACCGACCCGCCGCTCGAGTCTGGACAATATAGTGACCGCAATCGTCATCCTCGCCCTTGTCGCCCTGTTCATCGGCCTGCGCCTGTACGCAGTGCTCGGCGAGCGAACCGGGCATGAGCAGCCGATCCTCAAGCCCGCCGACCCCGACGCACGCATCGAACAGCGCGCGGCCGAAGCGCCAGCGCAGCCGGGCGCGAGCCTCGATCCGGCTGGAATGGCCTATCTGCCGACCGCTGGACCCGGCGTTCGTGCGCTGCTGGCGGCGGACAACAGCTTCGACGTCGCGCGCTTTCTCGAAGGCGCCAAGGCGGCCTATCGGCTGGTCCTCGAAAACTTTTGGAAGGGCGACCTCGACGCATTTCGCGCGCACGTCGACGACCATGTGTTCGACACGTTCGCAACCGCGGTCGAGGAGCGCAAGGCGGGCGGGCTGACGCTCGACAACCGTCTGGTCGCGATAGAACAAGCGGTCATTGCCGAGGCTCAAGTCAACCGCGCCGTTGCTGAACTGACCGTGCGGTTCGAGGCCGACATCGCTGCGGTCACGCGCGATGCCGAGGGCGCGGTGGTGGCCGGGTCGATGTCGGACGCGGTCCAGACTCGCGACCGCTGGACCTTCCGCCGCGACCTGTCGTCACGCGATCCCAACTGGCTGCTGATCGAAACAGACGAGGAAGAGTGAGCGCGTTCCGGGGGTTCGCCCTCGCCTCGCTCCTGCTCGTCGCTGCCTGCGTCCAGCGAACCCCGCCGGTCGGCCCCGTCTCGCCACCTGCACCTGCGCCCACCCCGATTCCGCTGCCACAACCGATCCCCAATAATGCGCTGCTCGTCGGGGTCAGCGTCCAGGCGGCGCAACCGCTCGACGAAATTACAGCGCGCCGCGCGCTGGGTGCGTTCCTCACCAGCTGCCCGATGCTGCTCAAGCGAGGCGATGCCTCGGGCTTGACGACCGCTGCCGACTGGTCCGCGCTGTGCGCCGAAGCGCTAACCGTTCCAGCCGATGGCGCGGCGAGCTTCTTCAGCACGCGCTTCGAATGGGCCCGCGTCGGCGACGGCAAGGCGTTTGCCACGGGTTATTACGAGCCCGAGATCGCCGCTTCGCGCACCCCGGCGCCGGGCTACGACACGCCGATTTATGCGCTCCCGGCCGACCTGGTCCGCTGCACCCGCCCCGACGGCACGCCAGGGCGCGGGCGAGTCGATCCGCTGACGGGCATTTGCGGACCCTATTTCACCCGCGCCGGGATCGACGATGGAGCGCTCGCCGGTCGCGGGCTTGAACTGGCGTGGGCGGCCGATCCGGTCGCCTTGTTCTTCGTCGAGGTCCAGGGCTCGGGACGGCTGCGGCTCCCCGACGGATCGGTCATGCGGATCGGCTATGCCGGGCAGAACGGCCAGGCCTATACCGGGATCGGGCGCCTGTTGCGCGAACGTGGTGCGCTTCCCCCGGGGGGCGCAAGCATGCAGGGGATCGTCGCCTGGATTGCCGCCAACCCCGCTGAAGGCAAGGCGCTGATGCGCGAGAATGCGAGCTATGTCTTCTTCAAGGAGGTGACCGGACCCGGCCCGCTCGGCGCGCTCAATGTCTCCGTCACGCCGCGCGCGACCGTTGCCGCCGATCCCGCCTTTGTTCCGCTCGGCGCGCCGATCTACCTTGCGCTCGACCGGGCCGAGGCGAGCGGGCTGTGGGTCGCGCAGGATACCGGAGGAGCGATCAAGGGCGCCAACCGGGTTGACACTTTCTGGGGGGCGGGGGCGGACGCCGAGCGTATCGCGGGTGGGATGGCCGCGAGTGGAACGGCGCTGGTCCTGGTACCGTTAGGAACGGTCGCTCGTGCGCGCGCTCGACCCTGACGAGGCCGAATTATGGGCCAAGGTCACCGCGACCATCCGGCCACTCTCGCGCGAGCCGCTGGTGGTCGCCGACGCGCCGAAACTGACGACACCGCCGCCGCCCATGAAGCAGAC
Source organism: Sphingomicrobium sp. (assembly GCA_039919075.1). GTDB lineage: Bacteria > Pseudomonadota > Alphaproteobacteria > Sphingomonadales > Sphingomonadaceae > Sphingomicrobium. Next base: position 49,344 of record JBDSGJ010000056.1, read on the forward strand.
CCGGCTGACGAAGGGCCCCCCGCCGCGCGTCAAAGCTGTTCCGCCGCGGCCACCCCGGCCCGGGTCTACCCTCGACGGGAGTTGGGACCGCAAGATCGCCAAGGGTGCGCTTGAGCCTGACCGGATCCTCGATCTTCACGGGCATAATCTCGACGGCGCCTGGCAGGCCATCGACCAGGGCCTCGAACGGGCGATTTCGGCGGGCGACCGAGTTCTTCTGCTGATCACCGGTCATGCCCGCTCGGGCGAACCGCCGATCGAACGCGGGCGTATCCGCGCCGCGGTTCACGACTGGCTGGCCCATTCGCGCCATGCCCGTCACATCGCGGCGGTGCGCGGCGCCCACCCCCGTCACGGCGGCGGCGGAAGCCTCTACCTCGTGCTCCGCCGACCGGGCTGAAACGGCGCAACGCCCAACGCTTTCTTAACCCCCTATGTTTAACAGCCGACGCAAGAAAGGCGGGCGCCGCGGCGCGCCCGAGCGTCAACCATGCAGCAAGGAACGGCGCAACGGATCAGCAACGCGCTCCTCTCGGGAGCTGCGGGCGTGGCGTCATTCCTCTTCTCGCTGGCCGCCTTCCTGACCATCACCGAATTCAACGCCAAGCTGGCGGCCTCGCTCATTGCCGGGGCCTTCTGTCTGCTGGTCAGCTATGTCGCGTCCGAGCGGCCCAACAGCGAAAGCGCGCGCGCCCTGGCGGCGCTTGGCGAGCGCTTGCTGGCGGTCGAGGACGGCGACCTCACCAGCCCCGCGCCTGAGATCGTCCAGCGAACGATGCCCGCCGTTGCTTCTGCCGTCGACAGCCTGTTCGCCGAAGTGCGCTCGTCGATCGACAATGCCCATGCGCTGGGGATGTACGATCCCGTCACCTCGCTTCCCAACCGCCTCCACTTCCGTGCCGAAGCCGACAAATTGCTCGGCGAACGCGCGCGCGGCGCGGCCGACCAGCCGCCGGCGGCGATGTTGTTCGTCGACCTCGACCGCTTCAAGGCGGTCAACGACAGCCTTGGCCATGCCCGCGGCGACCAGTTGCTGGTGCTTGTCGCCAACCGGCTGCGCGTGGTGGTCAGTGCGGAGGTCGCCGAGGATGTCGTCCGCCGACCGCTGGTGGCGCGGCTCGCGGGCGACGAGTTCACCCTGTTTTTCCCCGCGATCCGCAATCCCGCCGAAGCCGAGCGCGTCGCGCGGCGAATTGCGCTGGCGATCAGCGAGCCGTTCGAGCTTCACGGTCACAGCATCGATATCGGCGCCTCGATCGGCATCGCCGTCAGCCCGGAACATGGGACGAGCATCGAATCGCTGATGCGTGCCGCCGACATTGCGATGTACCGCGCCAAGTCGCTCGGCGGCGGCCAGCATTGCCTGTTCTCCGACTCGCTGGCGCGCGAGCATCAGAACAAGGTCGACACCGAAAAGGCGCTGACGGACGCGGTCCAGCGCGGCGAATTCCTGCTCGCGCTGCAACCGCAGCTGTCGCTTCGGACGGGGGAGGTCACCGGGGCCGAGGCGCTGCTCCGCTGGCAGCATCCGCGCGACGGGATGCGCCAGCCCAACAGCTTCATCCCGGTCGCCGAACAGACCGGGCTCATCGCCGACATCGGCGAATGGGTCATCGCCGAAGTCGCCTCGATGCTTGGCGCGTGGCACAAGGAAGGCAATGTCCAGCGGGTCGCGTTCAACGTCAGCCCGCGCCAGCTCGACCGCGCCGACTTTTTCTCCCGGCTGCGTGCCGCCTTCGCCACGCACGACGTGCCCTTGTCGCTGATCGAGCTCGAATTCACTGAGTCGGCCGCGATGGAAATCAGTGATACGGTGCTGACCGAAATTGCAGCGCTTCGCGCCGATGGAGCCTTTATCGCCATTGACGATTTCGGCACGGGTTACTCGAACCTTGCCCGGTTGCGCGCGATGCCGCTCGACCGGGTCAAGCTCGACCAGTCGCTGATCGCAGACATCGAGAGCAGCGAAAAGGCCCGCGTCATCGTTCAAGCGGTGATTCAGCTGATTCACGGGGTCGGGTGTGAAGTCGTCGCCGAAGCGGTCGAGAATGTTGCGCAGGCCGACATCTTGCGCGCGATGGGCTGTCAGACCGTTCAGGGCTTCATCTTCGCTCATCCTATGTTCGAGGATGAATATCGGAACTGGGTGCTGAATGCAGAGCGTGGGGCGACGCGGGCGCGGGCCTGAACCGCATCTTCATCGCGGGTCAAGCCCGAGGTGACGAGTCAGGCGAACGCCTTCTCGATCACGCGCCCGTAAATTCGCGCCAGTTGCTGAATCTCCTCCACTCCGGCGCTCTCGTCGAGCTTGTGCATCATCGCATTGGGCAGCCCGAAATCGACCACCGGGCACAGCTTGATCAGGAACCGGCCATCCGATGTCCCGCCGCCGGTCGACAGCTCAGGCTCAACCCCCGTTTCCTCGCGTATTGCCGAGACGACGATGTCGAAAAGATGCCCCGGCGGGGTCAGGAACGCCTCGCCCGAAATAAGCGCGCGGACGGTCGCGGCGGGGGCTTCGCGCGCCGCGATCTCCTTGACCATCCGCACCAGATCGGCGCCGACCTGGAGATTATTGAAGCGGATGTTGAGCCGCGCGCTCGCCGATCCGGGAATGACGTTCGCCGCCCCTTCGCTCACCGCGACTTCGGTGAATTCCAGGTTCGACGGCGGAAACGCTTCGTTGCCGTCGTCGAGGTGGACCGCGCCCAGCGCCGCGACCAGCCGCGCCAGCGCCGGGATCGGATTATCGGCCTTGTGCGGGTAAGCGACATGGCCCTGCGTGCCCGGTACGTCGATCCACACGTTGACCGATCCGCGCCGCCCGATCTTCACCGTGTCGCCGAGACGCGTTTCAGAGGTCGGCTCGCCGATCAGGATGAAGTCGGGGATTCTGCCGTCGGCCTCGAGCCAGTCGATGATCGCGACCGTGCCGTGCGCGCCGGGGCCTTCCTCGTCGCCGGTGATGAGCAGAGACAGTGTGCCCTTGTCCTGTAGCGGCGGGATCGCAGCGACAAACGCAGCGATCGCGCTTTTCATGTCATTCGCGCCGCGCCCGATCAGCCGCCCGTCCTCGATCCGCGGGACGAACGGATCGCCGCTCCAGCCCTCACCGGGAGGGACCACATCGAGGTGCCCGGCGAAGCCGAAATGCGGCGCTCCTTGCCCACGGATCGCGACCATATTCTCGACCGCCGGCTCGCCCCGCGTGAAGCGATGGATGGTAAAGCCGAGCGGGGTCAGCGCTTCGGCGAGCACGTCGAACACCAGCCCCGTTGCCGGGGTAACACTCGGCACCGCGATCAGCGCTGCGGCAAGCTCGACGGGATCGATCACATTTGGCATCAGCGGGCCGTAGCAAGGAGGGCGTCATGCCGAAAGTCGATCTTCACATGGTCGAGGAAGTTAGCCGCACCGGCTACCCGCCGCCGTTCGACCGCGAGGTCGCTGGGCGATGGGCGCGCAAGCTGGCGCCTGCGACCGGGCTGACCGAGCTCGGCGCGAACATCGTCAGGCTCCAGCCGGGCGCCTGGTCGAGCCAGCGGCACTGGCACGACGGGGAGGACGAGATTCTGATCATGCTGACGGGCAACGCGATGCTCGTCGAGGACGGGGGCGAAACCCCCCTTGCACCGGGCGACGTCGCGGCCTTTCCCAAGGGCACCGGCAATGGCCATCATCTGATCAACCGCTCCGATCGCGACTGCAGCTTCTTCGTCGTCGGGGCGGGGCCGTGCACGGGCGGCGGCTACTCCGACATCGACATGCTGTTCACGCCGGACGGCAGCTATGTTCGCAAGGACGGCACGCCTTATTGAGCGGCACGCGTCGGCTCCAGCGCTTCGATTACCCACGGTTCGTCCTGTGCCTTGTCGATCCAGTCGATGACGTGCGGGTGGCTCAGGACGGCATCCATATAGGCTGCGGCGAACGGCGGCACGGGCACCTTGTAGGTGACGAAGCGGGTGACGACGGGGGCGAACATGATGTCGACCGCGCTCCACTCGCCGAACAGGAACTGGCCGGTCCCGCCGAACCGCGCGCGGGCCTGCGCCCACAGGATCATGATCCGCTCGATCTCGGCGCGGACTTCGTCGCTGAGCGGATGGTCTTCGACAATGTGGCGGACGTTCATCGGCAGGTCGCGGCGCAGGTTGGCGAAGCTCGAATGCATTTCGGCGGCCATGGAGCGGGCCATTCCGCGCGCTGCCATATCCTCGGGCCAGAACAGCGCACGCTCGGTCTTGTCCGCGCAATATTCGATGATTGCCATGCTGTCCCACACGACCGCATCGTCGTCCCACAGGATAGGGACCTTGCCGCGCGAGGGTCCGAACTCGTCGCCCTCGCGGCGCTGTTCCCATTGCTCGTCATAGAGCGGGACGACCAGCTCTTCGAACTCGAGCCCCGACTGGCGAACCGCTAGCCAGCCGCGCATCGACCAGCTTGAATAGGCACGGTTGCCGATGACGAGCTTCATCATGTTCTGGCCGCTTCCAATATTGTCGTGCGGAGCTCGGCGATTCCGGACCCGGTCTCGGCCGAGGTGGCGAACAATATGGGGTGCGCGGCGGGGTGCTTGGCCGCCTCGGTGCGGGTTGCCTCAAGCACCTTTTCGAGCTCGGTCGGCTTGATCTTGTCGCCCTTGGTGAGGACGAGGTGATAGCTCACCGCGGCGCCGTCGAGCATCGCCATCACGTCGCGATCGACTTCCTTCAGCCCATGGCGCGAATCGACGAGTACAAGCGCGCGTTTAAGCACCTGCCGACCGCGCAAAAAATCGTTGATCAGGAAGCGCCAGCGCTTGACCATGTCCTTTGGCGCCTCGGCAAAACCATAGCCGGGCATGTCAACCAGGCGCAGCTGGACCGGCTGGCCGACGTCGAAGAAATTAAGCTCCTGGGTCCGCCCCGGGGTATTCGACGTCCGCGCCAGCTTGTTGCGGTTGGTCAGCGCGTTGAGCAGCGACGATTTGCCGACGTTCGAGCGCCCGGCAAAGGCGATCTCGGGCACCGTCGCATCGGGCAGAAACTGCAAGCCCGGTGCAGACTTCAGAAACTCGATCGGCCCGGAGAATAATTTCCGAGCGGTTTCGGCAATGTCCTCCTCGGTAACGGGTCTCATCGTTTGGCGGGCTTGGCATCGACGATGGTGGTGCTTGCATCGATCGGATGGCGGCTGTTGAACCAGCTTTGCTGCGCCAGGGTCAGAAGGTTGTTGGTTACCCAATAAAGCTGCAGCCCCGCCGCGAACGGCGCCATCACGAAGATCAGGAACCAGGGCATCAGGGTCATGATCTGCTGCTGTGCCGGATCGACCCCCTGCGCCGGGTTCATCTTCATCGTCAGCCACTGCGTCGCGCCGACGAGGATCGGAAGCACCCCGATCGCGAGGATGTGGGGCGGGGTGAAGTGGAGCAGCCCGAACAGGTTGATCGGGGTCATCGGGTCGGGCGCAGACAAATCGTGGATCCACAGCGCGAACGGCTGGTGGCGCATTTCGACCGCCACCATCAACGTCTTGTAAAGCGCGTAGAACACCGGAATCTGGAGGAAGATCGGCAGGCAGCCCGCCGCGGGATTGATCTTCTCCTCCTTGTAGAGCTTCATCGTCTCCTGCTGCTGGCGCGGCTTGTCGTCCTTATAGCGTACCTGGAGCGCCTTCAGCTTCGGCTGGACGCGGCGCATCGCGAGGGTCGACTGGAACTGGCGATTGGCGATGGGGAACATCAGCGCGCGGACGATGAAGGTGAGGCAGATGATCGCCACACCGAAATTTCCGGTGACCGCGAACAGCCAGCGAAGCAGCGCGAAGATCGGACGCATGAACCATTCGAACCAGCCCCAGTCGATCGCCTTGGTCAACTTGGGAATGCCGGCGTCCTCGTAACGGTCGAGCGCGGCCTTTTCCTTGGCGCCGGCGAACAGGCGGGTCTGCGATGTCACGGCCTGCCCCGGCGCGATCGTAACCGGCGCACCGGCATAATCGGCCTGATATCCGCCTGCCGCCGTATGGTGGAAACTCGGCGCGATCGGGCCGCTCGGAGCAAGCGCGCTAAGCCAATATTTGTCGGTGAAGCCGACCCAGCCGGGGCCTGCATCGCGCGTCGTTCCAGCGGTGCCTGCCTCGTCGAGGGTCTTCCATTTCGTCGAATAGTCGGCCTTGCCGTCGATCACCGAGATCGGCCCGACATGGTTGGTCCAGGTCGACGGATCGGCCGATTGCTGTGCTCGGCTAGCGAAGCCGAAACTGCGCACCGCAACGGGCGCAGCGCCACCGTTGGTGACGCGCTGGTCGACCGTGAACAGGTAGCTATCGTCGACGCTGACGATTTGCTCGAACTTCTGCCCCGTCGGGCTGGTCCAGCTCAACGTCACCGGCTTGCCCGGCGCGAGAAGGCGGCTCGAAGCCTGCCAGACGGTGTCCGGCCCGGGCACGGCAACCCCGTCGCCGAGCCAGCCGAAGCCCGCGAAATAGGCGCCCGCCGCGCCCGCAGGCGAGAACAGGCGCACCGGAGCCGACGTTGCGGCGAGCGATTCGCGCTGCTTGACCAGGCGCAGGTCGTCGATCCGTGCGCCCTTCAAATTGATCGAACCGAACAGGCTCGGCGTGTCGATTTTCACGCGGGGGCTGGCGCGAAGCACATCGGCGCGGACCGTAAGTGGGGTCGGAGCACCCGGAACTGCAACCGGAGCCTGCCCCGCGACACTGACCTGCGGCTGGGGAACCGCCTGCACCTTGCCGTCGCGAACGACCTGCGTCTGCGGGGCGGCGGTCGGCAGCAGCTTGGGGCCAAGGAAGCTCCAGCCGAGCAGCACGAAGGCGCTCAGGACGATCGCGAGGAGCATGTTGCGGTTGTCGTTCACTACTCGTCCTTAATCATCAGGGGACCGGATCCGGCCCCATGCCGCCCCACGGGTGGCAGCGGAATATGCGTTTGAGTGCCAGCCAGCCGCCACGCGCCGCGCCATAGCGCGCAACTGCGGTGATCGCATAGGCCGAACAGCTGGGCTGGAAGCGGCACGATGGCGGAAGGACCCGCGAGGGCCCGAGTTGCCACGCTCTCGCGACCAGTTTCAAGCCCTTCGCGATCATCTCGATGCTTTCGCCAGGGCGCGCTGCAACTCGGTCGACAGCGTGGCAAAGTTGCGCTCGATACCGCCTGCGCGTCCTATCAGGACATGATCGGCACCGAGCACGCCAAGCGAAGGCAGATGCTCCCGCGCAAGGGCCCGCAAGCGCCGCTTCATGCGATTGCGCACGACCGCATTGCCGACCTTCTTGGTGACGGTAAAACCAACCCTGATCGCCCGGTCGTCATCGCCGCGCGGACGGACCTGAAGCACGAAGCCGGGCATGGGAAAGCGCTGGCCGCGATTGGCGGCAAGGAAATCCGCCCGCTTGGTAAGGGTAACTAGGCGCTGAGCTTCTTGCGGCCGCGATTGCGACGCGCTGCAAGTATCTTGCGGCCGCCGACCGTCGCCGAGCGGAGACGGAACCCGTGCCGCCGCTTGCGGACCAGATTGCTCGGCTGGAAAGTGCGCTTCATCGCTCATGCCTTCAAAGTTCTAATGCAAAAGGG
>JBDSGJ010000057.1:0-20532 GCA_039919075.1 Sphingomicrobium sp.
ATCGCAGCGTCTCTCGAGCAAGGGAAGGGGAAGTAACTTGGGCGGGAAGGCTCAGTGTGGAGCCGCGCCGCAAGGGAGTCGGGGCGGCAGTCGGTGCAAAGGAAGCGGGCAAGGCGCGCGAAACCGAAGCGGCCATGCTGCGGGCATCGAAACGCTGGTCGATGGTCGTTGAAGCGCCGAAACTGGCAATCGTCGCACGTACCCGGTCGGAGGACAGTCGCGCCGCCGAGCCCGACGTGGGAGGGTTCGTCATCGGCGCCGCGTGCGATCGGGTCGCTGCGACCAGCGAGGGCACTGATACCGCCGAGCCCGTCACCGCGCGGCCAAGGCGCCAGCCTCGGGTCAGTGTGTTTGCAACCTTGAACACCATCAGCATCAGGCTGAGATAAATGATCGACGCGACCAGGACCGTGACCGCCGTACGCAGCGAAATCTCCCCGCCGCCAGCACTGATGTCGGCGATCATGGGATCCATCGCCATCAGCGCGCCGCTCCCGATGACGACGGTCAGGAGCGGAACCAAAGCGAATGTAGCGACGCTCTTGAGCCAACCTTCAAACAGCCCGCGAGTATGATCAAACAAAGCCAGGACGATGAACACCGGCCCAAGGATTAGCAGCGCGGCCAGGACGAGGCGGCACACGACCAGCACACCGACTGTGCCGAGCAGCAAGATGAGCGACGCGAGCGACAGGATGTTCGCTGGCGACGCGAGCGTGAGGGTAGGGGTCGCAGAGACCGGGATCGCCGCCGCCGCGTCACTGATCGCCGTGAAGAACAGATCTAGCCGCTGGGCGAATATTCCCGTCGCCGAGCCCTTGGTTCCGACCAGTACGCCGGCGATTTCGTCCGGCGCACCGACCGCCAGGTTCCACACCACTGATTGATAGGCGATCCACGAGGTCACGAAGGTCAGCGTCAGGCCGAGCGTCATCATCTTGGGGGTCAGGACCGACAGGCGCAACGCCGAGCGGCCAGTCAGCAGGTTGACCGCGAGCAACGCGACATAAAGTGTAAGCAAAATTGTCAGTGCATTATGAAACGCGCCCTGCTCGCCGAACAGGCGACCGAACGAAATACTCGTCGCCTCGTTGGCGAGGCAATCGACCTTCTGGAGGGCATCGGCGATCCCCGCAGGACCGTGCACGCCAAGTGGCTCGCAACTGTTCATTCGGCTGCTTCCAGCCAATGCTCGTCCGTCGCTGCGGCACCGGGCCACGGCGAGTGGGTCAGCAGCGGATACCATTTGGCGGGCTCGTCGCCGAACGTGGCGCGAAGCTCGTCGAGACGGCGAATGCTCGACTCCCGGCCCGACAGGATCGTCATCAGTTCGGGCATACCCGACAGGTCGAGCCGAACGACAACGCTGCGATTGGCCTGGCGGACGAGGAAGCAGCGGCTGTGCGTCGGAAGCGAACGGACGAACTCATACTCCTGCGCACTAAGGCCGAAGCCCTTGCAATAATCCTCTTCGCGCGCCTTGGTGTTGGGCATGAAGATGGCCGTCGCGGTCTGTTCGACGATCGCGGACGAGATTGAGCTGTCCAGCGCGTCGGCCGCGGACTGGGTGGCAAATCCGATCATCGCGTTGCGCTTACGGAGCGTCTTCATCCAGTTGCGAATGCGGTTCGCGAACATTGGATCGTCGAGCGCCTTCCAGGCCTCGTCGATGAGGATCATCGTCGGCCAGCCGTCGAGCTTGTCCTCTATCCGGTGGAAAAGGTACATCAGCACCGGGGTTCGCAGGCGGCGATCTTCGAGCAGTTCGGTCATGTCGAAGCCAAGCACCGGATTGGTGAAGTCGAGCCGGTCGTCATCATTGTCGAACAGCCAGGCATGCTCGCCTCCGCCGATCCATGGATCGAGACGCGAGGTCAGGTCGCCGGGCTGTGGACGGCGGCCACCGGCCAGCAGATCGCGAATGAAACGTAGGCGACGAAGCTCGGGACCATGTGCGAAGACCTCGTCAACCGCCTTAGCGATCGTTGTTTCTTCATCGGAACCATTGACCTGCAGCAGACAGGCGAGCCAATCGCGAACGAACGCGCGGTGGGTCGCCGTGTCAGGCAGGCGCAGCGGATTAAACCCCGTCGGCGCACCGCGACTGATCCGCTCGTAGCGACCGCCGATCGAGCGAAGGAAAATCTCAGATCCACGATCTTTGTCGAACAAGATCGTGCGCGGTGCGAACTTCTGAGCTTGTGCGGCGAGAAAGTTGAGCACCACGGTCTTGCCCGACCCCGATGGCCCGATGATCGTGAAATTTCCCAAGTCACCTTCGTGGAAGTTGAAGAAGAATGGGGTTGCGCTGGTCGTCTCGAGCACGGTCACCGCCTTGCCCCAGTGATTGCCGTCAGCGCGTCCCATCGGGAAGCCATGGAGGGAGATCAGCCCTGCGGCGTTCGCGCTGGAGATCAGCGCGCGGCGAACGACATAATGTTCGTTGCCGGGAAATTGACCCCAGAAGGCGGGCTCGAGATTGACGTCCTCGCGAACCGTCACGGCGCCGATATCCGCGAGGGAAGCGGCGGCCGTAGCGGTGGCGTCTTCAAGGTCCTGCGGCGTCTCGCTGCGAACGAGTAAGCTCAAATGGTGATCGCCGAAGCTCAGCTGGCCTGCGCCCACCGCGTCACGCGCGGCGAGCATCTCGCCCCGCTCAGTCGCCGCACCCTCGTCGGCGCTGCTGAGGCGGCGCAGCGCGAGATCGATTCGCTCGCGCGCCGTCTGGCGCTCGATCGGCGCGAAGCTTTCGGTGATGACCAGTTCGTGCGGGATCCGGAGTAGCGAATCGAGCACGCCGGCGCGGGTAGAGTCAGGATATTCGCGCACTCCCAAGATGCTCGCAAAACCGCGTTGCGCCGGTCCGCGGACTTCGATTGCGTCGAGGCCGAAACTGACTCGCGAATAAGGGATGTGTAGCCCGAGATCCTGATCTTTGCGCGGCAGCAGAACGGGCCTGGTCTCGCCATTATAAAGCGCCGACAGCAGTTCGAGCGGCTCAGAACACACCCCGATCGGCGATTCATAGGTTGCCAGCACACGCGCGCCGTAGGGCTGCAGCGCGGCTACCAGCGCGGCGGTCGCGGCGTCGAGCGCAAGCACTTCCCCACCGCCAGCCCGTTCTGTCTTGCGCGTGCGTAGCTTGCCTAGCCGCTCAGGCAGACCGGCCTTACCGCGCGGAGGGCGAACCACGATCGACAGATATTGCTCGTTGACGAACAAGCGTTTGCGATTGAGCTGCTCGGTCCAGCGTCGGTCGATCTCGGTCGACACCGGATCGAACGACTGCGCGCCCAGGTCGACCTGAACGCGCCGGCGGATGAGGTGATGATAGAGCACCAGCTTGGAATTGAGCGCGCTGCGCAGCACGACCTCGCGAACCGCCAGCAGATGGTTGAGGACGTCGTCATCCTCGGTCTCGAACGGAAAGCCGACCAGCCGGACGGTGCGCATCAACGATCCGTCCCGCAGCGCCAGCGTCGACGGATCGACGTGACGAGCATAGGGCAGGCGATCGCCGGCGCGTGCTTCGCGCTTGCTCCATGCTGCCGGTCCGAACCACTTCGTCATGTGTGTTAATCCTTACGGCGCGTAGCTGTTGCAGCCCCAGCGCTTCCAATTCTTCACGCGGGGGCAGCGGCTGACCTTGGTGATCCACAGGTCGAACACGCGAGGCTCGCGCAGGCAGGCGAAGTAGCCAATCATGTGCACAAGCGCGGCGACCGGCAGCGCCAGGAAGCTGCGTGTCAGCAAGAATGCCTCGGTGGTGACCGCAGCATTAATGATGAAATAGCTGTAGGTCACGCCCGCGAACATCTGCGGGCGGGTCAGGGCGCGAAACACCATGGCCCGGTTCGACGCCATCTCAGCCGACCGTCGCGGCCGACTGGATACCCGTTACGATCGCTCCCGCGCCGAACAGGATGAAGCAGCCGATGATCACCGTCGCCCCGAAGCGCCAGTTCATCCGGCCGGTCAGCATCATGAAGCCAACCATCGCGACCGCGATTACGGCTACCGCGGTCGCCACATTGCCGAGCAGCGTGCCCTGAAGCCACTGCAGTGCGTTGACGATCGGCCCCGAACCCTGTGGATCCGCCGCGAAGGCCGGCGTGCTCATGGCAAGTAGCGCCGAAGCGGCGATACCGGATGCAATTTTCATCGAAAATCTCCAGTGGAAATGGATGCGACGCGTTGGACGATCGACCGGACATATGCTTGTGTCTCGGGGATCGAAGGAATGCCATTGGCCTTGCGGACGCGGCCCGCCCCCGCGTTATAAGCCGCGAGCGCCTTCTCGACATTGCCGTCAAACCCATCGAGCATTTGCCGCAGATAGCGCGCTCCGCCGATCAGGTTGGCGGCCGGGTCGCGCGGATCAACGCCCAGATCGCGCGCCGTGGCGGGCATCAACTGGGCAAGACCAATCGCGCCCTTTGAAGAAATTGCTTGCGGGTTCCAACGGCTCTCCTGCCATACCAGCGCCGCGAGAAGCGTCGGACTGATATTGGCCGTTGCGGCTGCCATGTCGTTCAGCGCGGCGAAACGTTCCGGCACTCCAGCCGGTGCGCCGGTGGTAACTGCTATGGGCGCTACGTCGGCTGAAGGCCACGCGCTAGCTGACGGCGTCACCAGTTTCTGGCCGGAGGCGTCGACCGCCTGCCAAACGGAGGCGCCGCCACCGTCGCGTATTGCTATTGCTCCGTCGCTGGAAACTTCGATCACATGCGCTGAGGCCATCGACGTCGCGATCAAACCTGCCAGCGCAGCCGCCATCAACCGATAATGACGCGCTTTCCGGTCGCCACTCTCGTGATGCGATGAGGAATACGACCCCTTCCCGTTTCTGCCTGCCATGCTTGCCACCCAAATCCCCGTGTGCCTTTTCGACTAGGGAAGGATGACGCGAGATAGTTAATAAGAGATTTAAGTGGACAATCCATCGGTCGTATTGAGCCGATTTCTGACGCCCCCCATTAACTATGCCGCTTAATTAGCGAGAACATTCCGTCCAACTAACCCATGATCACCGAAGGCCTGGGGGCAAAAGCTACTTTGCCGCACGCATGACGCGCATTCGCGTATTTCTGACCGGTGGGCCACCGCCTCATGGTCGCGTCTGTCGAGGCACATTCAGAGGGCTCGCCGCCCCGGGGGGGCACCGGTCAGTCAGTCAGCGGTTTCAGGTCAGCTGTAAGCGCGGATGCTATCGGCGAGGGCATCCTTCAGGTATCGAACGCCCAACATTTGACCCCAGTTTCCCTTGGGTGTCATATAGTTTCGACCTTGAAGGGCTCTGATAACGATCGTTCAGCTCGATTCGGTGGGTGTTCGCCTGCGGGAAGAATACCCACAAATCCGGGAGAAGCTAGTCCGGGCCTGGCAATCGCTTCTTATGACCAGACGTTGTGTTCAGCCAGTTCGAGATAGCGCCCGAGGACATTGATTGACTTCCAGCCGCCCGCGCGCATGATTGCGGCCGTATCATGCCCGGCGCACAGCAGGTCCTGCGCCGCGCCCACTCTCATCGAATGGCCGCTGAACGCGTCGATATCGATCTTATCGAGGCCAATGAGGGCGGCGGCATCCTTGATCATCCGCTTGACGGTTGTGGCGCTAAGGCTGCGGTCCACGGCTTTGCCTTTATAAATGGGGCAAAATAAATATTCGAGACTGGCGCCGCGCCAATCGAGCCATTCCGAGATTAGCGCGCCGGTTGCGCGAGAGGTAAACGAGATCCGACCGTGCCCGAAGGGGTCGGCCTTGCTGCGGCGGATGAGCACGCGCAATGTGCCATCTCCTCGTTGTTCAACATCGGACGTGCGGATCGCGACGAGCTCGGAACGGCGGGTAAGAAGGTCGTAGCCTAATGCAATCATTGTTCGGTTGCGCAGTCCTAAGGGCGTCTCGGGCTGAACAGCGAGGAATGCGTCACGGTAAGGCTGGGTCAGACCCTTGGCTTGGCGCGGGCGACCCAATTTGGCGCGGCGAATTCGGCGCAGCGCGAGGTTGATGTCCTCGTCCCACGTCGGGTCCGGAAGGCGCAGCAGCCGGTGGGCTTTGCGGATGGCATAGAGCCGACGCCGAACCGTCCCCGGAGTTAAAGCTGGAGCCTGCGCCTCGAGGAACTCAGCCACCGTCGCTATTGCAGCCGGCAGGGGCATTAGGCCACGATCCTCGCACCAACTGACGAAGATCGCGACGTCGGTCATATAGGAGCGGACGGTCGACTGGGCATAGGCACCTTCAAGACGCTTGAATTCGGCACGCCAGTCGTGTCTATGATCAGGTGCATACGATCCGTTGGGTATCATACGAGCCTTATGCTAAGGAACGGAGTCGAAGTCCAATGCTAACCGGGGCGCAGCTGAGATTGGGTCGATACGCGCTGCGATGGACCGTGGCGGAGCTTGCCAATGCGTCCGAGGTCAGCAGCGCCACCATCAAGCGCATCGAAGCCGACGATGGCGTCCCTTCGTGCACCCGCGCTAATCTGCAGGCGCTTCGACGAGCCCTGGAGGCCGCCGGGATCGAGTTCACCGGCGCGGTCGATGACGGCCCCGGGATCCGCATTCGAGGGGCGGCAGACGGGTCCAAGCTGCCGCCTCCTCAGCGGCAGCCCCGGTGAGCGCAACCGGCGCGGGCAGCAGTCAGTCCCGGCCGGACAGTGGACTTGAACCGGGTGTGTCGACCCGCTGCCCGAGCGGCCGCCGGGGCGAAGGAAGGCCGCGACAGTCGCCGGCTCGCTCCCGGCTGCGTTGATCAACCCTCCTTGGCGCTCGTGCCAGAGGCGGTTTTTGCGGGGCAGTTTGCGCCTTGAAGCCAATTCCCGTTCGCATGATGCGGTTCCCCAAGCTACCCTGTTAAGCGCTACGACCGCCCTGTTATGCGCCTGATAATTCCCTGTTCTTGGTTGATGGGAAAACGGCGCGATTCCGCAGCGATTACAGAACTCTAGACCGGCCTCATTGGGCATGAACAGGCGAATTCACCTGTTTTTCCAGTATTTTCCCATATAACAGGGAAACAGGCACCCGCCGCACTCCCTCTAAATGGCCGATAACGCGGCGCCGCTGCCGGTTAGATCCAAATCCGCGCGCCCGCCTTTGGGAGTCTGACGTCGAGTTCACTATCCTCATTATGCGGCATGTCCTTGCGATAGCCACCGTCCGCGCGAAACAGGTCGATACGCATGTCCAAGCACTCGAAAACCAGGCGCCGATCATCGCACGCGCAGTGCTAGCAGAAGCATCTCCAGATTGCGGGCAACAATGACGTCCGCCTTTCGGATTGTTGTTTCCAAGGCGGTTGTTCGAGCGATGGTTTGCGCCAATCGCATGGTGCGCTGCGCGAAAGCGGCGTCATGCGTTCTTCCCAGCATGATGGTTGGAGTTCGCTGGATCTCCGAAGGTTGAGCGGCCCGCGAGAGAACACCGCCGCGCAAACATCTGCGCCTCCGGCACGAAGCACGACGATCCGCAGCAGCACTGCTGAATCGCTGAGATCATGAACAAGGTAAGCGATGCGCGGCAGACGATTGATCAAGATAATGACTCAAGTACGTTCACGCTGTAGATCTTTACACCCGAGCCCTTAATGCACGAAACCATTCCGATAAGGGCTTATGCGGCCCTCACTTCGGCACTGTCAGACCCATTGGGCTCGATCAATGGGAGGAAAGAATTCAATAGGACGACTCGCACCCTTTGAAGTCCGCCGACCGTCCATGTGAAATGCTACAGCAGGGGCTGCAGCATGCGGTGAAAGTGCGGTGTAGATGGACGAAGTTCCAGACATGTTCCCCAAAGGTTCTTACAATTAAGCGAGGTCAAGCTACTGTTTTCACACCGAAACCATGATAGCGTTAGTGTTGACATCGCAGGGGTCGCAAGTTCAATCCTTGCCACGCCCACCAGCTTTTTCAGTGACTTAGAAGGCTTTATCACACCGCCCTGCAGCGGTCGGCTGGTGCAGTTGAACCCAAATCTGCAAATTGGGGCTGTTCTAGTGGGTCGAGGTAAGACTTTTCGCGATCGCTTCCGATCCACGGACGTTCACTAAACGCTTCCTCGCGGCAGTCCGCGTGCCGTCATTCAGTAGGGCTCGCACAGGAAGCGGGTGACACTGGCCGGTGGCAAAGTTACTTGGTCACCCCATAGCCAGCATAAACTTCAGCGACGTTGGGATCAATTGCCAGCGCGGAGGCGCGGTCGGCGGCGGCCTTCGCTGGATCGCCCTTGCGTGCCCACGCGATCGAGCGGACGAACAGCGACGGTGCGAGCCGCGGCGCGAGCTTGAGCGCAGCGTCGAGGTCGGCGATCGCATCATCTACCCGGCCCAAACGGAGAAAGGTAAAGCCGCGGCTGTCGAGGAAACCCGCGGCTGGGCGGTCCTTAAGCGCGCGATTGCAGTCGTTGAGCGCCGAGGCGAGCGCGACGTCATTGATGGCCTTTGTCCAGCACAGACTATTGGCGAACATCGGCGAGGGATCGGCGGCGGCCGCAGCGCTAAAGTCGCGCTGGGCGGCGATGGTGTTGCCGATCTTGGCATAAGCGATGCCGCGGAAAAGGTGAGCGTTTTTCGAGTCTGGATGGGCGGCGAGGACCGCGCTCAGCGTGGCGATTGCGCCACGGGGGTCGTGTTGGTCGAGAAGCAGCTTGCCGAGATCGGCGAGCGCCTCGGGCATCGCGGGCTCGAGCTTGAGCGCAGCGTCGAGGTCGGCGCGGCGGCCGACGAAGTCCGCATGGTCACGGACCTCGCCGCGATTGACGTAAATATATGCCTCGGGCTTCATGGCGAGCGCGACCTGAAAGGCGGCGAGGGCGCGGTCGCGCTGATGCTGAGCAGCGTAGATCTTGGCGGCGGTAACTTGGGCAAGGGCATCGTGCGGGAGGTCGCGTCGTAGCGCATCGGCTTCGGCGAGGACTGCCTCGGACTTGCCTTGCGCCTTCAGGATATTAGCGCGCATGAGGCGAAGTTGAACCGGGTCGGAACCGAGGCGGAGCAAGGTGTCGGTGTCGGCGAGCGCGAGGTCGTGTTTGCCGCTGGCGGCATATACGCCCGCGCGAAGGGATAGCGAGATAGCGTTGTTCGGATCCGCCTGAAGCGAAGTGGTCAAGGCATAAATCGCGGCGGCCCAATCGCGCTTTTTCGCGGCGATCATTCCGCGCACGCGGGAGCCGACCGGGTTGGCCGGCTCAAGTTGAGCAGCCGTGGCCGCGTCGCTTTGCGCCTCAGCAATCTCATTGAGCATAAAATGCGCCATCGCGCGGTCAGCGACAGGCCACACATCCTTGGCATTCAGCCGATGCGCTTCGGTGAAATCAGCGATCGCCAGCTGATATTTCTGACGACCGCATAGGAGCATCCCGCGGTGAAGATAGGCGGCGGGGCTGTCCGGAGTCGTTGACTGTAGTGCGACGAGGTCGGCGTCGGTGGCGAGATAGTCGTTCCTGCTGAGGTTGAGGTTGAGGTTCACATCCTCGCTGTAGAGGGCGCGCAGGCGCGGCTGGGCAGCGCGGGCCGTCGCCGCGTCGACTTCGGCAACGAGAGTCTTCTCGGTCTTGACCATGCGCAGTATGTCCATCGCGAGAGTCGCCTCGCGATGGTAATGGATACCCGCAACGGTCTGGTCGATGTCGTGACCGACGGTGCCCGGCCATAACTCGACGTGTGGGGGCAGCTGGATGCTGGTCGTGTCGCGCTCGAAGGAAGGGAAGCCAAGGAGGAAGGGGGCGTCTTTGCCGGGACCATCGGGCCGCGAGAAGTCAGCCTGGTAAGCGAGACTGCTGTCTGGGATCCTTAGCCAGTTGTCGTTCCAGTTGAGTTTGGCGGTGCCATCCATCGACAACTTTTCGATGCCAGTAGAGGCGTCGAAGTTTGCGGTCATAGTCGTCGGGTCGATGAAATCGTAATTGCTGCGGAAATAGTCGCGCAGGACCGCATCCCGTTGGGCCTCTGGAATGGCCTCGAGCATGGCCTTGATGAGCAGCGCGCCGTCCCCGCGATAAACGACCTCGCTATGCGCTGTGGCGGGAGCGAAGACACCGCGGCGGGCATCAATCGCTAGGGTGAAGTCGGTGTCGGGATCGGAGCGCGGGGTTGGGGTCAGGCGGGCGAGCCTTGTCGCGGAAGGTCCGAGCAGGGGCATGGCCCACTGGAAGTTGGGCGTGACAAGGCGGGCGATGTCCTTGTCGCCGGTGCGCGTGCCGTCGAGATAATAGTCGCGCCCCCCGATCGTCGCGCGCACCAGTACATGGTCGAAGCGACCGATCAGCGGCAGCCGTTCTTCGAGCCCGTCACCAGCTGCGCTGCTAACGAGCACCGGGACGGCGGCGATGTCGAGCCCGTGAAGCAAGGCGATCAGTAGCGCGGTCTTGGCCTTGCAATCGCCGAACCGGCTTTTCCAGGTGGCATCGGCGCTTGTGGGAGCATATCCGCCCGCCCCCATAGTCAGAGCGACGTAGCGGATCTTGCTCTCAACCAAGTCGAGAGCGGCCGAGGCGCGCGCGGAGGGATTCGTTGAGGCAGCGCGGATGGCCGCGATCTGCGCAGGAAGCGGCCCGGTCGGATCAACCGTCGCGGCCCGGGCAAACAGCGGAGTGAACAGCGTGCCGAGGTCCACAAAACTTTTATAGTCAGTCGCTTCGATTACCCGTCCAATGAGGAAGCGCGCCGGCGCCCCCTTGGGTTGGACGAGCGGCTGCACATGATCCGCAGATAATTCTATCGCACTTCCAGTCGAATCCGTGGTCCTCGCGAAGGCGGGGAGGCCGGGCGTGGCACGCATCTGGAGCGGGACGTTGCGCGCCCAGTTCAGCCGAGCATGGGCATGGTCAATTGCGCCATTCCACTGGGCAAGCTCGATTTCGACGTGGCCCGCGAGCGTAGGATCGCGGCTGACCGTAGTAGTGGCGAGGTCGATGATGTCGCCGACCTCGACCCCGTCGATTAGCAGTGAGGCGGTGAGTCGACCGTCGAGGGTTGCCTGCTCGAGGTTAGTCTCGCGACGGATAACGGTGAAATTCTGCTTCGCCAGGACGTCGATCGTCTTACCCGCGCGGGTAATCGTAAGCGCGTGGACGGTGATGGTGTCTACGTCGGGGCGCCAAGTCAGCGAGATATTGCCGGCGCCAAGCCCAGCCGCAGTCTGGACGGCCGCGGCTATTTCGGAAAAGCGCGAAACGCTGCCGGGTGTCAGGTCGGCTTGCTGGTCAAAGAGTAGGACTCGTACCGGAAGCGAATTGGTGTCGGTCGGAACGGGGATGGGCAGGCGCCTGACCCATGATGGTGCAGGGGCCACGTTTGGGGCGGGGTTAGCCAGGGCAGGCGCTGCCGTCCACAAGACGACCGAAAAAATTAGCGAACGCATACCACCCCCAAGGCTGTTACCCGATCAGTGTAGACAAACAGACGACGCAGCAAGCGTGTTCACTGGTGTGAAGCCAATGACTGTGCTGGGAAACGCTTCCGCCGGGAGCGGTCCCCTTCTGGCCGATCAGTTCCCAGAAGCGAATGGGCCGCCAACCAGCAACTAAAGACATTAGCCGTCGGGCAGAATCTTCAAAGGCCTAAAACTCGAGTGCCGCGACCGCATCATTCATAAATGACGGAGTGTAGCGAGCGTAAGTTCGCTCGGTGAGCCTCGTCGACGTATGGCCCAAGAGCCGGTCAACCTCCTCTCGGGTCAGGTAGCGCTCAAGGGCGCCGCGGGCCTGGGCAGCCACACGCGCATCATCCCGCGCCATACCTTAGATTGAGGCACGCTCTAGTCTGGTTCTCCAAGCCAGTCGTACTCATAACATGCGCGCGCGCAACGATATTGTCGGATCGTCGGCAACGTGCATGTCGGTAGTGATCGCGAGTGCATCGGCGACTATCTGGGGTGGCCAGCACGGCAGGAGATGTTCGTGCAATTTGCTCGTCCGCTCATATTATTGGTTGTCCCTCCGCCGGCGACCTGACACGAACCTGAAATGCCGCGATGGTCGGCGGGATGGAATTCAGGTTCGCTCAAGGTGATTGCCGTTTAGCAGCCCTGCGACCGGGCGATTACAGCCCGCGAGGGAGGAATGCCGCATTATGATGGATCGCGGGGCACGCGCCCGTCAAACGAAAGGCCTAGCAGCGTGTGGAGCGTTGGCGATGCTTGGCGGCTGCGCGCATTACGCGCCGGCGCCGCTGGCGACTCCCGAAGCCGCGCTGGCCGCGCCCGACCTCGCCCTCCTCTCCGCCGAGGCCGCGCGGATCGAGCGGCCCTTCCTCGCTTCGCAGGCGATCGACCTCAGCAAGCCGCTGACGCTCAACGAAATTGCGGTAATCACGGTGCTCGCTAATCCCGACCTGAAGGCGCAGCGCGCGAAGGCCGGCGTGACCGACGCGCAGGCGTTCGCGGCGCGCCTGCTGCCTGACCCGACCGCGCAGCTGAGCTTCGACAAGCTTATTTCGGGGCCGGACATGCTGAACGGCTTCGGCGGCCAGCTGGGGTTCGACCTCGCCCAGCTCAGAACCGCGCGGATCACGCGCGAGAGCGGGGCGGCCAGCCGGTCGCAGGTGCGGCTCGATCTGGCTTGGGCGGAATGGCAATATGCCAGCAATGCGCAGGTTCAGGCGGTGCGGATCGTTGCGCTCCGGCGGCAGCTTGAGCTTGCGCGCGCGACGCTGGCGTCTGCGGAGACGTGGCTCGGGCGGGTCCAGCGCGCCGCCGGGCGCGGCGATGTCGCGGGGAGCGACACCGACGCGCGGCGGCTGGCGCTGATCGATGCGTCGGACAAGGTGCGGACTGGCGAGCACGATCTGGCCGCCGCCCGGCTCGAGCTCAACAAGCTCATGGGCATCCCGCCCGACACGGTCATCGCGATTGCCGAGCCCGCCGCTCCGGTCATTCCGCCCGACGCCGCGACGCTGACCGCGCAGGCGATCGGGCGGCGCCTGGACTTGGCCGCACTCCGCGCCGGTTATGGGGTCGGTGAGGCCGATGTGCACAAGGCGATCCTCGAGCAATTTCCCAACATCTCGCTGACGGTGGCGAGCGCGCGCGACACGGCGGGCAACCTCACGATCGGGCCGCAGCTCGGGTTCAGCCTGCCGCTGTGGAACCGCAACCGCGGCGCGATCGCCATCACAAATGCAACGCGCGCTCAGCTTCGCGCCGAATATGATGCGCGATTGTTCCAGACGCGCGCCGATATTGCCGCTGCGGTGTCGGGATTGGCGGTGATTCGCCAGCAGCGCGCCGAACTGGTCGCGCAGCTTCCTGCGATCGAGCGCTATGCGGCAGCGACGGCGCGGGCAGCGAAGCGCGGCGATCTGTCGCTGAGCACCGCCGAGAGCGCGGCCCAGTCGCTGCGCGACCGCCGCTCAGCGCTGGCCGCGCTCTATCAGCAGGCGGCCGAACAGACGATATTGCTTGAACAACTCTCGGGCGGCCCGAGCGAAGGATGGAGTAAATGATGTTGCGCTGGACAGGGCTCGCCCTGATTGCCGCGCTTGGCGCCTGCTCGGCGAAAAGCGAGGAAGAAACGGCCGCCGATCCGGTCGCGCTCGTCCGCACCGCAACCGCGACGAGCGGCACGGGAACCGATTCGCTGCTGGTCTATGGGTCGGCCGATGCGGGCCCCGGCGGGGAGCAGGCGATGGCGGCGCAAGCGGACTCAATCCTCGAGGCGATCGTCGCGCCCAACGGGACTGCGGTCGGCAGGGGCGCACTGGTGGCAAGGCTTCGTCCTAGCGCGACCGCGCGGCTCGATTCGGTCAAAGCGGCGAGCGACGCTGCTGCCGCCAACGCTGCGCTTGCTCGCGCGGTGCGGCTGCGCGGCGACGGCTTAGCCAGTAGCGCCGACGTCGAGACGGCGCGCGCCGCCGCGATCAGCGCCAACGCTACCCGGTCAAGCATGGCCCAGCGCGGTGCCAGCCTGACCTTGCGCGCGCCCGTGGCAGGCACGATCCAGGGGCTTACCGCGCGGCCGGGCGACATCATCGCCGCCGGCACGACCGTCGCGACGATCGCCGCGCGTGGCAATCTGCGTGGGCGGTTCGGGGTTGACCCGGTGCTTGCCCAGCGCATTCGCCCCGGCCAGCCGATCGAGGTCTCGGCGGTCGGTTCCGGCGCGCCGGTGTTCGGCCGGGTAAGTGGCGTCGATCCGCAGGTCGATCCCGCCACGCGCCTCGCCTCGCTCTATGCGCAGTTGCCGCCGTCTGTCGCCTGGGCGCCCAGCTCACCGCTTCAGGCGCGGCTTCAGGTCGGCGCGACGTCGAGCGGGATCAGTATACCCTATGTGGCGCTGCTCGATGATGGCGGAAAGAGCTATGTGTTTGTGGTCGCCAAGGGTGTCGCCCACCGCCGCGATGTCGTGCCGGGCAATTCGCAGGGCGACGTGGTCGTGATCACGAGCGGCCTCGCGCCGGGCGAGCGGGTGGTCACCGAAGGCGCGACCGCGCTCGACGACGGGATGAAGGTCCGCACGGGTCCGGCGCAATGAACCCCAGGCTGTCGGGACTGCTCGAGCGTCATCGCCGCTCGATCTGGCTGAGCGTGCTGCTGATTACGCTCGCCGGGCTGGTCGCGGCGACGCGGATGCCGGTCTCGCTGTTCCCCCACATCGACTATCCGCGCGTCGTCGTGTCGATCGACGCGGGCGAGCGCGATGCCGGGCAGATGGCGGCCGACATCACGCGCCCGGCGGAGATTGCGCTTCGCTCGATTCCCGGCGTGACGCACCTACGCTCGACGACCAGCCGCGGCTCGGCGGAGATTGCGCTCGGGTTCGACTGGGGCGACGACATGGTCGCCAAGGAGCTGGCGACGCAAGGCACGCTGGCGACGATCCTGCCCGATCTGCCGACGGGAACCCGGTTCAGCGTGCACCGCTCGGACCCGAGCATCTTCCCCGTGCTCGGCCTGTCGTTGACCTCACGCACGAGGGGCCCAGTTCCGCTGGCGCAGCTGGCCAGCCTGCAATTGCGACCGTTGCTCTCGACCGTGCCTGGAGTCGCTGGGGTCGATGTCCTCGGCGGCGGGGCGCCGGAGATTGCGGTCGAGGTCGATCCGGCGCGGATGCAGGCACTTGGCCTGAGCGTTGCCGATGTCGCGACCGCGCTCGGCAGCGCCAACTCGGTTGCGGCAGTCGGCCGGATCGAGGACCGCCACCGGCTCTATCTAGCGCTGGTCGATAACCGCGTCGTCCAAGAAGCCGATATTGCGGCGATCCCGGTCAAGGCCGGCGCGACCCCCAGCGCCGGTCTTGTCACTATCGGCCAGATCGCGACGATCCGCCGCGCGGCGGCCCCGGCCTGGTCGCGGGTGACCTCGAACGGCACCGACGCGGTGCTGATCAACATCCGCCAGACCCCGACCGGTGATTCGGTCG
This sequence comes from Sphingomicrobium sp., assembly GCA_039919075.1. Lineage (GTDB taxonomy): Bacteria > Pseudomonadota > Alphaproteobacteria > Sphingomonadales > Sphingomonadaceae > Sphingomicrobium. The sequence goes on from JBDSGJ010000057.1 coordinate 15,369, forward strand.
CGATCGTCAAGGCCGTCGAGGAGCGATTGAAGACCGCCGGGCTGCCCGCCGACGTCAAGACCAGCTTCTTCTACGACCAGTCCGAACTGGTCACCGGCGCGGCCAATGCGGTGCGCGACGCGATCCTGCTCGGCGCGCTGCTCGCGGGCGTGGTGCTGTTCCTGTTCCTGCGCAGCTGGCGGCTGATGCTGATCACCGCGACGCTGCTCCCCGCCGTCCTCGCTGCGACCTGCCTTGCGCTGCTGGCGCTCCACATGAGCTTCAACATGATGACGCTGGGCGGAATGGCGGCGGCGGTCGGGCTGGTGGTCGACGACGCGGTGGTGATGCTCGAGCATCTCATGCGGCGCTTGCAGGAGGCCCACGCGGGAGAGGGCGAAGGTGAGCGTCCCTCGCTGATCGCCGCCGCGCGCGAAATGGGGCGGCCGCTGATCGGCTCGACCAGCGCGACGATCATCGTCTTCCTGCCGCTGGCCTTCATCACCGGGGTCACCGGGGGCTTTTTCAAGGCGCTGGCGGTCACGATGACCGCGGCCTTGGTCGTGTCGCTGCTTTACGCGCGCTTCGTCCTGCCGCTCGTCGCCAACGGCTGGCTGACGATCAAGGATGCCGAGGCGGCGGAGAAGGCCGACCGGCTGATGGGTCCGCTCAACCGTGGCTATGCCCGCCAGACCGAGCGTGCGCTTGCCCGGCCCGGCATTTTCGTCGGGTTGATCACGGCGGCGCTGGTCGTGCTCGGCGGGATCGCCTGGACGCAGATGGGGTCGGGCTTCATGCCCAAGATGGACGAGGGCGGGTTCATTCTCGACTATAAGGCGAAGCCCGGCGCGGCGCTGAGCGATACCGATCATCTGCTCCGTCAGGTCGAGAAAATCATTCAGGATACCCCCGAGGTCGCCAGTTATTCGCGGCGCACCGGCTTCCAGCTCGGCGGTGGGCTGACCGAGGCCGATGAGGGCGATTTCTTCGTTCGCCTCAAGGGCGGCAACCGGCGCGACATCGAAGAGGTGATGGCCGAGATTCGCGGCAAGGTCGAAGCCCAGGTACCCGGCCTGTCGGTCGAGCTGCTCCAGCTGATGGAGGATCTGATCGGCGACCTGACCGCCGTGCCGCAACCGATCGAAGTCAAATTGTTCGGCGACGACCCCGCGCTGCTCGCCCAAAGCGCGCGGAAAGTCGCCGCCGGGATCGGCTTGATCAGCGGCGTGGTCGAGGTCCAAGACGGACTTCGCGTCGCGGGCGATGCCATCGTCATCCACGTCAATCGCGCGGCGGCCTCGATCGCCGGGCTTGATCCCGACGCGGTCGCCAAGCAGGTCGAGGCCGAAGTCGGCGGGACTGTCGCGACGCGCGTGCTCGACGGCGAGAATCTCGTCGATGTCCGCGTCCGCGTCCCGCTCGGCCTTCGCCAGCGCGCCGCCGAACTTGATGCGCTGCCGCTGCGCTCGGCCGACGGGCGCAGCGTAAGCCTCGGTCAGGTGGCCAAGGTCAGCGTCACGGCGGGCCAGCGCCAGATTACGCGCGAGGACCTGGCCCCGTTCATCCCCGTTACGGCGAGGCTCGAGGGTCTCGACCTCGGCTCGGGCGTTAAGGCCGTCCAGGCCAAGGTCGCCGCGCTTCACCTGCCGCCGTCGATCCGGGTCGAATATGGCGGACTCTACGCACAGCAAAAGCAGTCGTTCAGCGATCTCACCACAGTGTTCATCGCCGCGCTGCTGCTGTCGGCGCTGCTGCTGACGATCCTGTTCGAGCAGGTTGCCTTCACGCTGGCGGTGATCGTGACGGTGTTGCTGTCGGCGATGGCGGTGCTCGGCGGGCTATGGCTCACCGGGACCGAGCTCGACATTTCGGCGCTGATGGGGCTGACGATGGTCGTCGGAATGGTCACCGAACTGGCGATCTTCTATCTCGCCGAGCTGGTCCCCGATGGACCGATCAGCGCCGCTTCGCTGCTCGAGGCGGGAACGGCGCGGCTTCGCCCCATCGTCATGTCGGCGCTGATCGCCATCCTCACATTGTCCCCGCTGGCACTGGGCATCGGCCGCGGATCGGGGCTGCAGCGCCCCTTGGCAATCGCGATCATCAGTGGGCTGGCGGTTGGAGCACCGCTGGTGGTGTCGTTGTTGCCGGCACTGGTGCTGTTGCTGACGAGGCGACGGACTAGGGTTTAGCACGCGGCTTCCGCAGCGCGATCCTCAGATCCCCTCGGTTGGCCCCCTCGAGGGCAGCCAGCAAATCCTCGCGCGCGCGGCACATTCGCAGCTGGCGGCGCGTCTCAGATAATCGCACGATTACCCCATTCGACCTTCGCCCCATTATGATTGCGCGCGCTCATATGTTAGGGTGGAACCGATCAGCAAACCGACACCTCGCGTCGTGTCCACCAACCGGTCAGCGAGGCGGTCGACGACTGCTGCCGACGTTGGGTGCTCGAAATCATGAATTGTCAGCACGAATGCGACCGAACCCTGCGCGTCGAAAACAGGCGCCGAGATCAAGCGGACGGCCTGGGCGCTTGCTTCGTCGAGCAGGTCTGGATCATAGTCGAACTCGGCAATCATTTCCGCCAGATCGTCGTGGGCTCGAACATGTCCGCCATCGGCGAGTTCGTTGAGGCGCGCAGGGACTGCCCGCTGTGCTGCACTGGCTAGCCCAATCGAATAGCCACGGTTCATGATCGAGCGCAGCCCGGCACGATAGGCGATTGCTTTGTCGGAGGATATGCGTTCGCCGATCCACCGGTCCCGCTCCGCTTCGTCCATGCCGAGTGCGAACACCGACCCAGTTGGCGGAACGAACGGCCAGCGATGCCCGACAAGGGTCGCCGGCAAGTCGCCGCGTGGCTGCCCGGCACTGGCGAGGATAACGATCTCCGCGCCGATCCGCGCTGAAGCCACACAGACGGCCGACAGTTCGTCTGCGAGTGATTCCATATGGCGACGGGCGCGATCGACCAGGCGGAGTTGGGCGGATAAAAGTCCAGTCGGATCTGGCGCGGCCATGGAGGAAGGGGCGAAGCCGCCATAGCCCCCTTGGAAGAACAGCAGCGGCAAACCGCCCTCGGCAATCTCGAGCTGCCGCACTAACCCCAGGACGGCGAAATGGTCGCCGGCCTCTCGGACCGAGTGAAGTTCACAATCGATCCATGCAACCGCTCCGTCGAGTATCGGCGAGCCAAGCGCCGAGGACTGATGGGCAATCGCGGAAAATTTGTCCGGATCCTTCGATGCGAGGGTGCGGCAGACATTTTCCTGTTCTACCGACAGAATGTTGACGCAAAAGCGATTGGCGGCGGCAACCTTCAACCAGCTTTTAGAACTGCGATCGGGGAAAAAGCCGATCAAGGGAGGATCGATTGAAACCGACGTGAACGATCCGATGACCATGGCGGCCGGCGTTCCGTCGGCGCCGGTGGACGTGACCACGCAGACCCCGGTTGGATATTGGCCAAGGACCTGCCGATACTGTTGCTCGTCGATTCCTGGAGAATTCTCAGCCAGCGTCACTGTCATGGATGGTAAAACCCAGTTTGATGTTCACTTGGAAATGACACAGTTTGTCGTCGGGCGTCCACTTCATACTGGCATGAGCCGGTCAGGCGGAAGTTCGACAATGGGTGGATCGGCAGTGTGCCCCGCCAGAACAGGAGGTGCGCCGGTTATGAACAAAACCGAAACCTACGAACCCGAGCCTGCAACGTCCGAGGAGGACCGCGTACTTCCTGGTGGCTGGTACACTCTCGGAGCCATGCTCGTCGTCACCTTGTTTGCCTTTGTTGATCGCCAGTTGATCACACTCGCTGCAGCGCCGCTGGCAGTGTCGCTGCACTTGTCAGACACTCAGCTTGGTCTTGTGCAGGGGCTGGCGTTTACCGTATTTACGCTGGTTGCCCTCTATCCTCTTGCTTGGGCTGCCGATCGATTTGACAGGCGATACGTACTGGGCGTCTGCGTCGTACTTTGGTCACTCGGAACGGCTGCCTGCGGTTTCGCCCAGAACTTCACCCAACTGTTCACTGCTGCTGTCGCAATCGCAGCGGGCGAGGCCGGGCTTGGCCCGATTAGCATGTCGATCGTGCCGGATTTATTTAAGGGCAAAAAAAGAGTTTTGGCAAACGGCGTGAATTATTTCGCGGGCTACGTCGGTATTGCCCTGGCGCTTGCATTGGGCGGGGCCGCGCTGGGTGCCCTGGACGCCATGCATCACCAACTGCCTTCTTGGTTGAGCCGCTGGGAATCCTGGCGTTTGGCATTCTTCGCACTTGCCCTGCCTGCACCGCTGTTGTTGATGTTGATAGCGTTTGCTCGGCTCCGCCACTCGACTACAGCGGTTGCAATTGCGCCCGCTGCCTCGAGCACCAAAGCCCTGTTCGAGCATCTGAGTTCGCATCGTTGGGCCATGGCCTGGATGGTTAGCGCACTCGTGATGTATCTGGTCGCCTTTGCGGGCTTCCTTGTTTGGTTGCCCGTTGTTGCAACGCGCCTATTCGGAACGTCGCCTGCGCAGAACGGCGTAAGTATGGGTATCGCGACTGGCATTGGCATGGTTGGCGGCGTGTTGATTAGTACCATTGCCTTACGCTTTTTGTTCGCTCGTATAGGCCAACGTGCTCCGGTGCGCGTCGCTTGGCTCATAATGCTTTTCACGACACCTGTGCTTTTCGTGCTACCGTTCGTAGGCACCTCTTTACAGTTATACGCTGGGTTTGGGCTGATGATGCTCAGCGGAACGGCGGTTGGAGTACTCGTCTCCACCATTCTCCAGAACATGGCGCCCGCGATACTTCGCGCTCGTTTCTTCGCCGTCTATTCAATTGTGGCCACGGCTTTGCCTGGCTTTGCTCCAAGTTTGGTAGGTTGGCTGTCAGACTCAATTGGTGGGCAAAAAAGCCTTCTCTACGCGTTGACCTTCTTTGCGGTGCCAACTTGGATCGCTGCAACGTTTATGCTTCGAAAGAGCGAAGGCCCCTACGCCCTGCTGGCCGAGGAGACGGTTCGCAGCGATGCGGCCTACGCCAACCAAAGAACTTAACTCTAAAGAGAGGTGGCTCGGGAAATTTGGACAGTGGGATGAGTGGATTGCTGGCCTGAAGGCAGCCAGAATGGCTGCGGCACAGGAGGCATGATGAGCAAGCGACCGCGCCGGAACCACAGTCCGGTATTCA
>JBDSGJ010000058.1:0-31655 GCA_039919075.1 Sphingomicrobium sp.
CGCAGGCGAGAAGTTCCTCGAGCGTGCCGGCGCAAACCACTTCGCCACCGCGCACGCCGGCGCCTGGCCCCATGTCGATGATATGGTCGGCGTGGCGGATGGCGTCCTCGTCATGTTCGACGACTAAAACGGTGTTGCCGAGCGATTTGAGGCGCTGAAGGGTTTCGAGGAGGCGGTCGTTGTCCTTCTGGTGGAGGCCGATCGAGGGTTCGTCGAGGACGTAGAGGACGCCCGATAGGCCGGAGCCGATTTGCGACGCGAGGCGGATGCGCTGGCTTTCGCCGCCCGAGAGGGTGCCGGAAGTGCGGTCGAGGCTGATATAGTCGAGCCCGACATTGTCGAGGAAGCCGAGCCGCGCGTTGATTTCCTTGAGGATGGCGCGGGCGATTTCGCGTTGTTGCGGGCCGAGTTGTTCCTCGAGGCCGCGGAACCAGGTGAGGGCGTCGACCACCGAGCGGCGGGCGGAGAGCGAGATGTCCTCGCCGACGATCTTGACCGACAAGGCTTCGGGTTTGAGGCGAGCGCCGTGGCAGGTTTCGCAGGCCTTGGGGGACTGATAGCGGGAGAGCTCTTCTTTCATCCACGCGGAGTCGGTCGAGGCCATGCGGCGCTCGAGGTTGCCGAGGACTCCTTCGAAGGACTTCTTCACCTCGTAGGATTTGCGGCCGTCGATGAAGCGCAAGGTGATCGCCTTGCCGCCGGTGCCGCGCAAGACCGCATATTGCGCGGCTTCGGGAAGCTCGTTCCACGGGGTGGCGAGGTCGAAGTCATAGGCGCGGGCGAGGCTGCCCAGGACCTGCATATAGTAGGGCGAGGGCGGGTTGGACTTGGCCCACGGCACGACCGCGCCCTTGGCGATGGAGAGGTTGTGGTTGGGGACAACGAGGTCCTCGTCGAACACCATCTTCATGCCAAGCCCGTCGCAGGCCGGGCAGGCGCCCTGGGGGGCGTTGAAGGAGAACAGGCGCGGCTCGATCTCGGCGATGGTGAAACCCGAGACGGGACAGGCGAATTTTTCGGAGAAGACGATGCGACCGGGGGCGCCATAGTCGAGCTTCATGCCCGAGGCGGTGACTTGCTCATCGGCGGCGGTGGGATCGGCCGGGTCTAAAAACGCCAGTCCCTCGGCGAGCTTCAGCGCCGTCTCGAAACTGTCCGCAAGGCGCGACTGGATGCCGTCGCGGATGGCGATGCGGTCGACGACGACTTCGATGTCATGCTTGTATTTCTTGTCGAGCGCGGGGGCGTCCTCAATGTCATGGAACTCGCCGTCGATGCGGACGCGGGTGAAGCCGGCGCGCTGCCATTCGGACAATTCCTTGCGATACTCGCCCTTGCGGCCGCGTACGACGGGGGCGAGGAGGTAATGGCGCGAGCCTTCGGGCAGGGTCATTGTCCGGTCAACCATCTGGGAGACCGTTTGCGCCGAGATCGGCAGACCCGTCGTTGGCGAATACGGCACCCCGACACGCGCCCATAGCAGGCGCATATAATCATAGATTTCGGTAACGGTGGCGACGGTCGAGCGCGGGTTGCGCGACGTTGTCTTCTGCTCGATCGAGATGGCGGGGGAGAGGCCATCGATATGCTCGACATCGGGCTTCTGCATCATCTCGAGGAATTGCCGCGCATAGGCCGAGAGCGATTCGACGTAGCGCCGCTGCCCTTCCGCATAGATTGTATCGAAGGCGAGGCTCGACTTACCCGAGCCCGAAAGGCCCGTAATGACCGTCAGCGCGTCGCGCGGGATCTCGACATTGACGCCCTTGAGATTGTGCTCGCGGGCACCACGAACGCTTATGTGGGTCAGCATGAGCGCATTTGTTCCATATTTGTTCGCGTGGGGCAAGCGCGGACCGCGCTGGACTAGAAGCCTTGTACATGGTCCGCCGCGCGATCGGTTCAACCCTGCTGGCCGTCCCGCTTCGACACGATGTCGTGTTTCTCTTGAACTCGCCCTGCGGAAGGGCGATATTGGCGGCTCGCGGGGTGTGTCGTCGAGGCCCCCCGGAAGAGGAGATGAAATGGAGAACCAGTTCGACCCCCGCATGACCGGCATCAATGCCGCGTCGGTCGGCGTGCCGCGAGTGGCGCGCGACCTAGGCCTTCGGACCTATATGCTGTCGGTCTACAACTACATGGCGTCGGGCGTATTGCTCACCGCGATCGTCGCGCTGCTGTTCGCGCCTTATGCTCAGGCGGTGCTCATCAGCCAGTCGGGGCGCGGGCTTTCGGGCCTTGGCTGGATTGTGACGCTGGCCCCGCTCGGCTTTGTGTTCGCGCTGTCGATGGGGTCGCGCCGGATGAGCGTTGGCACGATGAAACTGGTGTTCTTCGCGTTCGCCGCGACGATGGGCCTGTCGATGTCGACATTGTTCCTCGCCTATACCGGTGTGTCGATCGGGCAGACCTTCGCGGCGGTTACCGCGAGTTTCCTCGGCCTGTCGCTCTATGGCTACACCACCAAGAAGGATTTGTCGGGCTTCGGCACCTTCCTGATCATGGGCGTGGTCGGGCTGCTGGTGGCGATGGTCATCAACATGTTCCTTCAGTCGCCGGCGATGCAGCTGGCGATCAGCGCGATCGGCGTGCTGCTGTTTGCGGGCCTGACCGCTTATGACACGCAGAAAATCAAGAGCATGTATGCCCATGTCGCGGGCAGCGAGATGGCGGGCAAGACCGCGATCCTCGGCGCGCTGACGCTCTACCTGGACTTCATCAACATGTTCCAGTTCATGCTGAGCTTCATGGGCAACCGCCGCTAAGTCCGGCGCGGAACGAGAAACGGGGCCCGGCGGGAAACTGCCGGGCCTTTTTTGTTTCACTCGGTGCGGGCGAGACGAACCCCAATGCGCGCTTCGCCAGTTGAGTAGCGATCGACGATCCGGGAGACGAACAAATGTGTGACCAGCATGACGACGAAAGCTTGATCGTCGATACCTCGCTGACGCGGCGGACCGCGCTGCTTGCCATGTCCTCCGTCGTCGCCGCGACGGCGCTTCCCGATGCCGCCTTCGCCGCAGCGGTGATCGAGCGCGACGTAACGGTGAAGACTGCCGATGGCGCCTGCGACGCGGCGCTGTTCCGTCCGTCGGGGCGCGGCACCTTCCCTGCGGTGCTGCTGTGGCCCGACATTTTGGGACTTCGGCCGGTGTTCCGCGAGATGGGCCGCAGGCTCGCCGCGCAGGGCTATGTCGTGCTCGTCCCCAATCCCTTTTACCGCGTGCGCCGCGCGCCGATCGTGACCGGGCCATTCGACTTTGGCGACAAGGTCGCGATGGGCAAGCTGATGGCGCTCAAGGCCGACCTGACCGATGCCCGGATCGATTCGGACAGCAGCGCACTGCTGTCCTTCCTCGATGCCCAAAAGCAGACCGACCGTCGGCGTGGCATGGGGGTGCAGGGCTATTGCTTCAGCGGTCCGTTCGCGTTCCGCGCCGCCGCGCTTCGGCCCGCGCGGGTTCGTGCGGTCGCGACCTTCCATGGCGGGGGGCTGGTGACCAAGGACGCCAACAGTCCCCACTTGTTGATCCCCAGGACGCGCGCCGCCTTCTTGACGGCGATCGCGCAGAATGACGATCATAACCAACCCGATGCCAAGGACATCCTCAAGGCCAGCTTCGCCGCTGCAAAGCGTCCCGCCACGGTCGAAATATTCCCCGCCGACCACGGTTGGACGGTCGCCGGGAGCCAGGCCTATAACGAGAAAGCCGCCGAGCGGGCCTGGGCCGAACTGATGACGCTATATCGGACGAAGCTCCAATGAGTGCCGCTCAGCCAAGCGCGGCGGTTGCTTGCTCGTCGATCTGCTTGCCCCGGCGATAGGCGTCGCGGTCGGTGACGCTGGCGAAATAGGCGGTGAAAGCGGGGCGCGGTTCGAGCAGCTTGAAGAGCATCATGAAGCCGATCTGCGACGCGACGACGACATCGGCGGCGCTGAACCGGTCCCCGGCAATGAATCGTTTGCCGGTCACGGCCTGCTCCATTACGTCGACCGCCCGATCGAAATTGCCATAGCCGAACATCCGCTCGCGCTCGGCGGTGGGCTCCCAGCCGGCGACCTTGTTGCTGAACGCCGCCTCTATCGGGCCCGAGGCAAAGAAGGTCCAGCGGTAGTAATCGGCGCGTTCGGCGGGCGGCGGGGCGAGGCCGGCGTCGGGAAAGGCGTCGGCGAGGTAGAGGCAGATTGCGGCGACTTCGGTCACGACCTTGCCCGTGTGCACGATGGCCGGGATTTTTTGCATCGGATTGATCGCCTTGTAGGCGTCGCCCTTGAGCGAGCCGTTGTAGGTCAATATCTCGGTGTCATAGGGCTGACCGACCTCCTCTAGCATCCAGCGGACGATCTGGCCGCGCGATTGCGGGTTGGTGTAGAATTTGAGGTCGGTCATCATCGTTCTCCAACATGCGCACGCCCGAATTGGTGCTACTGTTTCAGCCGGTAGCCGGTGCGGAAGATCCAGCTCGTCGCGACAAGGCAGGCGCCGATGATCCCCGCGAGCATTGCTACGCTCGCCCATACCGGCACATCGGCAACCCCGTAGAAGGTCCAGCGAAAGCCGCTGACGAGATAGACGACGGGGTTGAACAGGGTGACGGTACGCCACGGCTCGGCCAGCGTCGTCACGGAGTAGAAGGCCCCCCCGAGGAAGGTCAGCGGGGTGACGACGAGCATCGGCACGATCTGCAACTGCTCGAAGCTCTGCGCCCAGATGCCGATAAGGAAGCCCAGCAGGCAGAAGGCGGTGCAGATGGCGAGGAGGAAGGCCAGCATGGCGACGGGGTGGTCGATCCGCACATGGACGAAGATCGTCGCGGTCGCGAGGGTGACGAGGGCGAGAACCAGCGACTTGCTCGCCGCCGCGCCGACATAGGCGAGGACGGTCTCCAGGCTCGAGATCGGGGCGGAGAGGAGTTCGTAGATCGTTCCGCTGAACTTGGGGAAGTAGATGCCGAAGCTGGCGTTGAAGATCGACTGCATGAACACCGACAGCAGGGTAAGGCCGGGGACGATGAAGCTGCCGAACGGAACCCCGTTCATCGCCGACATCTTGCTGCCGAGCGCCGATCCGAAGACGACGAAGTAAAGCGCGGTGGTGATGACCGGCGCGACCAGGCTTTGCCACAGCGTGCGGCCCGCGCGGGCCATTTCGAAGCGATAGATGGCGGCGACGCCGTGCCAGTTCATGATGTCCGCTCCAGAGCGGCGGCACCGTCGTGGACGAGTGACACAAAAATATCCTCGAGGCTCGACTGGTGCGTCGACAAATCCTTGTAGCCGATACCTAATTCGCCGAGCCGGCGCATCAGCCCGGCGATGCCGGTCCGCTCGGCGTGGCTGTCGAACGAGTAAGCGAGGAGGTGGCCATCATCCTCGGTCGTCACGCCCCATTCGCCAAGCTCGGGCGGGATCGTTGCCAGCGGCTCGGCGAGCGTGACCTTGAGCGTTTTCTTGCCGAGCCGGGCCATCAGCGCGACCTTGTCCTCAACCGCGATCAGTTCGCCGCGCGCGATGACCCCGACGCGGTCCGCCATCTCCTCGGCTTCCTCGATATAATGGGTGGTGAGGATGATCGTCGTGCCGTCGTCGCGCAGCTGGCGGACCATGCCCCACATGTCGCGGCGAAGCTCGACATCGACACCGGCGCTGGGCTCGTCGAGGAACAGCAGGGCGGGTTCGTGGCTGAGCGCCTTGGCGATCATCACCCGGCGCTTCATTCCGCCCGACAGCTCCATCATCTTGGTTTGGCGCTTGTCGAGGAGCGACAGGCGGCGGAGCAATTCCTCGATCTTGCGGTCGTCGCGCGGCTTGCCATAGAGGCCGCGGCTGAAGCTGACGGTCGACCAGACTGTTTCGAACGCATCGGTCGTCAGTTCCTGAGGGACCAGGCCGATCATCTGGCGCGCGTGGCGATAGTCGGTGGCATGGTCCTTGCCATCGACCAGTACCGTCCCGCCCGAGGCGGTGACGATTCCGCAGACGATCGAGATGAGCGTCGTCTTGCCCGCGCCATTGGGTCCGAGCAGCGCAAAAATCTCGCCCCGGCGGATGTCGAGGTCGACCGCTTTCAGCGCCTCGGTGCCGCTGGCATAGGCTTTGCGAAGCCCGCGGATGGAGAGGATCGGTTCGTCGGTCATTCGGGCGGAAGCTCCTGCGCGGTGGCCGCGTCGCTGTTGAGGCCGTGCTTCAGGAGCATCGGCAGGTTGGCGATCGCAAAGAGGAAGGTCGCGGGGAGGGCGATCCACAATTTGTAGACGATCCAGTGCGCGGTGCTGGTGTTGCGCCACACCGCCTCGTTGGCGATCGCCATCGCGAGGAAGAAGAGTGCCCAGTTGCGGGTGAGCTTGTCCCAACCGGTCTGGGTCAGGCCGGGGTAAGCCGAGCCGAGCACGCTCTTGAGCAGGGGGCGGCCGGTGATCAGGCCGAACCACAGCAACGACGAAACGATCGCGTAATAGACGGTCGGCTTGATCTTGATGAAGGTTTCGTTGTGGAGCCAGATCGTCAGCCCGCCCATGATGATGACGAGGAAACCCGAGAAGAGCTGGAGCGCGGTCAGGCGGCGGGTCAGGACGAAGCTCACGACGAGCGACGCGACGAAGGCGGCGATGAAGATTGCGGTGCCGGTGAACACGCCGAGTTTCGCATTGGCGATGAAGAACAGGACGAGCGGGCCGAGGTCGAGCGCAAGGCGCAGCCCGGCCCCGATTTCGCGTTTGGGCGTGGTGCTCATGCCGGTAGTCCGGCGATGGCGCGGGCGACCGCGCGGGGGTCGAACGGGCGCAGGTCATCGACGCCTTCGCCGACCCCGATAGCGTGGATCGGGAGCCCGAACTTCTCGGCGGCCGCAACGAGGATGCCACCGCGGGCGGTGCCGTCGAGCTCGGTCATGACGAGGCCGGTCACCCCGGCGAGGTCACGAAAAACTTCAATCTGATTCAATGCGTTCTGGCCTGTTGTTGCGTCGAGGACGAGAATGACGTCGTGCGGCGCTTCGGGGTTGAGGCGGCCGAGGACGCGGCGGACCTTGGATAATTCGTCCATCAAATGACTCTTGTTCTGGAGACGACCGGCGGTGTTGACGATCAGCGCGTCGATGCCCGTTGCGGTCGCCTGCTTGACCCCGTCATAGACGATGCCCGCCGCGTCGCCGCCTTCCTTGCCCATGATGACGGGAGCGCCGATGCGGTCGCCCCAGATTTTGAGCTGCTCGATCGCGGCGGCGCGGAAGGTGTCGCCGGCGGCGAGCATCACTCCATAATCCTGCTCCTTGAGCAGATGGCCGAGTTTGCCAATGGTGGTGGTCTTGCCCGAGCCGTTGACGCCGATGACGAGGATGACGTGCGGGCGGGGGAAGCCCCATATGTCGAGCGGCTTGGCGACCGGCGCGAGAATCGCCTCAATCTCTTCGGCGAGGATCGTGCGCAGCCCGCGCTCGTCGAGTTGATCGAAGCGGCGCGCGGCGATGGCCTCGCGGATGCGCTTCGACGCCGCCGGGCCGAGGTCCGAGGCGATCAGCGCTTCCTCGATGTCGTCGAGGGTCGCGGTATCGAGCGCGGTCCTGGAAGCGAAACCGGTCAGATTCTCGCCGAGGCGGTCAGCGGTCTTCTTGAAGCCGCCGGTCAGGCGGTCGAGCCAACTCATTCGAACTGTCCAACCAATTGGCCGTCGGCGAGGCCGGTGACGCGGGCCACCCCGCTCTCTCCCCGCGCCGATCCGGCGATGATGATCGGGGCAAAGCCGTCGCTATGCCCGCGTTCTTTGTTTTCGATCAAAACCGGCTGGCGCGTGCCGACCAACGAGGTTAGCCATTCACTGCGGCGCTCGGCGGCGCGGGCGCGCAGGCGGGCGGCGCGGGCCTTGACGATCTCACGCTCGACCTGAGGCATTCGCTCGGCAGGAGTGCCGGGACGTGGCGAGAAGGGAAAGATGTGACCCGCGATGACGTCGCAATCGTCGAGCAATCGTAGCGTGTTGAGCGCCGCTTCCTCCGTTTCCGTGGGAAAGCCGGCGATGAGGTCGGCACCGATCGTTGCTTCGGGCCGGGCGGCCTTGATCGCGGCGACAGTGCGGACCGCGTCGGACCGGCTGTGGCGGCGCCGCATTCGCTTGAGGATCAGATCGTCGCCGGCCTGAAGCGACAAATGGAAGTGCGGCATCAAGCGCGGCTCACCGGCGACGAGGTCCATCAGCACGTCGTCGATCTCGATACTGTCGAGCGAGGACAGGCGCAGGCGGGGGAGGGTGGAGAGATCGGCGAGGAGCCGCTGGCACAGCAGGCCGAGCCCGCCCTCGACACTGGTGATATCGACCCCGGTTAGCACGATCTCGCGTGCGCCAGCCTCGAGTTCGCGGATGATTGCAGCGCGGACCGAGTCATAGGGCAGTGAGCGGCTCGGCCCGCGCGCTTGCCAGATGGTGCAGAAGGTGCAGCGGTGATCACAGCCGGTCTGGACCGCGACGAAGCTTCGCACGCGACCGCGATAGCCGGCGGCGACGGTCAGCGGAGCGGTGAAGTCGCGCAACGCGACCGCATCGACTTCGGGCATGGCGCGATAGCGGTCGGGGGAGAGCTGGGCGGCGCAGCCGGCCACGATGATCCGCGCGTCGGGGCGTTCGCGGCGGGCGCGGCGGATCGCCTGGCGGGTCTGGCGCTCGGCCTCGGCGGTGACGGCACAGCTGTTGATGATGGTCGTGTCGTCGCTCGCGGTGCGGGCGAACAACTCGCTTTCGGCGAAGTTGAGGCGGCAGCCGAGGGTGATTGTCTGAGCGGTCATTGCGCGAAGGTGGCGAGGTCGATTTCGCCGCTGAAGACGTGGGTTGCCGCACCACTCATGTGGATCGGTTCGCCCGGGGCCCAGGCGATCACGAGGTCGCCGCCGCGCATCCGCACCGTCACCGGCGAGACGGAGCGCCTGGTGGCGATTGCGGCGACGGCGGTCGCGCAGGCTCCGGTGCCGCACGCCAGCGTCAGGCCGGCACCGCGCTCCCATGTCCGCAATCGGATGAAGCCCTCCTCGATAATCGCGAGGTTGACGTTGATCCGTTGGGGGAAGGCGGGGTCATGCTCGATCTGCGGGCCGAGCAGGGCCAGGCGTTCCTCGTCGATGGCATCGACGAAGAAGATAAGGTGCGGGTTACCGACGTTGACCGCGATCGGGTTGGCGAGTTCGTCCCACGCCAGCGGAAGCGCGGCACTGTCCATCGCATAGCCGAGCGGAATTTCGTTCCAGGCGAAGCGCGGGGGTTCGAGCGTGACCTCGACCTCGCTGCCGTTGACCGCGCCTTCGAGCACGCCGCCCGCAGTCGCGATCCGCCTGGCCCCGGTCAGCGCGACGACGCAGCGGGTCGCATTGCCGCACGCCTCGGCAATCCCGCCGTCGGCATTATAGATGGTCATGGCTAGATCGGCGTCGGGGGCGGGCTCGAGCAGGATCAGCTGGTCGCAGCCGATGCCGGTGTGGCGGTCGGCGAGGCGGCGGGCGAGCGCGGCGGTCATCGCCACCGGCGCCACGCGCGCGTCGATGATGACGAAGTCATTGCCGAGGCCATGCATCTTGGAGAAGCGCTGGAGCACGAGCGCGACTTAGGCAGGCGGGCGCGACCTGTCCACCTTGGGCATCACAGGATCCAGTTTTCGGAAGCTACGCGTTGTGTGACCTCAAAGACACGGTTTCAATCAATGCTTGTATTGGGAACCTTTTTACGAGAACCAAACCGCCTCTCGAGTGTTCGGGGGGGACCATCAGCGCAATAAAAGGAACCACCATGCGCAATTATCTCTTAGCGGCCGTTGCGGTCGCGGCCATTGCCTCACCGGCGATGGCGCGCGACGGCGCCGGTTATGTCGGCGTTGAAGGGGGCATCCTGTTCCCGCGTCACAGCAACTACAATACGACGGGCACGCGTTCGACGACGCTGGTCACGACCACTTCGACTTACACTCAGGCCTGCACCGCACCGGGCGTGCCTGTGGGCTGCGGCGTCGCTGGGCCGGTTGGCGCATCCACGCCGGCAGCTGCGCCGGCTCCGACGCTGACCCCGACTGGCGCTGTTGCCACCGGCAGTGGCTTCAATGCGGACTATAAGCGCGGTATCGATCTCGACGTCATTGCAGGTTACGACTTCGGTATTTTCCGTCTCGAAGGCGAGCTTGGCTACAAGCGGACTCGCGCTCGTGACTACTTCGCGAATACGACGTTCATCAACGGCATCAATGGCACGACTTTCCTCGTACCGTCGCCGACCGTAGGTGTAACCACGGTTGCCCCGGCGGGCACTTTCAGCAACTCCAGCACGCAGCTCAACTTCACCGACCGCACCACGGTGCTGTCAGGGATGGTGAACGGCCTTGTTGATTTCCAGATCGATCCGTCGGTCCGTGCTTATCTCGGTGGCGGCGTTGGTCGTGCTCGGGTCAAGACGTTCGGTGATCGTGACAGTGCATGGGCTTACCAGTTCATCGCCGGTCTCGCGACCGCGATCTCTCCCAACGTCGATCTCGGCTTGAAGTATCGCTATTTCCAGACGGGCAAGCTGCACTTCAATAACTCGGTTGGTACGTTCGGGAACACGGCGACCGCGACGCGCGTCGATCCGGTTGGAACGGTAAACGCTCTCAATGGCGGAACTGCGACAACCACGACGACGTACAACACGACCTACAGTCTCAGCGATTCGGGCAAGTTCCGTTCGCATAGCCTGCTGGCGAGCCTGATCTTCAACTTCGGTTCGGTTGCGGCTCCGCCGCCGCCGCCGCCTCCGCCGCCGCCGCCGCCTCCGCCGCCCCCGGCGACGCAGACCTGCGCCGACGGTTCGGTGATCGCGTTGGATATGGCGTGCCCGGTTCCGCCGCCGCCGCCGCCCCCGCCGCCGCCTGAGCCCTCGAAGGGTGAGCGTGGCTAAGGTTCGGGTCTGACCTGAACTTTGGGTGCTAAAAAGACTCCCGGGCGAGGCCTCCTCGTCCGGGAGTTTTTTGTTGGCATATCGCGCGGCTCAGTCCTCATAAGTTGCATCCGCAACAAACTGTGATCGGATTGCTGCAAATGCGAGAAATCATGCGGCACTGCAACATTGTATATGCAATTCCTGTTGATCGACATTAAGAGTCTGCATCTCGACGTTTACAAGGGGATCAGACATGAAGAGATATCTACTTGCTGCGGCAGCTGTCGCGGCGATTGCAACGCCCGCGGTGGCGCGGGACGGAGCTGGCTATGCAGGCGTCGAAGGCGGCCTTCTGTTCGCCCGTCCGAGCCATTTCGACGTCACCTTCGCGACCACCCCTCCGACGTCCTTCAATTCGGCTTTTGTCTCGCGTTATCGCACGGGCGCGGATCTCGATGCGATCGCGGGCTATGACTTCGGCCTGTTCCGCCTTGAAGCCGAACTCGGCTACAAGGTTACGAAGGTGAAGACGCTGACGATCAGCCCAGCCTTCGTCGACTATCTGAGCGACGGTGAAGAAGTTGGTCCGATCGTTCTTTCGTCGACCGACCTCGGCTCTACCGGCAAGACCTCGGTCCTGTCGGGCATGGTCAACGGTCTGGTCGATTTCCCGATCGCGCCGGCGGTAAACGTCTATGGCGGAGGCGGCGTCGGCCGCGCTCGCGTCAGGACGCTTGATGCACAGGACAGTGCCTGGGCGTGGCAGCTGATCGCGGGCCTTCGCACGCCGGTCAGCAAGGACATCGATTTCGGTCTAAAGTATCGTTATTTCCAGACCGCCAAGCTCCATGGCGACTTTGACGACTTTACCAACGTCCGGACGAAGTTTCGCTCGCACAGTGTGCTGGCCAGCCTGATCCTGAACTTCGGTGCGGTCGCGGCTCCTCCTCCGCCGCCGCCGCCGCCGCCGCCTCCGCCGCCGCCCCCGCCCCCGGCGACGCAGACCTGCGCCGACGGTTCGGTGATTGCGCTCGACATGGCGTGCCCGGTTCCGCCGCCGCCGCCGCCCCCGCCGCCGCCTGAGCCCTCGAAGGGTGAGCGTGGCTAAGGTTCGGGTCTGACCTGAACTTCGGGTGCTAAAAAGACTCCCGGGCGAGGACCTCCTCGTCCGGGAGTTTTTTATGACTATATGCGGGCATGACCGACCCTGCCCGAATTTACGATTTCCACGCGCATATCTATTTCAACCCCGATGAGATCGACCGCGCGCGGGCGCTTGGCGATGCAGCGCGGGCGCGGTTCGGGATTCCGATTGAACATTATCATCTGCGGCCGGTGGGGCCGCATCCGCGCGGCAGTTGCCAGATGACGATCCCGCCGCACCTGTTCGGGGAGGTGGCGCAATGGCTCGTCCTCAACCGTGATGCGCTGACGATCTTCGCGCACGCCAGCACTGGCGACGACCTTGCCGACCATAGCCGCCACACCATCTGGTTCGGCGACAGCGAGCCGCTCGACCTGTCGATCTTCTGACAGGCGAATTGACCCGGCGGGCGGGTTGGGCTAGGCGCAGCCCCGTCGTTTTCGACAAGCATATCGACAGGCGCGTCTTGGCACGCACGCTGGCCGGCGAGGTTTCGCCCGCCGGCGTTTTGCGCTTTGGGCCGGTCGATCTGGAGGAATTTTGATGTTCGACAGCCTGAGCGATCGCCTTGGCGGTGTGTTCGACAAGCTTCGCGGTCGCGGCGCTTTGTCGGAAGCCGACGTGCGTTCGGCGATGCGCGAGGTTCGCGTGGCGCTGCTCGAGGCCGATGTCGCGCTTCCGGTAGCACGCGACTTCGTCGATCGCGCGACCGAGCAGGCGATCGGCGCCGAAGTGCTGCGCTCGATCACGCCGGGCCAGATGGTCGTCAAGATCGTTCATGATGCGCTGATCGAGATGCTCGGCGCGGATTCGTCGGAGCTCAACCTCGAGGTCAATCCGCCCGCCGTGGTGATGATGGTCGGGCTCCAGGGGTCGGGCAAGACCACGACCACCGCCAAGCTGGCCCGCCGCCTCAAGGATCGCGAGCGCAAGAAGGTGCTGATGGCGAGCCTCGACGTTGCTCGGCCCGCGGCGCAGGAGCAGCTCGCGGTGCTCGGGCGGCAGGCGGGGGTCGATACGCTGCCGATCGTCGCAGGCCAGTCGCCGGTCCAGATTGCCGAGCGGGCGCTGCAGTCGGCCAGGCTGCAGGGCTATGACGTGCTGCTGCTCGATACCGCCGGCCGGCTCCATGTCGACGATGCGCTGATGGCCGAGATGAAGGCGGTCGCCTCGGCCTCGCGCCCGGTCGAGACGCTGCTGGTGGTCGACAGCCTGACGGGCCAGGATGCGGTCAACGTCGCGCAAGGCTTTGCCGGGCAGGTCGATATTTCGGGCGTGATCCTGACCCGGATGGACGGCGATGCGCGCGGCGGCGCGGCGCTGTCGATGCGCGCGGTGACGGGCAAGCCGATCAAGTTTGCGGGTACGGGCGAGGGGCTCGACGCGCTCGAGGCGTTTCACCCGAGCCGGGTCGCGGGGCGGATCCTGGGCATGGGCGACGTCGTCAGCCTGGTCGAGCGCGCCGCCGAGACGATCAAGGCGGAGGATGCTGAAAAGCTTGCCGCCAAGATGGAGAGGGGCAAGTTCGACCTCGACGACTTGCGCATGCAGATCCAGCAGATGCAGCGGATGGGCGGGCTCGGCGCGCTTGCCGCGATGATGCCCGGGATGAAGGGGTTGGCGCCGGGCAAAGCCGACGACAAAGCGCTCCACCGGCTCGAGGCGATGATGTCGTCGATGACCGCCAAGGAGCGCAGCCGCCCCGACATCATCAACGCTAAGCGCAAGATCCGCGTCGCCAAGGGCAGCGGGACGACGGTGCAGGAGGTCAACAAGCTGCTCAAGATGCATCAGGATATGGCGACGGCGATGAAGCGGCTCAAGAAGATGGGCGGGCTTGGCAAGCTGGCGGCGATGTTCGGCAAGGGCGGGCTCGAGGGCGCGCTCGGCGGGCTTGCGCCCGGCGGCGGAATGCCGGGGGGGTTGCCCGGGCTTTCAGGGGGCGGTGGCGGGTTCGGCAACCCTCCGCCCGGATTTAACAAATTTTCGAAGAAATGATCACAATTCACTGAATCAACGAAGGAATATAAAATGGCAGTTGCAATTCGTCTGGCCCGTGGTGGCTCCAAGAAGCGTCCTTATTATCGCCTCGTCGTGACCGACAGCCGCAACGCGCGCGACGGTCGCTTCATCGAGAAGGTCGGCACCTACAACCCGCTCCTCGCCAAGGATTCCCCCGACCGCGTGAAGCTTGATGCCGAGCGGATCAGCCACTGGCTGTCGGTCGGCGCGCAGCCGTCGGACCGGGTGCTTCGCTTCCTCGATGCCGCCGGGATCAAGGAGCGCCCCGCGCGCAGCAACCCCAACAAGGGCAAGCCGGGCGAAAAGGCCACCGAGCGCGCCGAGGAGCGTGAGACCAAGGCGACTGCTGCGGCCGAGGCTGCCGCCGAAGCTGCTGCCAAGCCAGCGCCTGAGCCGGTCGTCGAAGAGGCACCCGCCGTTGAAGAGGCGCCCGTTACTGAAGAGCCTGCCGCCGAGCAGGTCGTTGCCGAGGAAGCCGCTGCCGAGACTCCGGTGGCTGAGGAAGCCAATGAGGCGACCCCGAACAGCGATGTCGGCGATACGCCTGCTGAAGCAACCGGCGAAAGCGCTCAGGCTCCGGCCGAAGGTGCTGCTGAGGCCGCTCCGGAAGCCGTCGCTGAAGGCGCATCGGCCGACAAGGCCTGAGCGAGGTCATGACGCCACCCGCAACGGACAGCGAGCGCCGCGTCGCGCTTGCCGCCGTTGCCGGGGCGCATGGCGTTAGCGGCGAGGTCCGGCTCAAGCTGTTCGCCGATGACCTTGCCAGATTCACCAGGGGCTCGTCGATGTTCGTCGGCGGCGCGCCGATGCGGCTGCTCGGGATCAAGGGCACGGCCAAGGCGCTGATTGCGCGGTTCGAAGGGGTGCCCGACCGGACCGCGGCCGAGACGCTGCGCGGGACGCTGGTCGAGATTGAGCGCGCTGCGCTACCGGCGCTCGATCCCGATGAATATTATCTTGCCGACCTGATCGGGCTTGTCTGCGTCGACGCGGAAGGAACGCTGCTCGGGGTTGTATCGGCGGTCGAGAATTTCGGCGCCAGCGACCTCCTTGAAGTCGAGCGCGAGGGCGGGGTGCGGTCGCTGATCCCGTTTGCGTCGCCGATGGCTGTGATCGTCGGCGGGCAGATACTGCTCGATCCCGACTTTCTCGCCTAGCTGCCCTCCTGCGCCAATTCCTGCTCGGCACGATCCAACGGCGCCCGGCGCAGCGGAGACCTCTCGGCAAGGTCGTTGCGGATGGTGACCGCCGCCTGGCCGCCTTCGCCCATTGCGTGACTGATCTGGTCGAGCCCGTGGACCACGTCGCCCGCGGCGTAGAGCGCCGCGACACTGGTCCGCATCTTTTGATCGCAGAGGAAGCAGCCGTCATCCGCAAGCTTCGCCCCAACCATCTCGCCAAGTCCGGTGTGCGTGTCCGATCCGAGCGCGGGGTAGATGCTGTCGAAGGTCATCAATCCCTGCGCGCTGTCGACCGTGATGCAGGACTCGGTCACGCCGATCGCTTCGGCTGGGCCATCCACTAGCGTGACATTGGCTTCCTCGAGCCTGCTTCGCTCGTCGTCGCTCAGGTCGAGCGCCTTGTCGGGGGCGATGAGCGTCACGTCGCAGGTGTAGCTGCGCAGGAAAATCGCCTCGCCGACCCCGTTGCTGCCCGAGCCGATCACGCCGACGCGCTTGTCGGTGACTTCGTAGCCGTCGCAGATCGGGCAGTAGCGGATGAGCCCGTGGGCCATGGCGTCGTCGTGCAGCTCTGGGTCCATTGGCGGGCGGCGGTTCGTGAGGCCGGTGGCGAGAAGGACGGCGCGCGCGGCTTGCGCGCCGCAGCCCCAGTCGGCGCTGAACAGGCCGTCGTCGTCGCGGTCGAGCCGCGTGACCCGCCCTTCCTCGATCCTGGCGCCATATTTCTGCGCCTGCTCGCGCATTAATCGCAGCAGTTCCTTGCCGTTGATTCCGTCGGGATAGCCGGCATGATTATGGCTGCACGGAATCCAGCCCGCCCGGCTGCTGCCGCCATCGACGACGAGGATGTCGAGGCGGAAGCGGGCGAGGTAAATGGCGGCGGTGAGCCCGGCGGGGCCGCCGCCGATGATGAGGCAGTCGAGGGGGGTGTCCATGAGAGCGTTAGCGCGCCGAATTGGATGATGTTCCGAGAACACGTGCAGCGAGAGCCTGCTAAGTTGCGCCAAGGGGGAAAGCGTGAGTTATTGCAGATGGATGGAGGGCGATCTCTACGCCTATCGTGGCACGAAAGAATATATCGTCCACGTTGCGGGTCACCGCGTGAACAATGGGGTGAAGGATCTTTACATTGAACCTAGTGCGGCAGCCCTGCTTGGCCGCATCCTTTGGCTTGGCTCCAAAGGATGCGATTATCCTTGGGACGCGCTCCGCTATCTAAAAGACGATATCATTGAGGAGATTGAGCAAGCGGAGGCCGCAAACCGCGAGCCACCGGAAGAGTGAAGTGCTGGGATGACGGGCGAGTGAGGCAGCATTCGATTGGCGCGACAGAACATGTGTCGGTTGGGGATGCGCCTTTCGGGCTGACGATGGATTTGCTAGGCTCGCCGGATGTTTCCCATTGGTATCATTGAATTCGCGACGATTGGTGTGGTTGGTCTCGCTTCTCTGATTTCTGCATCTTTGCTCGCTCGCTTCTCGCTGTGGCCGAGGCGACGGGTCTTACTTGCGTCGTCTCTCCCCATTCCTGGCCTGCTTGCGACTCTTTGCTTGATCCTTTTTACGCACGCTGCTTTTTCGTCGCGTGAAGATTGTGGTGTAGACGCATGTGGTATGGCAATGGGGGCTGCGATTACGGGATTGTTTCTCGCCTGCATTGCGTTCGGCTTCTGCCTATTGCTCGCAATGGTTGGGTGTAGGCTGGTGCGCAAATGACCTTCGCTGCCACCGTCCTGACCCTTTACCCCGAGATGTTCCCGGGGCCGCTCGGCACCTCGCTTGCCGGGCGGGCGCTGGGTAATCAGTGGAGCCTGGATGCGTGCAACATCCGCGATTTTTCCAAGGACAAGCATCGGACGGTTGACGATACGCCCGCGGGAGGCGGGCCGGGGCTGGTGCTCAAGCCCGATGTGCTGGCGGCGGCGCTCGACAGCGTTGCCGATGGGCGGCCGATGCTGGCGATGACTCCGCGCGGGCGGCCGCTGACGCAACGGCGCGTTCGCGACCTTGCCGTGGGGCCGGGCGCGATCATTCTGTGCGGGCGGTTCGAAGGGTTCGACGAGCGGATCTTCGAGGTGCGCGACCTCGATCCCATCTCGATCGGCGACTATGTGCTGTCGGGCGGCGAGCTTGGCGCGATGATCCTCCTCGACGCTTGCATCCGGCTGCTCCCCGGGGTAATGGGCGCGGCCTCCAGCGGTGAGGAAGAGAGCTTCGAACAGGGGCTTCTCGAATATCCGCACTATACCCGACCAGTCACATGGGAAGGGCGCACGATCCCCGAAGTGTTGCGATCGGGGGATCATGCGCGGATCGCGGCGTGGCGACACGAAGCCTCGGTCCGGGACACACGGCTACGGCGGCCAGACCTGACCTTGCGCCATGGGGGCGCGATGCAGGCACCGCCCTCTGGTGCGCACGACGAACATGAAGGCTGACCACTCATGAATCTCATCCAGACCCTCGAGGCCGAGCAGATTGCTTCGCTGATCGAGATCCGCGCCATTCCTGAATTCCGCCCGGGCGACACGCTCAAGGTCGGCGTCAAGGTCGTCGAAGGCGAGCGGGCGCGCGTCCAGAATTTCGAAGGCGTGTGCATCGCGCGCTCGAACAAAGGCATCGGCTCGAACTTCACCGTCCGCAAGATCAGCTTCGGCGAAGGCGTCGAGCGCGTGTTCCCACTTTACTCGCCCTCGCTCGATTCGATCGAGGTGATCCGCCGCGGCGCCGTCCGTCGTGCCAAGCTTTATTATCTGCGCGGTCGGCGCGGCAAGTCGGCCCGTATCGCCGAGCGCCGCGATCCGCGTCCCGCGAAGGGCACGAAAGAGTCCTGAGCCAACGAAGGCGCGGGTGCGAAGGCCGAGGCTTAGGGCTTCATTTCGCTTGGAACATGGGCCGGCTCTCCTTCGGGAGCGCCGGCCTTTTTCGTTTCAGCGAAGCGCCGCGAGTTGGTCGAGGAGCCGGGCGTTGGCGAGCGTCGCAGCCTTGGTAGCTCCCGCCTGGTAATCGGGGCGTGCGGTGAAGGTGAAAGTCTTCGAGTTGCCGAACTTCATGCCGCCAAAGCCGCCAAAGCCGCCGAACCGACCAAGCCCGCCCATAACACCACTCGCAATATTGGCGGCTTTCTGGACGCCTGCGCCCTTGGTCGTGTCCTGCTTGGCGGCAAAGTCGCCTTCGACCGCGACGGGCTGGTTGATGGTGATTGTCGCGACCTTGCCGGTCGGAGCGACGAGCGTGAGCTTCGAATAATCGTCGATCACGGCGACTCCCGAATTGACCTGAAGCCCGCCGAAGCTGAACGCGCCGGGGCGCTTGAGCTGCGAGAAGTCGATCAGATAAGTGACGTCGATCACGCCTTCGCCGGAGGATTTGGCGAACTGCCCGACGCC
The DNA here is from genome assembly GCA_039919075.1 of Sphingomicrobium sp. Taxonomy (GTDB): domain Bacteria; phylum Pseudomonadota; class Alphaproteobacteria; order Sphingomonadales; family Sphingomonadaceae; genus Sphingomicrobium. Next base: position 18,625 of record JBDSGJ010000058.1, read on the forward strand.
ATATTGATTGGTCCCCGCGGCCATCGCCAGCCCCATCCCGCTCATCCCGCTCGACACGATATCGCCCGGCAGCATGAACTGTGACGGCAGCGCGGTCGGCTTGTAATAGCTCGCCTTGCCGGTGCTCTTCTTGTCGAGCCGGACGCCGGCCTCATAGGGCGCGGTCATTTGCTTGACGCGGCCGAAGTCGGGGCTGGCGAACAGCGAGGCGGCCTCGACGACCTGGAAATTGCGCGCGCGAAGTTGCGCCTTGAAGTCGGCATAAGCGGCGTCGGTGATCGCCTGCATCATCGCCGGGGTTACCCCAACCAGTAAACTTTTGGCATCGGTCGCGCCGCCGAATGCCCCGATCATTCCGCCGGTCTTCTGGCCGCGATCCATCGATTCGAAGATGAAGCCGACATTGAAGGCGCCGACCGTTACCGACTGGATGCCCTTGACGGCTTCGACGCTGCGGAGCTTGAGAAGCGCATCGTCGGCCAGGGCCGGCGAGGCGGCGGCAAGCGCCAAGGCAAGTGCAAACGCACTGCGAACAATTTCACCCGTCATGAATATCCCCCGTTGGAAACCCGCCGGAACCGGCAGGCGATCGTCGCGTCGCGGAAGTTGCCCGTGATTAATGCGCTTGCCAACCATTATCGTCATTGATGAGGGCCTCTCGCGTGATGCTGGCGCGCCGGGGAAGACAAGGCGGACTTGGGGCAATCCCAAAGCACGTGGCGCATGTTCGGCGCGCGACTGTCGCACATCGTTGCGTGACGCCAAAGCTGCTAGACTTTCGCGGGTCTGTCCCATAACGGCGGCTCACAATCGGAGTTTGAAAATGGGTTATCGCGTCGTCGTCGTCGGCGCGACCGGCAATGTCGGTCGCGAAATCTTGAACATCCTCGCCGAGCGCGAGTTTCCGGCGGACGAGGTCGCGGCGGTCGCCTCGTCGCGCTCGCAGGGAACGATGATCGATTTCGGCGACAGCGGCAAAGAGCTCAAGGTCCAGAATATCGAGAATTTCGATTTTTCCGGGTGGGACATGGCGCTGTTCGCGGCGGGGTCCGACGTCAGCAAAATCTATGCGCCGATCTCGGCCAAGGCGGGCTGCGTCGTGATCGACAATAGCTCGCTGTACCGGATGGACCCCGACGTTCCGCTGATCGTGCCCGAAGTGAACCCGAACGCGATTTCGGGCTATGCCAAGCGCAACATCATCGCCAACCCCAACTGCTCGACCGCGCAGATGGTCGTCGCGCTGAAGCCGCTCCACGATGCCGCCGGGATCAAGCGGGTCGTGGTCTCGACCTATCAGTCGGTGTCGGGCGCGGGCAAGGAAGGGATGGACGAGCTGTTCGAGCAATCGCGCAACATCTTCGTCGGCGATCCGGCTGAAGCGAAGAAGTTCACCAAGCAGATCGCCTTCAACGTCATCCCCCACATCGACGTGTTCCTCGACGACGGATCGACCAAGGAGGAATGGAAGATGGTGGTCGAGACCAAGAAGATCCTCGACCCCAAGATCAAGGTTACCGCGACCTGCGTCCGCGTGCCGGTGTTCGTCGGCCATTCGGAAAGCATCAACATCGAATTCGAGCGCGAGATTTCAGCCGAGGAAGCGCAGAAGATTCTTCGCGAAAGCCCCGGCGTCATGCTCGTCGACAAGCGCGAGGACGGTGGTTACGTCACGCCGATCGAATGCGTCGGCGACTATGCGACATTCGTCAGCCGGGTGCGAGAGGATCCGACGATCGAGAACGGCCTCAACATCTGGGTCGTCAGCGACAATCTGCGCAAAGGGGCGGCGCTCAACGCTGTGCAGATCGCCGAATTGCTTGGGCGGCGTCATTTGAAGAAGGCCGCCTGACGCGCTAGTCTTGCTCGTCCAGCAGGAGAGTGGCGATGCGCAACATGATGGTGGCAATGGTCGGAGTGGCGATGCTCGCGGGTTGCAAGCAGGCGCCGAGCGGGCAGGCGCCGGTGACCGAGGCCGAGGCGGGCAAGATTGCCGCCGCTGCCGAAGCCACCTTTACCGCAGGCGATCTTGGCCAGATCATGGACCAATATGCCGACAATGCGGTCATGATCGACGCGAGCAAGCCCGATCCGAGTGCCGACCGCAAGGTGGCGACGGACTCCGCGCGTAACTTCGTCAGCATGAAGCCGGGCGACTATCACGTCGTCGGCCGCCACATTCAGTTGGTCGGCCCCGACGCCTTTGTCAGTTCGGGTGTCGAACAGTTCACCGTTGCCGCCGGCACCGCCCGCCCGACCGTCAGCGCTCGCTTCACTGATGTTTTCCAGCGCCAGGAGGGCAAGTGGAAGATCGTCCATGAACATGTCTCGATGCCGCCGACGGTTGCCGGCAAGGCGTGAGCGAAGCAACGATCCACCACTGGACAGCGTCCGACGGGATCGAACTGGGCTGGCGCGAGATCGGGGAGGGGGCTGCGGTCGTCTTTGTCCACGGGCTGTTCTCCGACGGGCAGGTCAACTGGATCAAGTTCGGCCATGCTGCCAAGATCGCAGCGACGGGCAAGCGGGTCATCATGCCCGACCTTCGCGCGCACGGGCTATCGGGCAAGCCGCATGAGCGGGTGCATTATCCGCCCGGAATTCTCGGTCGGGACCTGATCGAGTTCATCGACCATCTCGGGCTTGCCGATTATGATCTGGGCGGATTTTCACTCGGCTCGCGGACGATTGTTCAGGCGATCGGCCAAGGGCTTCGGCCGAGGCGCGCCATGCTTGCCGGGATGGGGCTCGACGGCCTGGAGCAATGGACCGGACGCAGCCAGTTCTTCCTCGACGCAATCGCCGGCTTCGAGACCGCCAGCCGGGGCGATCCGCACTGGCTGGCAATCCAGTTCATGAAGACGATGGGGATTGATCGGGTCGCTGCGATCCCGTTGCTCGAAAGCTTTGAGCCCGCGCCCGAGGGGTGGCGCGCTGCCTTCACGATGCCGACACTAATCCTGTGTGGTGTCGATGACCGCGACAATGGGTCGGCACCCGGTCTTGCCACCGCGCTTCCCGACGCGTCCTATGCCGAAGTGCCCGGGACGCACATGAATTCGGTCACAAAAGCGGAATTCGGCGATGCGCTCGCCCGGTTCCTGACATAAGAAAAGGGCACGAGCCGAAGCCCGCGCCCTCTGCCAATCGACCGTCCCGCTCAGTAAGCGATCGCGCCGATCTGGCTCTCCTCGGCGATCGATTCGTCGCCAGTCTGCTTTAGCGAGAGCGCCTCCTCGGCGATCTCCTGCTGGGTTTTCGCTGGGGAAGCGGACATCGACGAATATTTATCGATGACCTTCTCGCCGATCGCGCTCGCCTGCGCGCTGACCTTCTCGCCGACCGCGCTTGCCCGCTCGCCCAGCTTGCCACCAATTTCGCCAGCCTTTTCGCCAAGCGCGCTGGCCTGTTCTGCGATCTGGCTGCGATTGGCCCAGATCAGCGCGCCGGCTCCGGCAACGCCGGCCGCAATCGCCGCGCTGGCGACCGGATTGGCCTTGATCGTGTCGACCAGGCTGACCGCCGTGCCCGTGACCGCGTCACTTGCCTTGGCGATGGTGGATTTCGGCGCCTTGCGCGCGGCGCTGGCCTTGCGCGGCGCTGCGCTTCGGCGCCCGGTGCTGGTCTTGCTTGCTGGTGGGTTCGTTGGGGTGGCCATGACTGACGCTCCTTGGCTGATCGGTTACGGGTTCAACGTCCGACCAGCCAAGGAGTTCAGACGTCGTGCCTAGAGCTGCTCGAGCATATGCTCGGCGCTGGACGCCTCATAAGCGCCAGGGGCCTCAAGGTTGAGCTGCTCGACGACACCGTCGTTGACGATCATCGAGTAGCGCTGGCTGCGGGTCCCCATGCCGAATTTCGATCCGTCCATGGTCAGCCCGACCGCCTTGGCGAATTCGCCATTGCCGTCGGCGAGCATCTTGATGTCCTCGCTGCCTTGATGCTGGTTCCACGCGCCCATCACGAAAGCGTCATTGACCGAGGTGCCGACGATCTCGTCGATTCCCTTGGCCTTCAGATCGGCGGCCTTGTCGACATAGGACGGCAAGTGGCGCGCCGAGCAGGTCGGGGTGAAGGCGCCGGGCACAGCGAACAGCGCAACGCGCTTGCCCTTGAAGAAATCGTCGCTGGTCGTCGGCTGCGGCCCATCGGCGGTGGCGAGGGTGAGCGGAACGGACGGAAGGCGGTCGCCGACATTGATGGCCATGATAGTCTCCTGAAAGGGATGAGGCGTGACTTAGGCGCGCGGCCTGACAGTCTCAAGGCTTGCGACGAATTGCGCCAAGGATCATTCTATGGATGATGGAGCAGTCAGCTTACCTTTCGGGCAACTTCCTGCTCGCGATGCCGGGAATGGCCGATCCGCGCTTCGAGCGGGCGATCATCGCGATGGCCGTCCATGACAAGCATGGCGCGGTCGGCATTGGCATTGGCCACACCCGCGCCGGAATCCGCTTCCGTGATTTGCTCCGCCAACTCGATATCGACCCGGCCGAGGCCCCCGATTGCGCGGTGCTCCACGGTGGGCCGGTCGAACCGGGCCGGGGGTTCGTGCTGCACTCGGACGACTGGAGCGGGCCGGACACGATCGCGGTTGCCTGCCTCGGCGCGATGACCGGGACGATCGATGTCCTCAAGGCGATCGCCGAAGACCGCGGCCCGTCGCGCTGGCTCGTCGCGTTGGGTTATGCCGGGTGGAGCGCGGGCCAGCTCGACGCCGAGATGAGCCGCCACGGCTGGCTCGCGGCGAAGGGGTCCGACGCGATCCTGTTCGACACGCCGACCGAGCAGCGCTGGGAGGCGGCGTTTCGCGCGGAAGGCATTGATCCGCGCTTGCTGGTGGGCGAAACAGGGCTGGCGTAGCGCCCTTTTGCTTTCCAGCGCCGCCCCCTATGAACTTGGTCATGGGGCTTGGCGGGAATTTGCGCGAATGACGGGTTCGGGTGGGCTGGTGACGGTGATCGTCAGCGTTGCCGCCGCCTGGCTGGCGATTGCGCTGTGGTTGTCGCTGTTGGCGGAGCGGCGCATACGGCGCGCCAATGCGGTGCTTGGTGCGGCGCGGATGACCGCCGGGCTGCTGGCCGACAGTCCGGCGCGGCCGCTGTTGGTCGGGGCCGATGACCGGGTCGAGGTCGATGCAGCGCTGCTGCGCGAGCTTGGCCTGACGAGCACTCCAGAGCGTATCGAGGGTCTTTCGGCCAACGGTGCGGGGATTGATCCTGCCGACCTTGCCACGCTGCGGCTAGCGCTGGGCGATACGCGGCTCACTGCGCAGCCGATCGAGGTGCAGTTGCGCGGCAACGGCTCCGACCGCATTTTCGAGGCGCGCGGCGGACCCGCGCCAGCGCCCTCGCCGCCGGGGTCGACTTTGTTATGGCTGACCGACGCGACTCGCTCGGTGGCGCAGCGCGCGGGACTTGCCCGGCGGCTGGCGCAGAGTGAAGGGGCGCTCGATGCGCTGACCCATCTGATCGAGAGCGCGCCCTTCCCGATGTGGTATCGCGGACCCGACCTGCGCCTTGGCCTAGTCAACAGCGCCTTCGTTCATGCGGTCGAGGGGCAGGACGCGGCCGACGTTATTTCGCGCGGGATTGAGCTGATCGACGGCGAGACCGCACGCGCCGGGGCAACACGGGCGATGGCGGCGGGCGAGGCGCAATCGCGCAATATGCCCGCGACAATCGGCGGCGAGCGGCGAATGTTGCGCCTGGTCGATGTGCCGCTCGCGACCGGTGCGGTTGCTGGGTTCGCGGTCGATATCCAGGAACTCGAGGATGCGCGGTTCGAGCTTGCCCGCAATATCCAGTCGCAGCGCGATCTTGCCGACCGGATGACTGCCGGTACCGCCCAGTTCGATTCCGACCGGCACTTGAGCTTTTTCAATCAGCCGTTCGCGATCATGACCCAGCTCGAAAGCGAGTGGCTTGGCGAGAACCCCGAGTTCGACCGGCTGATCGAGCGGATGCGCGAGAAGAACCGCATTCCCGAAGTGCGCGATTTCCCCGAGTGGAAGGCCGAGCGTCGGGCGTGGTTCACCTCACCGGAAGAAATGATCGAAGAGGACTGGATCCTCACCAACGGTGATCATCTGCGTGTGGTTGGCCAGCCCTTGCCCGACGGCGGCCTGCGCCTGATCCTCGAGGATCGGACCGAGCAGGTCCGTCTGTCCTCGGCGCGCGACACGCTCCTCCGCGTGCGCGCCGCAACCTTCGACAATCTGTTCGAGGCGATCGGCGTGTTCGCCAGCGACGGTCGCCTTTACCTTTGGAATCGTCGCTTCTGCACCTTGTGGGAAATGGACGAAAGCTGGCTCGGCGAGCACCCGCGGGTCGACGAACTGGTCCCGGCGATGGCGCGCAAGCTGGTTAACCCGACCGCCGCCGCGCAGGTCCGTGAATTTGTCCGCGCCGCGACGTCGGGCCGGCGCGAGGGGCGCGGGCGGGTGACGATGACCGACGGCCGTCACTTCGAATTCGCCGCGGTGCCCCTGCCCGACGGGAATGCGCTGTTCACGATGGTCGATGTGACCGATTCGACAAGGATCGAGGCCGCGCTTCGTGAGCGCGCCACCGCGCTCGAGGAAGCCGACCGGGTCAAGACCGATTTCGTCGCCAACATGAGCTATGAACTGCGCACGCCCCTGACCTCGATCGGGGGGTTCGCCGAGATGCTTGCGGGGGGCTATGCGGGGGAGCTGGCGCCGGCGGCGGCGGATTATGTCGCGGATATTCTTGTCTCGGTCGAGCGCTTGTCGAAGCTCATCGACGATGTGCTCGACCTGACCCAGGGCGACACCAGCGGGGTGACGCTCGAGCGCGAGCGGGTTGATCTGGCCGGACTGTGTCGTGCCGCGGTCGGCACAATCCAGGCGCGGCTGACCGACAAGCGCCAGTCGCTCGATATCGCCATCGAACGATCGACCGGGACCGTCGTCGGCGATGCGCGGCGGCTGCGCGAGAGCATCGAGCATGTATTGCGCAATGCCGTCGCCTACACCGACGAGGGTGGGCGGATCATGCTCCGCGCGGGGGGCAACGAGCATGACGCGATCGTGACCATCGCCGATGATGGCCCGGGAATCGATGCCGACGATCAGGCGCGGGTCTTTTCGCGTTTCCATCGCATCAGCGGGGTCGGTCATGGCGAGGCGGCGCTTGGGCTCGGGCTGCCGCTCACCCGGCAGTTCATCGAGGCGCATGGCGGGTCGGTCGAACTGGTTTCGGCGCGAGGAGATGGCACCGCAGTGACGCTTACCATCCCGCGTGCTCAACCCAAGCTGTCGAGCGCGGACAAATGATGCTGGTTGACGAAGCGGCGACGCAGGCACTGGGGGCGGCGTTGGCGCTGGTGGTTCGGGTCGGCGACGTGATCGCGCTTTCGGGACCGCTGGGTTCGGGCAAGACGACGCTTGTACGGGCGCTGCTTCGGGCGCTCGGCGAGGAAGGTGAGGTGCCGAGCCCGAGCTTTGCGCTGGTTCAACCCTATGACCAGCTGTCTCCGCCAGTGTGGCACGCGGACCTTTACCGGCTCGACGACCCGGCCGAACTGCTCGAGCTCGGCCTCGATGAGATTCTCACCGAGGGTGCGCTGATCGTCGAATGGCCCGAGCGCGCGCCGGGCGCGTGGCCCGAAGCGCTCGCTTTGTCGTTCGAACCGGTGGGTGAGGACGCACGGCGCTTGACAGCAACCGCCCCGCCGCCATGGAAAGGGCGATGGCCGCCCCGCGCATGATCCCCCCCCCCGCCGCTCCCGACTTCCTCGCCCGCAACGGCTGGCAGGGCGCGCGGATCGAGCCGCTCGCTGGGGATGCTTCATTTCGCCGTTACTTCCGCGTCGTTCGCGGCGACGAAACCGCAGTGCTGATGGACGCCCCCCCGCCGCACGAGGACCCGCGTCCGTTCGCGGCCGTTGCCGATTGGCTCGCCGCGACTGGCCTCACTCCGCCGCCGATCCTGGCGCGCGATCTTGACGCCGGACTATTGTTGCTCGGCGATTTCGGCGATGCTCGGCTGCGCGAAACGCTCGACGCCGCGCCCGACCGCGAGGAGGAGCTTTACAGCCTCGCGACGGACGTTCTGGTCCACCTCCATCGCAATCCGCCGATGCCCGGTCTCAAGCCCCACGGGCTCGACCAGTGGCTCGACGAATTGGCGCTATTCCCCGACTGGTACGCCCCCGCGACCGGGCTCGAAATAGATGCGGACCAATGGCGCGCCGTGTGGCGCGAGGTGCTCGAACCGGTAGCGCGCGACGGCCTCGGCCCGGTGACAGTGCTGCGCGACTATCATGCCGAGAACATCATGCTCCTCACCGGGCGTGAGGGCATCGCCCATTTCGGCCTGCTCGATTTTCAGGACGCGCTCGCGGGCCACCCCGCCTATGACCTGTGCTCGGTGCTAGAGGATGCGCGGCGCGACGTGTCGCCGGCGATCGAGCGGGCGATGATCCACCGCTATATGGCCTCGACCGGCGCGCGCGCAAACTTCGAGCAGGCATATTGGGTACTCGCGGCGCAGCGCAACACACGCATCCTCGGCGTCTTCGCGCGCTTGGCAAAGCGCGATCACAAGCCGCACTATCTCGACTTCCAGCCGCGCATGTGGGGGTTGCTCGAGCGCGATCTGGCGCATCCGGCGTTGGCCCCGGTGCGAGCCTGGTTCAGCGCCCATGTGCCCGCCATCAAGCGCGCCGAGTTTTGGACATGACAACGCGCGCGCTCAAGCTGCGCGCGGACATCGCCGCGGCCGTACCGCGCACCGCGATGATCATGGCCGCCGGGCTTGGCAAGCGGATGCGCCCGTTGACCGCAACCAGGCCCAAACCATTGGTTGAGGTAGCTGGCAAGGCGTTGCTTGACCATGTCCTCGACAGGCTCGGCGCGGCGGGTGTCGAGCGGGTGGTCGTCAACGTTCACTACCTCCCTGACGCGATCGAGGCGCACCTCAAGCACCGCACCGATTTCGACGTCGTAATATCCGACGAGCGCGACCTGCTGCTGGAGACCGGCGGCGGATTGGTGAAGGCCGGTCCGCTGATCGACTGCGACCCGTTCCTTGCGGTCAACAGCGACAATCTGTGGGTCGATGGCCCGGCCGACGCGCTCAAGCTGCTCGCTTCGCAATGGGACGGCGAGCGGATGGACGCGCTGTTGCTCCTCGTCCCGCACGCTCGCGCCGGAAACCATCACGGGCTCGGTGATTTTCACATGAGTCCGGCGGGCAAGCTGCGCCGGCGGGGCAAGGCGCGGATCGCGCCGTTCGTCTTCACCGGGATCCAGATCATGGCGAAACGGTTGCTCGAGGACGCGCCCGAGGGACCCTTCTCGACCAATATCTTTTGGGACCGGGCGATCGCGACCGGGCGCTTGTTCGGCGCTGTCCATCAGGGGCTGTGGTTCGACGTCGGTTCCCCGCCCGCCATCCGCGCGACCGAGGACGCGCTTGCCCAAGGCTGAGCGCGCCACGCTCGAGCGCGCGCGGATTGCCGGCCAGCCGCTGGTCTATAGCATCCCCGCGCACCGCAGCTTTGCCGATGCGCTCGCGGTGGGAATGATCACGGCTTATGGTGGCGACCCGCTGGCCTTGGCGCGGGGGCGGATCCTGCTGCCGACCAATCGCGCCGTGCGGACCGTGACCGAGGCGTTTGTCCGGGCGAGCGGCAAGGGGCTCGTATTGCCGCGCCTGATCCCGATCGGCGATCCGGAGCTCGACGACCGCATCGGCGGGGCGCTCGATCCAATTGACGTGCCGCCAATCCCGCCCGCCGTCGACCCGCTCGAACGGCTGCTGACGCTTGCTGCGCTGGTGCGCGAGCCGGGCGAGAGCGCGGCCGAAAGCCTTCGTCTCGCCGCCGACCTCGCGCGGACGCTCGACCAGCTGATTATCGCTGAAGTCGATCCCCGCTGTCTGGCCGATGCCGCGAGCGACACGGTCGAGCTTGCCCATCACTGGCAGGTCTCGCTCGACCGCCTGCGCGCCATCCTGGAGCGCTGGCCGGCGATCCTCCGCGAGCGCGGTGCGATCGACCTTGCGACCCGACGCAATCGGCTGCTCCACGCAACCGCAGAGCGCTGGGCGGCTCGTCCGCCCGAGGGGTTCACCATCGCCGCCGGGATTACGACCACCGCCCCCGCCGTGGCGGCGCTGCTCGCCTGCGTTGCGCGTCTGCCCGATGGCGCCGTCGTGCTGCCCGCGCTGGCCATTGCGCAGACGATGCCCGACGAGGAGTGGGAGGCCCTTAGCCCGGATGAAACGGGCAGGGGCGAGCCGACCCATCCGCAATTTCACCTCAAGGCGCTGCTCGAGCGGCTCGGCGTGGCCCGCGCGGAAGTGCTACCGTGGCGCGGTGCCGGGCGGTCCGCTTCGCCGGCGGTGCGCGGGCGGGCGGTCATGCACGCGATGACCGCGGCGGATTTTTCCGAAAAATGGAGTGCGCTGCCCCCGCGCGAGCGCCGCCTGACGGGGATTCGCGCGGTCGAACTGTCCGACCCCGCCGCCGAAGCGATGACCATCGCGGTGGCTTTGCGCGAGGCGCTTGAAACCCCGGCGATGACCGCTGCGCTGGTCACCCCCGACCGGGTGCTTGCGGCGCGCGTCTCAGCGATCCTCCAGCGCTGGGGGATCGAGGCCGACGATAGCGCTGGGCGCCCGCTCAGCCACGCCGCCTCGGGTACGCTGCTGCTCGGCATTGTCGCCGCCGCGAGCGAGGGTCTTTCGCCAGTTGCCCTGTTGGCCCTGCTCAAGCATCCGCTGGTAGGCGGTGAAGGCGATGAGCGGCTTCGCTGGTTGGAAGCGGTTCGGAATCTCGACCTCGCCCTTCGCGGTCCGCGACCGCCGGCGGGGCTGGCGGGTCTCGACCAGCATTGTGCGGAAACGGAAGAGCGATCAATCGCCTGGACCCGAGTGCGCGCGACCGTCGTCCCGCTAGGCCGTCTGTTCGACGGGGCAATGACCCTTTCCACCCTCGCCGGCAAGGTCCGCGAATGCGGGACCGCGCTTGCCAGCGATAATGGGTGGCGCGGTCCCGCTGGACGCCTCGCGGGCGAATTACTTGCCGAACTCGAAGCCTCGCCCGCCGCCGCGACGACCCCGGTCACTCCCGCCGACGCCGTCCCGCTGCTCCGCCAACTGCTCGACGAGCGACCCGTCCGGCCGCCCTATGGCGGTCACCAGCGAATTCAGATCCTCGGATTGCTCGAAGCGCGACTGCAGCAGGCCGACCTGATGATCCTGGGCGGCCTCAACGAAGGCAGCTGGCCAGCCGAGCCGAGCCCGGACCCATGGCTCGCCCCGCGCATTCGGGCGAACCTCGCGCTGCCGACGCTCGACTTTGTCACCGGCCTCGCCGCGCATGATTTCGCCAGCGCGCTCGGCGCGCCGCGCGTCCTGCTCACCCGGGCGCGGCGCGACGGGCGCTCCCCGACCGTCGCTTCGCGGCTGTGGCTAAGGCTTCAGGCGATGACCGGCGGGATTGCGCGCGACCACCGGCTCGAACGCCTCGCCGCCGCGATTGATAGCCCCAAAGGTCCGCCGACGCCGGCGGATCGCCCTGTGCCATGCCCCCCGCTCGAGGCACGCCCGAAGCGTATTGCGGTGACCGACCTCGACCGGCTCCAGGCCGACCCGTTCGCTTTCTATGCCAAGGCCATCCTTCGCTTCCGCCCACTCGAGGCGCTCGACATGGACCATAGCGCGGCGTGGAAGGGGACTGCGGTCCACCGCATTCTCGAGGAGTGGCAGAAGGAGGATGATTGCGACCCGGCGACCCTCCTTGGGCGGGCGCAGGCGCTGATCGCCGGCGAGGCGATCCATCCGATGCTCCGCGCGCTATGGCAACCGCGCCTCCTCGAAGCGATCAAGTGGGTCGCCGAGACCGAAGTTGCCAACCGGGCCGAGGGGCGCCGCCCCAAAGCGGCCGAGGCGTGGGGCGAAACCGAGCTTGCTGGGGTGACCCTGTACGGCAAGGCCGACAGGATCGACGTGCTTCCCGGCGGCGGTCTGGCGATTGTCGATTACAAAACCGGCAAGGCCCCGCGGCAGAAGGCGGTTGATCAGGGGTTCGCGCTTCAGCTCGGGCTGCTCGGCCTGATTGCCCGCGCCGGCGGATTCGAGGATGTCGCGGGGACCCCGGAAGTTCATGAATATTGGTCGCTGGCGAAGGACAAGGACAGCTTCGGCAAGTGCACCAAACCCGACAAGGAACTTGGCGCCGAGGGTTTCCTTGATCGCGCCCAGCGCCAGTTCGCAGCGGCGGCGGCCAAGTGGCTGACGGGGAATGAAACGTTCACCGCCAAACTCAATCCGGCCTATGCGCCGTACGAGGATTATGACCAGCTGATGCGGCTTGAGGAATGGTACGGCCGCGATTGACGGCAAGGGCGGCCTCAGTCGGTCGGCGGCGGGCTTCCGCTCGGTTTCTTCGGCTTTTTCGCCCGCGAGCGCGAGGCGTAGAGCAAGGCTGCAGCGATCGCGGCGGAGCCGATTCCCGCAGCGAACCCGGCCTTGACGAGCGCCGCCTTGCGCCCCTCATCCATCTTGTCGTCGTCTGCCATCATGCGCTCCGGATAGTTGTTTCGCTCATCCTAAGGCGAGCCTAGGACAGGGGCAATGGCGCGCCGCTTCAAACCCTTTCCCCTGCTTGAGGGCGACCAGGCCGCCGCCGCCGACCCGAGCGCGCACGCCGCGCTGTCGGCTTCGGCCGGAACGGGCAAGACGCAGGTGCTGACGGCCCGAGTGCTTCGTTTGCTGATCCAGGGAGTGAACCCGGGCGCGATCCTCTGCCTGACCTTCACCAAGGCGGGGGCGGCGGAAATGGCCAATCGCATCGGCGAGCGGCTGGCGAGCTGGGTCCGGCTGCCGGTCCCCGACCTGCGCAAGGAATTGTTCGCGCTTGGCGAGGCGAACGACACACTGGCACTGCAACGGGCGCGGCGATTGTTCGCGCGCGTGCTCGAGGCCCCCGGCGGGCTTCGCATCCAGACCATTCATGCGTTTGCGCAGACGTTGCTGGCGAGCTTCCCGGCGGAAGCGGGG
>JBDSGJ010000059.1:0-18610 GCA_039919075.1 Sphingomicrobium sp.
CGGCCGGGAGGTACGAGCATCATCAGGTCGAGATCGCTGAACGGCGCCATCTCGCCGCGCCCAGTGCCGCCGAGCCCGATCAGCGCGATCCGCTCGGACGCGGTCGGGTTAGGATTGGGAAAAACGCGGGTGACGACGAAATCGAAGCAGAGGCGGATGATCTGGTCGGTCAGGAAGGCATAGGACGCGGCGTGGCTCCGCCCGGCGCCGGGGTGGGCGGCAACGCGTGCGGCAATCTCGACGCGGCCGTCAGCGATCGCGGCGCGGAGGACGTTGGTCGCCTCGGCCGTGGTGCCCGACGGAAGCGCGTCGAGCGTGTCGCTGAGCGCGCGGCGGTCGATGATTGCGCGGCGATTGGCGACGAGCAGTTCGGTCATTGGGGCTGCTCCGCGGCAAGGCGCTTGAGGGCGTAGAGCGCGTCGAGCGCGGCGCGCGGGGTGAGGGTATCGGGATCGACCGCGGCGAGCGCGGCGAGGAGAGGATCGGGTACGGGCTCGCGCTCGACCATAGCGGCGAACAGCGGCAGGTCGTCGAGGCCTGCGGCGATTCCGCCGGTGGCGTCGCGACCCGCTTCGAGCTTGGCGAGGACCGATTTCGCGCGGGCGAGGACGGTCGGCGGGAGGCCGGCGAGGCGGGCGACGGCGATGCCGTAGCTGCGGTCGGCGGGGCCGGGGGCGACTTCGTGAAGCAGGACCAGATCGCCCTTCCACTCGCGCGCGCGGACGTGGTGGAGCGAGAGCGCGCCGAGCCGGTCAGCGAGGCGGGTGAGCTCGTGATAATGCGTCGCGAACAGCGTCCGGGCGCGAATCTGGTCGTGCATTGCCTCGACCACTGCCCAGGCGATGGCGAGCCCGTCGTAGGTCGAGGTGCCGCGCCCGATCTCGTCGAGGATGACAAGGCTGTGGGGGGTGGCCTGGGCGAGGATCGCGGCGGTCTCGACCATTTCGACCATGAAGGTCGAGCGGCCGCGGGCAAGATTGTCGGCGGCGCCGACGCGGCTGAACAATCTGTCGACGATCCCGATTTTCGCGCGCGCAGCGGGGATGAAGCTGCCCGCTTGGGCGAGCAAGGCGGCGAGCGCGACCTGGCGGAGAAAGGTCGACTTGCCGCCCATGTTCGGACCGGTGATCAGCCACAGCCGATCGTGCGGCCCCAGCGCAACGTCGTTGGCGATGAAGCGGTCGCCGCAAGCGGCCAACGCGGCCTCGACGACGGGGTGGCGGCCCGCGTCGATCTCGAGGCACGGCTGATCGACCAGGGTGGGCGCGCACCATTGCCCTTCGGCGGCGCGCGCGGCGTTAGCCGCAGCGACGTCGAGCCGGGCGATGGCGTCCGCCGTGGCGGCGATTGCGGCGGACGATGCCACGGCGGCGGCGGTCAGCGCTTCGAGATGTGCAGCCTCGGCGGCGAGCGCGTGGGCGCCGGCTTCGACCACCCGGCTGGCTTCGGCGTGGAGGTCGTGGGAGTTGAAGCGGACCACGCCGGCGAGGGTCTGGCGGTGGGTGAAGCCGGAGTCAGTACGCATCAGCGGGTCGGCATGGCGCGCCGGGACTTCGACATGATAACCGAGCACCGCATTGTGGCGGATCTTGAGCGTGGGCACGCCCGTCGCGTCGCGATAGCGGGCTTCGAGGGCGGCAATGGCGCGGCGGCCGTCGCTTGCCGCCAGGCGAAGCGCGTCGAGTGCCGGGTCGTATCCGTCGGCCACATAGCCACCCTTGGCCGAGTCGAGCGGAGGCGAGGCAACGAGCGCGCTGGCGAGCCGATCGACCAGCGCGGCATGGCCGCCAAGATCGGGGAGGAGCTGGTCGAGCAGCGGCGGGAGTTCGGGCTCGGCGCGCAGCTCATCGCGCAGCGTCGCGGCGGCGGCGAGGCCAGCGCGCAAGCTGGCGAGGTCACGCGGGGAGCCACGGCCAGCGACCAGCCGCCCGAGGGCTCGGGCGAGATCGGGGAGTGATTTCAATGCAGCGCGAGTACGGTCGCGCCGCAGCGGGGCATCGTGGAACCAGCCGACCAGCGCAAGGCGGGCCTCGATCGCGCGTCGGTCGGTGAGCGGGGCGGACAGGTCGGCAGCGAGCAAGCGCTTGCCACACGCGGTGACGCAGCGATCGAGCGCAGCAAACAGGCTGGTGGCGCCATCTTTCCCGCCCGCACTGCTCAGTATCTCGAGGCTGTCGCGAGTCGCCGGATCGATCGCCATATGCTCCGAGCGGGCGATCCGGCGGGGGGCGGCGAGGAACGGGATCGCGGCCTTCTGGGTCGCGTCGAGATAGGCGAGCAGGCCCCCTGCGGCCGCAAGCTCGGCGCGGCCCGGAGCACCGAACCCGTCGAGCGTTGAGAGTCCGAACCGGGCGGTCAGCGCGCGCGCGCCCGCAATGCTGTCGAAGCCGCCCTTGCCCCGAGTGGTTGTGACGCCCGGAACGGTAGCGTCGGCAATGATTTCAACCGGGCCGAGGCGGACAAGCTCGGCGGCCATCTCGCCGAACCCGCAAGCGATCAGTTCGAAGCGCCCGGTGGAGATGTCGGCCGCCGCGATCGCCCACTCCTCTGCGACTTTGGC
This sequence comes from Sphingomicrobium sp., assembly GCA_039919075.1. Taxonomy (GTDB): domain Bacteria; phylum Pseudomonadota; class Alphaproteobacteria; order Sphingomonadales; family Sphingomonadaceae; genus Sphingomicrobium. The sequence goes on from JBDSGJ010000059.1 coordinate 2,561, forward strand.
CACTGCAGCGAGCCAGTTGGCCGCGGCGCTGTCGAGCAGGACGTCTTCGGTCAGCGTTCCGGGCGTGACGAGGCGGACGATTGCACGGTCGACGAGTGCCTTAGCCCCCCTCGCCTTGCGCGCCTCGGCGGGACTTTCGATCTGCTCGGCGATGGCGACGCGGTGGCCGCCCTTGATCAGCCGGGCGAGATAGGAGTCGGCCGAATGGACCGGCACGCCGCACATCGGGATCGGCTCGCCATCGCTTGTGCCGCGCCTGGTCAGCGCGATGTCGAGGCAGGCGGCGGCGGCGCGGGCGTCGTCAAAGAATAATTCGAAAAAATCACCCATGCGATAGAATAGCAATGCGTCGCCGGCCTCGGCCTTGAGGCGATGATATTGAACCATCATCGGGGTCGCCGGCGGAGCGTTCGGGGAGGATTCGTCGGCGCGGGCCATTTGACGAGGGTAGCAGGGGCGCGCCCCTTTCGTCACCCCGGGCTCCTGAGCAACTCGCAGGGCCGGGGTGACGAAGCACGCGCGCGTCGCTAGAGCCGCATCATGTCGACCAGCAATGTCACCTTTTCCGAAGCCGAAGCGCTTGATTTCCACTCGCGCGGGCGCCCCGGCAAGATCGAGATTATCGCCTCGAAGCCGATGGCAACGCAGCGCGACCTGGCGCTGGCCTATTCGCCCGGCGTGGCGGTGCCGGTCCAGGCGATCGCCGACGATCCAGCCAAGGTCTATGACCTCACCGCCAAGGGCAATCTAGTCGCGGTAATCACCAACGGCACTGCAATCCTCGGAATGGGCAATCTGGGTGCGCTGGCCGCCAAGCCGGTGATGGAAGGCAAGGCGGTGCTGTTCAAGCGTTTCGCCGACGTCGATTCGATCGACATTGAATTGGATACCCAGGACGTCGACCAGTTCGTCAACGCGGTCGCGCTGATGGAGCCGAGCTTCGGCGGGATCAACCTTGAGGATATCGCCGCGCCCGACTGCTTCATCATCGAGCAGCGGTTGAAGGAGCGGATGAACATTCCGGTGTTCCATGACGACCAGCATGGCACCGCGATCATTACCGCGGCCGGGCTGATCAACGCCTGTTTGCTGACCAATCGCGCGCTCAGGGACATCAAGGTCGTCGTCAATGGCGCGGGCGCGGCGGCGATCGCCTGCACCGAGCTGATCAAGGCGATGGGGGTGCGCGGCGACAATGTCATCATGTGCGACCGCAAGGGTACGCTGCGCAAGGATCGCACCGACCTCGACCAGTTCAAGTCAGCGCATGCCGTGGTCACGAAAGCGCAGAATCTGCAGGAGGCGCTGGTCGGCGCCGACGTGTTCCTCGGCCTGTCGGCGGCGGGCTCATTGAAGCCCGAGATGGTGATGGCGATGGCGCCCTCCCCGATCATCTTCGCGATGGCCAATCCCGATCCCGAGATTTCGCCGCCCGACGCCAAGGCGGCGCGGCCCGACGCGATCGTCGCGACCGGCCGTTCGGACTTTCCCAACCAGGTCAATAATGTCCTCGGCTTCCCGTTTATTTTTCGCGGCGCGCTCGATGTTCGTGCGACGGGGATCAACGATGCAATGAAGATTGCGGCGGCCAATGCGCTGGCCGAACTGGCGCGCGAGCCGGTGCCCGAGGAAGTCGCCCTGGCCTATGGCGGGATCGACCAGCATTTCGGCCCCGACTACATCATCCCCGCTCCGTTCGATCCGCGCCTGATCGAGGTGATCCCGGCCGCGGTGGCGAAGGCGGCGATGGCGACCGGCGTGGCGCGGCGGCCGATTGCCGATATGGCGGCGTATCGAAGCGAGCTTCGCGCGCGGCTCGATCCGACTTCGTCGGTGCTGAGCCTGGCCTTTGCCGCGGCGCGATCGAACCCCAAGCGGGTGCTGTTCGCGGAAGGCGAAGAACCCAATGTCCTGCGCGCGGCAATCGCGTTCAAGGAGGGGGGTTACGGCACGCCGGTGCTCGTCGGGCGGGAGAGCGTTCGCGAGCAACTCGCCGAGCTTGGCGTCGATCCGGCGGGCTATGAAGTGCTCAACAGTCGCAATTCGCCGCTGGTCGGGCGCGCAGTTGATTATATCTATGCCAAGCATCAGCGAAACGGGATGCTTCGCCGCGAGGTTGAGCGGATGGTCAATCAGGACCGCAACACCTTTACCGCCGCGATGCTCGCGCTGGGCGAAGGCGACGCGATGATCACCGGGACGACGCGCCCGTTCAGCCAGAGCCTGGCGCAGGTTCGGCTGGTGATCGACGAGGAGCAGGGCACGACCCCGTTCGGGATCACCGTGATTGCCGGCAAGAAGAGCACCGTGCTGATCGCCGACACGGCGGTCAATGAGCGGCCGACCGAGGAGCAGCTGGCGGCGATGGCGATCCGCTCAGCGGCGTTTGCGCGGCGGATGGGGCAGGAACCACGCGTTGCCTTCATCAGCTACACGACCTTCGGAAACCCGCCCGGCCGACACATCGCCGAGCTACGCGACGCGGTGAAAATCCTCGATACAATTCAGACAGATTTTGAATATGAGGGCGAAATGGGCCCGGATCTTGCTCTGAACCATGAGGCGCAGGTCAAATATTATCCGTTCACGCGGCTGACCGGCCCCGCCAACATATTGATCATGCCGGGGCTTCAATCGGCCAATATCTCGTCGAAATTGCTCCGTGCGATGGGCGGGGAGAATATGCTCGGGCCCTATCTTATGGGCATGGCGCTCCCGGTCCAGATCGCGCCGATGACGGCAAGTTCGAACGACCTGGTGACGCTTGCGGTCCTCGCGGCGGGGGGCACCGACGCCGTGCGCAGGGCGCGCTAAAGACGTTCGGCTGAACTGACCGCGTCGCTGTCGCGCAGCCCGGCGAGGATTGCGTGGAGGTGGGCGAGGTCGTGGACTTCGACATCGAGGTGGAAGGTGTGAAAGCTGCCATCGCGGTGGACAAGGTTGAGGTTGACGATGTTGGCGCCCTTCACCCCAAGCAGCGCGGCGACTGCGCCGAGCGCCCCGGGGACATCGCGGACGATGACGCATAGCCGCGCAGTCCCGCCGTCCGAGCCATCGCCCCAGGCGAGATCCAACCAATCGGCGTCGGTCCCGCTGGCGAGCGCGTCGCAGCCGATGGCATGGACCTCGATGCTTTGGTCTTCGCGGCGAAGGCCGACGATGCGGTCGCCGGGGACCGGGTGGCAGCAGGGCGCCAGCGTATAGGCGACGCCGGGAGTGAGTCCCTTGATCGAGATGGCGGTCTTCTGAGCGGGCGGACGCGGGGCGACGTCGCTTCCAGCCGCGCCGGGCATCAGCGCTTCGATCAGTGCGTGATCGTCGATCCGGCGCTTGGCGATCGCCACCATCAGCGCGTCGGCGTCGTCGAGTTTGAATTTCTTGACCGCGCGAGGGAGCGCTTCCTTGGCCAGCGGGGCGGGCAGCCGGTCGACAATCTCCTCGTAAATCTTGCGGCCGAGCAGCACCGTCTCGTCGCGTTCCTTGTGGCGAACGAAGCGGCGGATGCCCGCGCGCGCCTTGCCGGTGGCGACGAAGCGCAGCCATGACGGTTGCGGGTGCTGTCCCTTGGAGACGAGGATTTCGACCTGGTCGCCATTGTCGAGCAGGGTGCGCAGCGGCACGACGCGGCTGTTGACCTTGGCGCCGACGGTCTGGTCGCCGAGGTCGGTGTGGAGGGCATAGGCGAAGTCGACCGGAGTGGCCCCCTTGGGCAGCTGGATCAGCTCGCCCTTGGGGGTGAAGGCGAAGATGCGGTCCTGATACATCGCCATCCGCGTATGCTCGAGCAGCTCCTCGGGGCTTTCAGCATGGTCGAGGATTTCCACCAGGTCGGAAATCCACGGCACCTTGACCTCGGCGAGCGGCTTGCCCTCCTTGTAAGCCCAGTGCGCGGCAAGCCCGCGTTCGGCCTGGAGATGCATGTCGCGGGTGCGGATCTGGATCTCGATCCGCATTTTGCTGTCGTGGATGACCGAGGTGTGGAGTGAGCGGTAGCCGTTGCGCTTCGGGGTCGAGATGAAGTCCTTGAAGCGTCCGGGGACCATCGGCCAGCGTTCGTGGATATGGCCGAGCGCGCGGTAGCAATCCTCGATCTTCGGCACGATCACGCGGAAGGCCATCACGTCGGACAATTGTTCGAAGCTGATGTGCCGTTCGGCCATCTTCTTCCAGATTGAATAAGGGTGTTTTTCGCGCCCCATCACGTCGGCCTCAAGGCCATGGTCGGCGAGGTGGAGCTGGAGGCCAAGCCCGATGCGGCTGACAAGGTCGCCGCCCGACGCGTGGAGCTGCTGCAGCCGACGCTGGATCGAGGCAAAGGCGTCGGGCTCGAGCTGCTTGAACGCGAGCGTCTGCATCTCGTTCATGATTTCGTACATGCCGATTCGCTCGGCCAGCGGGGCATAGATATCCATCGTCTCGCGCGCGATTCGGCGGCGCTTGTCGGCATCGGGCACATGGTGGAGCGTGCGCATATTGTGCAGCCGGTCGGCGAGCTTGACCAACAGCACGCGAATGTCGTCGGACAGCGCCAACAGGAACTTGCGCAAATTCTCGGCGGCGCGCTCATTTTCCGACTGGGCTTCGATCTTACTGAGCTTGGTCACCCCGTCGACCAGTCGCGCGACCGACGCGCCGAACAAGCGCTCGACCTCTTCGAAGGTCGCCACGGTATCCTCGATCGTATCATGGAGGATCGCGGTAACGATCGTCTCGTCGTCGAGCTTGAGGTCGGTGAGGATGCCAGCGACTTCGATCGGGTGGCTGAAATAGGGGTCGCCCGAGGCACGCTTCTGGGTGCCGTGCGCCTTCATCGAGAAGACATAGGCACGGTTCAGCAACGCCTCGTCGGCGTCTGGGTCATAGGCTTTGACCTTTTCGACTAGTTCATACTGGCGGAGCACGCGCTTAGTGTGGGGGTAGGCACCCCCTGGTTGCAAGCGTGAAAGGCGCCTGCCTGGCCCACCAGGCTACAACTGTTGTTTCTTCCCCAAATATGGTTACGTTTCGGAGAAGAGAGGATGGATCGCGAATGACCGATCAAAGCGCTGCCGACATCGATGCCTTTCGCGCCGCCGCCCTGCGTTGTCCGCTGCCCGCAGCAGTCGACCTGATCGGCGAGAAATGGGCGTTCCTGATCCTGCGCGGGGCGCTCAACGGGCTGGTCCATTTCGAACAGTTTCAGGCCGGACTGGGGATTGCGCGCAACATATTGTCCGACCGGCTCGGCAAGATGGTTGCCGGCGGAATACTGGCGCGGACGCCTGATCCCGATGACCGGCGCAAGGTCATCTATGCGATGACCTCCAAGGGCGAGGCGCTATTGCCGGTGGTGCTGGCGTTGCGCCAGTGGGGCGAGGATTGGGGCCATGGGCGGCAGGAGCTGGTGCTCGTCGACCGCATCACGGGCCAGCCGATCCGCAAGATGTGCGTGCTTGGCCATAACGGTCAGGAGCTAAGCGTTCGCGACCTCAAATGGGTCGAGCGCTGCGAAGCCGAAGCGACGCGCGCGCGACCGGCGCGGGGCCAGGCCCGGCGTCAGACGCGCGAGGCGGTCAGCGCCTGACCGCGAAAGGGCGGCCCCTCGCGGAGCCGCCCTCTGTATCTGTCAGATCGAGTGATGCTTACTCGTAGTCGCCGCCACTCGGGCTGGGACGCGGCGGGGCGGCGGCGGTGAGGCGCAGCGCTTCGGCCGAATCGGCGAGGCTCGACAGCTCGTCGGTCTCATCCTCTTCGTCGATACGGACGCGCTGCAGGCTCGACACGATCGCTTCCTCGAGATGCTTGGGCTTGACCGTGCTCTCGGCGATTTCGCGAAGCGCGACGACCGGATTCTTGTCGCGGTCGCGGTCGATCGTGAGGTCGGCGCCGCCCGAGATCTGACGCGCGCGCTGGGCGGCCATCAGGACGAGGTCGAAACGGTTGGGGATCTTGTCGACGCAATCTTCGACAGTAACGCGCGCCATGGGGGTTCGCCTTGGGAATCGGGGTTCGGCAGTGCCGGGAAGGCGCTCGACCTAGGGGCGGAGGCCGCGAAAGTCAACGAAAGCGGTCTTGCTTGCCATGCCTGCGTCGGCGCGCCACAGCGGAAGGCAGATGCCGCTCCCCGATCCCGACCATTGCAGCCTGACCGTCGATGGCAACCGGCTGACGCTCCTGACCGAAGGGCCGGCGCGCCTCGCCGCGCTGCTCGCGTTGATCGACGAGGCCGCGACGAGCCTGCGCGTCTTATATTATATCTTCATGGGCGACGAGGATGGCGCGCGGGTGCGCGACGCCCTGCTCCGCGCGGTCGACCGGGGGGTCGCGGTGTCGCTGTTGATCGACGGATTCGGCAGCAGCAAGACCCCCGACACTTATTTCAGGGAACTGCACGAGAAGGGCGCGCGCTTTTGCCGCTTCAACCCGAGCTATGGCCGACGCTATCTGCTTCGCAACCACCAGAAACTGGCGCTGGCCGACGACCGCTGCGCGCTGATTGGCGGGTTCAATGTCGAGAATGATTATTTCGGGACCGCCGAGGAAGGCGCGTGGCGCGATATCGGGCTGATCGTCGAGGGGCCTGCGGCCGAGCGGCTCGGGCGTTATTTCGACGCGCTGATGGGCTGGGCGCTGCACAAGGGCGCACGGCTGAAAGCACTGCGCGCGCTGGTTCGTCATTTCTCCGAGACTGAGGGCAAGTTGCAGTGGAAGTTCGGCGGGCCGATGCAGCGCAAGTCGCCCTGGGCCCTGTCAACAGTCCACGACCTGGCCCATGCCAACAGCCTCGAGATGATCGCCGCCTATTTCGCGCCGATGGCGGCGATGCTGGCGCGGATCTCGCGTGTCGCCGAGACCGGCGGGCGGGTGCGCGTCATTACCGCCAGCAAGTCCGACAACCGGGCGACCATCGACGCCGCACGCTACACCTATGCGCGATTGCTCCGGCGCAAGGTCGAGATGTTCGAGTATCTGCCGACCAAGCTTCATTCCAAGCTGCTGATCATGGATGACATCGTCCACATCGGCTCATCCAATTTCGACATGCGCTCGCTCTATCTCAACATGGAGATGATGCTGCGCGTCGACGACGAGAAGTTTGCGATGATGATGCGCGGCTATTTCGAGCATGAAATCGGCGATAGCGAAGAGATTACGCCGACGCTGCACAAGGCGCGCGGGACGCTGTGGGAGCGGATTCGGTGGCGGGTCGGGTTCTTCCTGGTGAACAGCCTCGACTTTACCGTGACGCGGCGACTGGCGCGGCGGGAGCGCTGAATCGCGACCCCGACGGAATTGATTAGTCCTTGGCCTCGTCGCGCCACGCCCAGAACAGCGTCGCGGGGGGAACGTTCCACCATTCGAAGCCACGATCGAGCCGCTCGAAATGCGGCGCGATGAAGTCGCGCACCTTCGGGCTGAACTGGTAGACGAGGAAGGCTCCGCCGCCCCGGATCACCCGCGACGTCGCCGCGCCGATAGAATCGCCGACGCCGGACGGGAGCGTTGAAAAAGGCAGCCCCGACACGACGAAATCGGCTTTCTCGAAGCCGTGCGCGGCGATTATCTTCTCGACGTCGGCGGCCGATCCGGTGACCGCGATCAGCCTCTCGTCGTCGATGTCGGCCTTGAGATAGGCGGTGAAGTCGGCGTTGGTGTCGATTGTGATCAGCGTCGCGTCGGACGCCAGCCGATCGAGGATCACGCGCGTGAAAGTGCCGACGCCGGGGCCATATTCGACGAACAGCCGGGTATTGGCCCAGTCGACGGGTGCAAGCATCTTGTCGATCAGTCGATCGCTCGACGGAATGACCGAGCCGACCATCACCGGATGCTTGAAGAATTCCTTGAGGAACTGGAGCTTCGGGCTTGCCAGGCGCTTGGCGGCAAAGTTGCGCGGGCCTTTGAGCGCTCGGGCGGTCGACGGATTCATGGAGGCTCCAGTGGGGCGAGGCGGCTTCGTTCGCAAATGCCGCGCGGATTAGCAAGTTCCAACGCCTCGCCTTCCGCTTCGCTCCATCGCGGGTTAGGGGCGGTCCATGGCTTCGATCACGACTCCTCCCCGCAAGAAACCGGCCGGGGCGCGGGAAAAGCGCACTCCGGTCGGCACGACCGCACTCACCAATGTTCAGTTTCTGCTGCTGTTCGCGGCGATGCTGGTCGCTGCGGCGGGCAACACCGCGCTGCAATCGATCATGCCGGCGATTGGCCGCGAGATCGGGATCAGCGATTTTTTTGTCGCCGTGGCGTACACGTCATCGGCCGTACTGTGGGTCATGCTGGCAGGTTACTGGGCGGCGATGAGCGACCGCCACGGGCGCAAGCGGCTGATGCTGATGGGGGTCGGCGGTTTCATCGTGTCGATGTTGCTGTGCGGCCTCGTGCTTCGCGCTGGGCTGTCGCGCCTGCTGCCCGGAGTGACGACTTTTGTCCTGTTCGCCATGGCGCGGTCGATTTACGGGACGCTGGGCTGTGCGACGCCGAGCGCAACCCAAGCCTATCTCGCTTCGCGCACGCGGCGATCGGGGCGAGTCGCCGCGCTGTCGTCCTTGTCCTCCTCGTTCGGGCTCGGCACGATCCTCGGGCCGGCAATGGCGCCACTGTTCGTGCTTCCGTTCATTGGGCTGCCGGGGCCATTATTCGCCTTTGCGCTGATCGGGCTTGGGGTGTTCCTGTCGATCTGGCGCTGGCTGCCCGACGACAGTCGCGATGCGGTTCGCGAAGGCCATGGCGCGGCGATGTCCTACCCGTCGCTGGCAACGGCGCAAACCGGAGCGAGCGTGGTCGCCGCGACCTCTCCACCGACGACCCGGCTCAAGTGGCGCGACCCGCGCATCCGCCAATGGATCATCGCCGGGGTCGTCTCGGGCCATGCGCAGGCAGCGACGCTGACCGCGCTCGGTTTCTATGTCATTGACCGGCTGCATTTGCAGCCGAGCGGGTCCGAGATGCCGATCTCGATCGTGATGATGGCCGGGGCGTCGGCCACGCTGGCGGCGCAATGGGGGCTTATCCCGCGGCTGGCGTTGAAGCCGCAAACGATGATCATTGCGGGCGCGTTGGTTGCCGCCGTGGGATGCCTGGCGCTCGTCGTCGCGCAAAATCTCTATGGGCTGGTGATCGGCTTCGCGCTGTCGAGCCTCGGGTTCGGCTTCACCCGGCCGGGGTTTACCGGCGGGGCTAGCCTGGCGGTGCCGCTTGCCGAGCAGGGCGGGGTTGCGGGCGCGATCACCGCCGCCAACGGCATCGCCTATGTCGCCGCGCCCTCGCTCGGCATGGCGCTCTATGCGCTTTATCCCGGCCTACCCTTCATTGCGGCGGCGGTGCTACTGGTCGGGCTTGCGGCGTGGGGGCGAACCCGGCTCGGCGACTGAATTATTTCGTTCCGCGCGACCGCATTTCACCCGGCAGAACGAACCCGATCCCGCCCAGCGGCCTGACCGCGTCCGACTTGAGCGTGTCCTGGATCTGCTCATAATCGGCGAGCATCTCGTCGGTTACCGAGGCGCGGGTTTCGGTCAAGGCGGCCTCGAAGTCGGCCATTGTCACCTCGGCCGAATCGAGCCCGCGACGAAGCGCGACAAGCCCCGCGCGGCGGGTGAGGTCCTCGAGATCGGCGCCGGTGAAGCGATCGGTCTGCCGCGCCAGCACTTCGAGGTCGACGTCCTTGGCGATCGGCATATCGGCGGTGTGGATCGCGAGGATGCGGCGGCGCCCGGCGACATCGGGGACGCCGACATAAATCAGTTCGTCAAACCGCCCCGGGCGGAGCAGCGCCGGGTCGATCAGATTGGGCCGGTTGGTCGCGCCGATGACGACGACATTGTTGAGCTCCTCGAGCCCGTCCATCTCAGCAAGGATCGTGTTGACGACGCGCTCGGTGACTTGCGGCTCGCCCATCCCGGCGCCGCGCGCCGGCACGAGTGAGTCGAGCTCGTCGATGAAGATTACCGTCGGCGCGACCTGGCGGGCGCGGGCGAACAGGCGGGCAATCTGCTGTTCGCTCTCGCCATACCATTTGGACAATAGGTCTGACGATTTGACCGAGATGAAATTGGCCTCGGCCTCGCGTGCGCAGGCTTTGGCGAGCAGCGTCTTTCCGGTGCCGGGCGGGCCGTACAGCAGGAAGCCCTTGGCCGGGCGAATGCCGAGCCGCTTGAACGCATCGGGGTGCTTCAATGGCAATTCGACCCCTTCGCGCAACTTGGTCGCGGCGGCGTCGAGACCGCCGACATCCTCCCAGCGCACCGTCGGCACCTGGACCATCACTTCGCGCATCGCCGAGGGGGAGACGCGCTTCAGGGCATTTTCGAAATCGGCCGAGTCGACCGACAGCGAGTCGAGGATTTCGGGCGAGATGCTGGACTCCTCGAAATTGATTCGCGGCAGGATTCGGCGCACCGCTTCAAGCGCGGCTTCGCGCACCAGCGCGGCGAGGTCGGCGCCGACAAAGCCGAAGGTGCGCCGGGCGAGCGCGTCGAGATCGATCCCTTCGGCGAGCGGCATTCCGCGGGTGTGAATCCCCAATATTTCGCGCCGTCCCGGCTCATCGGGCACCCCGACGACAATCTCGCGGTCGAACCGGCCCGGGCGGCGAAGCGCCTCGTCGATCGCTTCGGGGCGATTTGTCGCGGCGATTACGACAAGATTCTGGCGCGGCTCGATCCCGTCCATCAGTGTGAGAAGTTGCGCGACGAGGCGCTTTTCCGCCTCGCCTGAGACCTGCCCGCGCTTGGGCGCGATCGAGTCGATCTCGTCGATGAAGATGATCGACGGCGCCGACTTGGCCGCTTCCTCGAACACTTCGCGCAAGCGCTTCTCGCTTTCGCCATACGCCGAGCCCATGATTTCGGGCCCGTTGATGATGAAGAAGCGCGCCTCGCTCTCATTGGCCACGGCGCGCGCCAGCCGGGTCTTGCCGGTGCCGGGCGGGCCGTGGAGGAGGACCCCCTTGGGCGGATCGACGCCAAGGCGCTGGAACAGCTCGGGATGGCGCAGCGGCAACTCGACCATCTCACGCAGCGCGTCGATCGTGTCCTTCATCCCGCCGAGATCGTCATAAGTGACGTCGGCGCGGCGCTCGCCGTCCTTCTTGGTGAATTCGGGGAGCAATTCGACCACTGTCGATGCGTCGATGTGCACGATCCCGCGTGGGGTGGTGGTGACGACGCGCAGGCGGACCTCCTGCAAGGCGAAAGCCGGGGCGTTGAGCAGTTGGCGAACGTGCTCGGGCATATCGGCGTTGACCCGCTGGTGACCGGCGGTGGCAACGGTGTCGCCCTCCGTCAGCGGGCGGCCCTCGAAGCTGCGTTTCAAAGCGTCGGCCGAACCGGTCAGCCGGACCTGCTCCGCGGCGGGGGCGAAGACGACACGCGTCGCGGGCTTGGAATCGACCTTTCGGACTTCGACATAATCGCCCGAACCGACTTCGGCATTGGCGCGCTGGAGTCCGTCGATGCGGATGATCTCGAGCCCGTCGTCATCGCCATAGGGGCCGATCGCGCGCGCCGCGGTCGAACGCTTGCCGACGATCTCGATCACGTCGCCCTCGCCAAGCCCGAGCTGTTGCATCCACTTGCCCGGCAGCCGCGCAATTCCACGCCCGCTGTCGGCGGGGGGCAGGTTTGCCACCTGCAGGCGGCGCGCCTGCGTATCGACGTCGGCCATGATCTTCTTCCGCTCCTATCCTGCGCGGTCACGGAACGATGCCGGCGCCGGTTGGGTCCAATGTAGGCGCGCGCGGTGCCGGGTAAAGAGGGCGGCGATGGAGCGGTTGGTGGGTTCAGCCGTTGGCAAGGCAAAGCGTTCCAAGGGAATTTTCATGAAAACAATGTTCGCCGCCTTCGCCGCCCTGCTCACTACGCCGGCATTCGCCGCTGCCCCGATCGAAGGCAATTGGGCCAATCCGGCACGCAGCGTTACGGTGCGCATCGGGCAATGCGGCGGGACCTTGTGCGGGCGGGTGATCGCCGCCTCGGCGCACGCCCGCGCCAAGGCCGCCGACGCCGGCACCGACCGCCTCATCGGGACCGAGTTGATGAGCGATCTCGACCCGATCGGGCCCGGCGCATGGCGGGCCGAGATTTTTGTCCCCGACAGGAATATTCGTGCCGATGGCGAACTGCATCTGGTTGGGCCGCGCGCGCTCGAGGTGCGGGGATGCGCGATGGGCGGGCTGATCTGCAAGACCCAGACCTGGACGCGAGTCGGGGGCGCGGCTCGGCGGCGGCGCTAGTCCGGGAGGGTCTCGAACTCGGCGCGGGGGACGCGCTTGCCCTTGGTACGGCTGGTCAAATGATAAGCGCCGCATCGGTCGCAACGGTAGGAGCGAAGCGTGAAGCCATCCCTCCGCGCGGCAACCAGTGCCTCCTTGGCCAAGGAAAAACGTCGTTTGCGGCGGCAGATGCTAAGACGCGTGCGCACAGCAGCGATTGCGCTCACACCGCCAGCAGATGATGCGCGGCGTCGAGCCATGCGCGCGTGTTGCCGACAGCTTCCTCGGTCAGGCCGACGGCCAGAAGAACGGCCGTGCCCACCACCGTGGCGGCATGGACCCTGCGGTGGCTTGCCAGATCGTAAACCGCAACCGAAGCGATCAGCCCGTCGAGAATGAACGATGTATAGGCGCTGATCTCCGGAATTCGCCCGATCGCCGCGCCGAGTAGGCCGAGGCTGCCGATGATAACCAAGCGCTTGTGGAAATCGGGTTTGTAGCGAAGTAGCATTGCTGCCCCGGCCAGCAGCCCGAACTGCGCCAGATCAGCAAGTTCGCCATAGAAGAAAGAAAGTGCGGCTTGCCCGTCGCCGTTGTTGAAATCATGAACCGTGTCGCGAGCCGCGACCAGCGTCCCCAGGGAGAGCATCGGAATGATCAGCCACGCTCCGATCGATCCGATTTTCCGATGAACCCTCAGACGGCCTGTCGCCGCAAGTGAGGCCTGCAATAGAAGCAACAGAGTCCAAGTCAGAAACAGCAGCCCGTGGATGTGAACGACCGCAGGCCGCGAGAATGTCCCGTTCGCGATCGGGATAAAATAACGCCGAGAAAAGCCGGTAAGGACGAGCGCCACGAAAATTGACGTGAAAGCGACAAAATAGACGTGAATTTTCTTCGGCATCGGACGTCGGCTTCGATTGGCGGGTTTGGCCGCGCCCGACGACGAAGGTTCCAGCGAAGTCGTTGCGGTTTGCACGCGATACCCTCCAACGGGTTGTTGTCATGCTTTCCGTTGATCGGCAATGAGGTCGCTGCTTTGCGGGGATTGTGCAATTCCGGCAAGGCCGCATCCGCCGAGTGCGCCCTCCGCGCGACGGGGGATCACAATCTCGGCCATCGACCGCGCCGCGCTCCGCCGCCTTCAGCGCATTGCCTGACCAACGCTCAACCTTGGCCCGGTCGCCGGGCAGTTCCGCAATCAATTCGCGGTGTAATTGAGTCGGCGAAGGGGAGGGCGAGCGCCTTGGGAATCAGCGGCCCTATCATCAGCGCGGTCGGGACCGACGTGGCGGCGGTCATCGCCTTGACCACCGCCTCGAAATAGGCCGCGGCGATGAGCAGGTCAGAGACGACATGAGGCCAGATCAGCGCAGGTGCCACAGCAGGCAATATCCGTTGGGTTCATAGCTGCCGTCGAAGAAGGGTTTGAGCAAATTCATGTGCAAAACGCTCCCGCCAGGTTCGCGGTCGAAGTCCCCAGAGTGAGAGGCAGAATCTGGCTCGGGGTAGTTCCAGTCGGTTTCGGAGTGGACGTTGGAGGGCTTGATCCAAATGCAAAAAGCCCGCCGGAAAGGCGGACTGGCGATATTGGCGTGTGGAGCGGCGAGCGGTCTGACTGGCGCGAGCACGAGGCATTACTTACCTGTCATCGTCGCCTTGGAGCGCCTGCGCACCGACGAGAAAGATCGGTCCGGGATCGATCGCGATACCAAAGCAACTCGCACTGGCTGGGCGCCTCATCTAGGCTGGTCCGATGAACCTGGAGCGCCTTGGCTCGCTTGGCCATGAAGACAAGCGCCCCGATCTTGTCCTGGCGGCGCTGGTGGTCGGGGTCTGCGCCTATCTCGCCTTTGCCGGCAACCTGTTGCGGGATGGCGATACGGGATGGCATCTGGCGGCGGGCCGATACATCTTCGCGACCCGGTCCGTGCCCGTGGTAGATCCCTTCTCATACACGTTTGGCGGGCAGCCGTGGCACGCGCATGAATGGCTGTCCGAGCTGATCTTCGCGGTCGCCTACCGGCTGGCGGCGTGGCGAGGAATCATTCTGGTGTCGGTGGGCGCGGCTGGCGCGACGCTGCTGATCCTCGCCCGCCAGACATTCAGGTGGCTTCCGGCGCGGTGGGCAGTGTGCCTTTGCCTGGTCGTCTGCCTATTGTTGCGGCCCCTGGCGCTTGCCCGACCGCATATGCTGGTCTGGCCGCTGCTCGCGGGATGGCTGGTGATCCTGCTTCGGGCACGCGACGAGCGCAGGGCACCACCCGCGCCTGCGCTGCTTATCATGCCCCTATGGGCGAACCTCCACGCAAGCTATGTTTTGGGGCTCGGCATCCTCGCTGCGCTCACGGTCGAGGCGCTGCTCGCGCGCGAGCAGGCGCGGGCGTGGCTGATTTTCGCCGTGGGAGCGGCCGTCGCTGCTTGCCTCGGCCCGCTGCTGCTCGGCGGGATGGCCTATGCGTTCCAGGTTAGCGGCATGCGAGTCCTGCCGCTGATCGACGAGTGGCGCCCGGCCAATCTTCATGACGACAGGCTGTTCGTCACCTTTCTGCTTTGCTGCTGGGTCCTTGCGGTCCTTCGCTTTCGCCGGATTCATCCAGTGCGGCTGCTGTTGCTTGGCGGGCTGAGTGCGATGGCCTTGCTCCACGCGCGGCACCAAATGATGTTCGTGATCACGGCCCTGCTATTGCTAGCACCGTTGCTGCGAGAACGCGAAATCACGAGGGAATGGCGCTGGCCTGCGTCGCTGATCCCGTTCGGACTGCTGGCTCTGCTCATCCTGATGCTGCCTTTCTGCCTGCGCGACGGCACGGCTTATCCGATGACGGCGCTCGGCAGATTGCCGCACGAACTTCGCACTCGCCCGGTGCTCAACGGCTACAGCTTTGGCGGACCGATGATCATGATGGGCTATAGGCCCTACATCGATGGCCGGGCCGACATGTATGGCGATGCGTTCACGATCGAATATATCGCAATGCTGCGCGGCGACATGGCGCGATTTCGACGGGCCGAGCAACGCTGGGGTTTTATCTGGACGATCCTCCCACCCGATGCCGGATTGATCGCCCGACTTGATCGCTCGCCGGCGTGGCGGCGATATTATGCCGACCACTGGGCGGTGGTGCACATCCGGCGATCGCTCCGACTTGATCGGTTGCGGGCTGAGCAAGACTAATCGCTAGTCCCAGCAAGGATCGACCTGCGCGCGGCACAAAAAAACCCGCTCGAAAGCGGGTCTTCTGGGGTGGTTGCGGGAGTAGGATTTGAACCTACGACCTTCAGGTTATGAGCCTGACGAGCTACCGGGCTGCTCCATCCCGCGTCACCAACGTCGCTGATCCGGCAGGTCCGGCACGCTTGATGCGTGCTGGGATGCCTCGTCAGCAAACAGAAAAGCCGCCGCTCGGAATCCCGGCAGCGGCTTTCTAACATGTGAATGGGTTTTACTTTTCGTTTTCACGCCAGCCACAAAGCCTGGCGACGACCTACTCTTCCGCAGCTTAAGCTGAAGTACCATTGGCGCAGTCTGGTTTCACGGCCGAGTTCGGGATGGGATCGGGTGGGTCACAGACGCTATGATCACCAAGCTATGAAGCTGGCGCGAAAGCGAAAAGTTCTAGAAATCGTGCACGTTGCATTCTGTAATTTCAGCGTCATCTAGCTGAGAACAAACCGATCACAACGGGTCTTAACAGACCTGTCGATGATGGTGGAATTCTCAAGCGCGAATAGAGCAATTAGGACCAGTTAGCTTCACGCGTTACCGCGCTTCCACACCTGGCCTATCAACGTCGTGGTCTTCGACGGCTCGATGAAATCTTATCTTGAGGGAGGCTTCCCGCTTAGATGCTTTCAGC
>JBDSGJ010000060.1:0-14587 GCA_039919075.1 Sphingomicrobium sp.
TCGCCGCGCTCGGCTATCGCGACCAGGCGATCAGCACCGATGGCAAGCAATATCTATGGTCGGGAACAAGCTTCTCGGCGCCGACCATTGCCGGTGCGGTGGCACTGCTGGCGCAGGCCTTTCCCAATCTCACCGGACGGCAGATCGTCAGCCTGTTGTTCAGCAGCGCCGACGACCTTGGCGCCACCGGGATCGACACGACCTTCGGCCACGGCCGGTTGAACCTCGCCAAGGCCTTCGCCCCCGCGGGTACGACCAGCATCGTCGGGAGCCCCATTCCAGTGTCGATGACGGACAATGGCACGATGCCAGCCGCTGCCGGCGACGCGGCGACGATCGGGACTTTCGGCGCGGTGATTCTCGACGGCTATTCGCGCGCCTATGCGATCAACCTGGCGCAGACATTGGGCCAGGCGGCGGCGGCGCAGCCGTTGCGCAATGCGATCGGCGGGCGGACCGAGTTCGCCGGTGCCGGCAACGACCGCTTCAACATTGCCATGACGGTTGCGCGCCGCGACGGAAGCGATCGCGATTTCGAGCTCAGCCGCCTCGGCATCGGCCCCAACGATGCGCAGCGCGCGCGACTCATCGCCGGGTCTGCGGTGGCGCGGATCGACCGCAGGACCGCTGCTGCGTTCGGTTTTGCCGAAGGTGCCAAGGCGATGGAGCGGCGGCTGTCGGGGGCGGCCTCGGGCGCCTTCCTGATCGCGCATGACGCGGCCCAGGACAGTGGCTTCAGTGCACGGCGCGGCGCAAGCATGGCAATCAGGCGCCAGATCGGAGCGGTCGGCTTCACCGCTTCGGCCGAGAGCGGGAGGGTTTGGCAGGATTCGGTGACGCGCGACGACCGCAACGACCAGTCGACCTATCGGCTGACGTCGATCGCGGTCGACAGGGCGTTCGGGGCGACCTCGCTCTCGGCCGGGATGACGCGTCTTGTCGAGCGCGATACCTTGCTCGGCGGGCGGATCGGCGCAGCGCTCGGCGGTGGCGGTTCGTCGACGCTGTTTCTCGACGCCGAGGCGCGGCGCGCGCTTGGCGGCGGGTGGAGCGCCAGTCTTTCCGGTCGGCGCGGCTGGACCAGCTTCGGTGCGGGGCGGTTCCAGAGCGATGCCTATGCGTTCGACCTGACCAAGGCGGGGCTGTTCGGCGGCGACCGCGTGGGGTTACGCCTGTCGCAGCCGCTGCGCATCGCCAGCGGCGGGTTCGCGACCATGCTTCCGACCGCCTATGACTATGCGACGCTGAGCGCGACCAACACGCTTCAGCGCTTTTCGCTATCCCCAAGCGGACGCGAGATCGACGGCGAGTTGTCGTATGGGCGATCGGTGCTCGGCTCGGGCTGGTTCGGTGGCAACCTGTTCCTCCGTCGCCAGCCTGGCCATGTCGCGAAGGCGCCCGACGATGTCGGCGCAGCGGTGCGGTTCGCGCTGGGGTTCTGAAGCCTAGACCGTGAAGCTTTCGCCGCAGCCGCAGGCGCCCTTGGCGTTGGGGTTGGCGAACGTGAAGCCCGCCGCGAAGTCGTCCTCGACCCAGTCCATGTTGCTGCCGATCAGGTAGAGGATCGATCCACCGTCGACGAAGAAGGTGCCGCCGGGTGTCTCGATGCGCTCGTCGAACGCGTTTGCTTGCGCGACATAATCGACCGAGTAAGCGAGGCCCGAGCAGCCGCGGCGCGGGGTGGAGAGTTTGACTCCGATCGCATCGACTGGAGCCTTGGCCATCAGCTCGGCGATTCGCGCCTCGGCGGCGGGAGTCAGGGTGATGGCAGCGGGTCGCGGGCGGCGAGTCTGGACGTTCATTACAACATTCCCAATTCGAGGCGAGCTTCGTCACTCATCTTGGAGGGGTCCCAGGCGGGTTCCCACACCAGCTTAACCTCGGCATCGCGCACGCCCGGGACCGACAACACGCGCATCTCGACTTCGCCGGGCATCGACTCGGCGACGGGACAATTGGGGGTAGTGAGCGTCATTGAGACGACGACATCGCCGTCCTCGCTCGCCGCGACGTCATAGATCAGGCCGAGTTCGTAGATGTCGACCGGGATTTCGGGGTCGTAGATGGTCTTGAGTGCTTCGATCACGGCTTCCTGCAAGGCGCCCCCTGCCCCGCCAACGGGCGCGGCGGGCTTTTCCTCGGCGAGGAAGCCGGTGAGGTAGTCGCGCTTGCGGGCGAAGGTCTCAGCGACTGGCTCCGCAGCCACTCGGGCGCGCGGTGGGGTTTCGACCTGATCGACCTCTTCGGTGTTGATATGTTCGTCCATCATCCGAATATCCGTTTCACTCGCTTGAGGCCCTCGACGAGCGCCTCTACATCGTCCGCATCGCTATAGGCCGCGAAGCTGGCGCGGGCGGTCGCGGGTACGCCGAGCAGCTCCATCAGCGGCTGCGCGCAATGGTGCCCGGCGCGGATCGCAACGCCTGCATCGTCCAAGATGGTGGCGACATCGTGCGGATGCACCCCCTGATAGGCGAAACTTACGATTCCGGCGCTATCGTCGGGGCCGAACAGGGTGACGCTGTTGGTCTGGCGGAGCGCCTCGCGCGCGGCGCGGGTGAGCGCGGATTCATGGGCGTGGATGGCGGGGAGGCCAACCCCTTGCACCCAGTCGATCGCGGCGTGGAGGCCGAGCGCACCGACGATGTGCGGGGTGCCTGCCTCGAAGCGACCCGGGGGCGGGACATAGGTGGTGGCGTCGAAGGTGACGCGGTCGATCATCGCGCCGCCGCCCTGCCATGGGCTCATCGTGTCGAGCAGCGAAGCGCGGCCATAGAGCGCGCCGATGCCGGTCGGGCCGTAGAGCTTGTGGCCCGAGAAGGCGTAGAAATCGCAGTCGAGCGCAGCGACGTCGACGGGAAGGCGTGGGGCGGCCTGGCAGCCGTCGAGGAGCAGCAGCGCGCCCTTCGCGTGGGCGATCGCGGCGGCGCGCGCGGCGTCGAGGATCGAGCCGAGCACGTTCGAGACATGGGCGAAGGCGATGACGCGGGTGCGGTCGGTGACAAGGGTCTCGGCGGCGTTGAGGTCGATCTGGCCCTCAGGGGTCAGCGGGCAGACGTCGATCTGATAGCCAGCGAGCTGCCAAGGGACGATATTGCTGTGATGCTCGAGCGCTGAGAGCAGGACGCGGTCGCGGCCCTCTTTCGGGAGAGCATAAGCGACAAGATTGATTGCCTCGGTCGCGCCCTTGGTAAAGACGATCTCGTCGGGGGAAGCGGCGCCGAGAAAGCTCGCGGTGGCCGCGCGCGCGGCTTCATAGGCGAGGGTCATATTCGATGAACGCTGGTACACGCCGCGATGCACGGTGGCGTAGTCCCGGGCATAGCCGTTGGTAATGGCGTCGATCACGGATTGCGGTTTCTGCGCGGTCGCGGCGGTATCAAGATAGTGCCAGCCGGCGGGGATGGCCGGGAATTGGTTGCGCACGTCGAGCGCAGCGGCGGGATGGATCGGCGCGTTCATGCGATCGCCCTCAGCGCGGCGCTTGCGGCGTCGCGAATGGCGGGGTCGTCGAGGCCATCCCACAGCCCGCCGATAAAGCCTTCGAGCAGCAGCGCGCGCGCCGTCGCCGGGTCCATCCCGCGCGACGCAGCGTAGAACAATTGTTCGCGGTCTAATTCGCCGACGGTGGCGCCGTGGGCGCACTTCACATCGTCGGCGTAGATTTCGAGTTCGGGCTTGGCATTGGCGGTCGCGCCGCGGTCGAGGAGCATGGCCTTGATCGACTGTTCGCTGTCGGACAATTGCGCGTCGCGCGCGACCGAGACCTTGCCGAGATAGGAGCCGGTGGCCGTGCCGCCAAGCAC
Organism: Sphingomicrobium sp.; assembly: GCA_039919075.1. GTDB lineage: Bacteria > Pseudomonadota > Alphaproteobacteria > Sphingomonadales > Sphingomonadaceae > Sphingomicrobium. The sequence goes on from JBDSGJ010000060.1 coordinate 3,807, forward strand.
CGAGCGGACCACTTGCCGGGACGTTGCCGACGGGCCGACATGGCGGACGGTCGTGACGATTTCGAGCGTTGCATTACCAGCGCCGATATTGGCGGCGTGGAATTCGAAATGCGCGCCTTGGTGGAGGTGAACGTCGAGTTCGATCCGCCCGTAGCGCGGCGCGGTGTTGAGCGCGTAGATGCTTCCCGAGGCGCCTTCGCGGAGGGTTAATTCGACGCGGCGAATTTGTACTTCGTCTTCGCTTGGCAACCAGATTTGCTGCAGCCTTTGCTGCGCAGCAATTTCGATGGTTTCGGGCGGCGAAAGATCGCTCCACACCGCCGCCAGCGCGTCGATATCGGCATAGCGAAAAGCTTCGACTTTGCGGGTCGGAAGTGCGTTCATAACTTCGTCATCCCGGACTTGATCCGGGACCTACCTTCTTCTTTAACCTGCAGCGCGAAGGCAGGTGGGTCCCGGGTCAAGCCCGGGATGACGGCAAGGATCGGAAGTGCGTTCACGCCGCCACCTCGGCATAGCCTTCGCGCTCGAGTTCGTGGGCGAGTTCGGGGCCGCCTGAGCGCTCGATTGTTCCAGCGCGCAGGACGTGGACTCGGTCGGGTTTTACATAGTCGAGCAGGCGCTGATAATGGGTGATCAGCAACACCGCCTTGTCGGGTGCGCGCATGATGGAATTGATGCCGGCGCCGACCGCTTTGAGCGCGTCGATGTCGAGCCCGCTGTCGGTCTCGTCGAGGATCGCGAGGGCCGGGGCCATGATACCCATCTGGACCATCTCCGCGCGCTTTTTCTCGCCGCCGGAAAAGCCGACGTTGACCGGGCGCTTGAGCATGTCGGAGTCCATGCCGAGCAGCGCCGCCTGCGCTTTCGCAAGGCGGATGAATTCCGCGCCGCTGAGCTCGGGCTCGGAGCGCGAGCGCCGTTGCGCATTGAGGCTTTCGCGCAGGAACTGGAGGTAGGACACACCGGGGATTTCGACCGGATATTGAAAGCCGAGAAACAGGCCCGCCGCGGCGCGTTCGTGGGGGGCGAGGGTGAGGAGGTCCTGTCCATCCCCGTCGCCCCGGACTTGATCCGGGGTCCCGCTAATTTCATCATTCGCGCCCGCAGGGAGAAGCGGGACCCCGGCTCGGGGGCCGGGGAGACGGGTTGGCGTGAAGCGCACACTGCCCCCCGTGACCTCATACCCCGGCCGCCCGCCGAGCACATAGGCAAGCGTCGACTTGCCCGCGCCATTGGGCCCCATGATCGCATGGATCTCGCCCGCCGGGACGGTCAGCGACAAGCCGTCGAGGATCGGCTTGCCGGCCACGGTTGCGGAGAGGTTTTCAATTTTTAACATTTCACGCGTCCAAATCTCGCCCGATCGTAAGCTTTGACCATCTTTCCAACGAGCACCTCACGGTCTGCAAGTGCCCGCTCAAAATTCGGCAACCGCGCGGCAACTTCTCGGGGCGTGACTTGCCCGCTCACCAAGCCGAACACCGCGCCCTCTAATGCAGTTGTCATTCCGCTCACACTGGTCGTCAGTTCCTGCAACTCGGGCATCTTGCCAAGAAGAGAGTCCATTCTCCCAACCGACATCGAGAAACTGTCGATTTTCATGGTCAGCTGTTGAATTCTAGATTCAATTTTTCCGATACGACGCCCGACGCTTTTTCTCGTTGCAAAGAGCATTTAATCATCCCGCCGAGTGATTAATCGCGTCATCCCACACTCCCCTCAAGGCTGATCCCCAGCAGCTTCTGCGCCTCCACCGCGAACTCCATTGGGAGTTGCTTGAGCACTTCGCGGGCGAAGCCGTTGACGATGAGGGCGACTGCGCTTTCGGTGTCCAACCCCCGCGCCTGGGCGTAGAACAGCTGGTCGTCGCTGATCTTGCTGGTGGTCGCTTCATGCTCGATCGTCGCGGTGGGGTTCTTGACCTCGATATAGGGGACGGTGTGCGCGCCGCATTCGGAGCCGAGCAGCAGGCTGTCGCACTGGGTGAAATTGCGGACATTTTCGGCGCCGGGGAGGACGCGGACCAGCCCGCGATAGGTGTTGTTCGCGCGGCCCGCGCTGATCCCCTTCGAGATGATCGTGCTGCGCGTATTGGCGCCGATGTGGATCATCTTGGTGCCGGTGTCGGCCTGCTGGCGATTGTTGGTCAGCGCGACCGAGTAGAATTCGCCGACGCTGCCCTCGCCCTTGAGGATGCACGACGGATATTTCCAGGTGATCGCCGAGCCGGTTTCGACCTGGGTCCAAGAGACTTTGCTGCGCGCGCCCGAGCATATCGCGCGCTTGGTGACGAAGTTGAAAATGCCGCCCTTGCCCTCGGCGTCGCCGGGATACCAGTTCTGGACGGTGCTGTATTTCACCTCGGCGTCTTCGTGGGCGAAGATTTCGACCACGGCGGCGTGGAGCTGGTTCTCGTCGCGCATCGGCGCGGTGCAACCTTCGAGGTAGGAGACATACGAGCCCTTTTCGGCGACGATCAGCGTGCGTTCGAACTGGCCGGTATTTTCGGCATTGATGCGGAAATAGGTCGACAATTCCATCGGGCAGCGGACGCCCTCGGGGATGTGGACGAAGGTGCCGTCGGAGAAGACCGCGGCGTTGAGGCAGGCGAACAGATTGTCGCGCTGCGGAACGACCGAGCCGAGGTATTTCTTGATGAGGTCCGGGTATTCGCGGATCGCTTCGCTGATCGACAGGAAGATCACCCCGGCGCGCTTCAATTCCTCGCGGAAAGTGGTCGCGACCGAGACCGAATCGAACACCGCGTCGACCGCGATCTTGCGCGCGCCCTCCACCCCGGCGAGCACTTTCTGCTCCTCGATCGGGATGCCGAGTTTTTCATAGACGCGCAATATTTCGGGATCGACCTCGTCGAGGCTGCCGAGCTTGGGCTTGGCCTTGGGCGCGGCGTAATAATAGGCGTCCTGATAGTCGATCGCGGGGATGTCGAGCTTGGCCCAGTCAACCTCTTCCATCTCGAGCCATGCGCGATAGGCTTTCAAGCGCCATTCGAGCATCCACTCGGGCTCATTCTTCTTGCCCGAGATGAAACGGACCGTGTCCTCGGACAGGCCCTTAGGCGCGAAGTCCGTCTCGATGTCCGAGGAGAAGCCCCACTCATAATCCTTGGCGATGGCTTCGCGGGCCTGGGCGTTGTCGAGGGGTTGGTCAAGGGTGTCGGTCATGATGCAAGTTCCTGCAGGCTGACCGCGTGCAGCGCGCCGCGCACGGCGTTGCCGACAACCCCCATGTGCGGCTTGATCCGGCAACGCGCGTCGAGCGCGCAGTCGCTGACGCCCTCGCTTCCCGAGCACAGCGTCAGCGCGATCGGTCCCTCGACCGCTTCGACGATGTCGGCGAGGCTTATCGATGCGGCCGGGCGGGTGAGGAGGTAGCCCCCCTGCGCGCCGCGCGTGCTGGTCAGCAGCCCGGCGTGGGCGAGCACCCCCATCAGTTTCTGTGCGGTAGGGAGCGGCACCCCGGTCTCCTCGGCGAGCACCGCCGCCGACAGGCGCTCGGTCGCGGGGCGGCGAGCGGCGGCGGTCAGCATGACGACCGCATAGTCGGCGAGGTGGGTAAGGCGCATGGCGTTTCGGTCTGAGCAATCTGGCTAATCGGATGAGATCGGTATGATTTAGGGTCCGCGCGGTCTTTTGGCAACCCTGAGCGTCTTCCCGGACTCGACCCGGGACGGGGTTTCCCCTGCGCCAATCAAAGAGCCTTGCCCCGGGTCAAGCCCGGGGTGACGAGCGTGGTGGGCGATGCCATAGGCGTGGCATGTACCAGGCTCTCCGACCCCTCATCTTCGCACTCGATGCCGAGCGGGCGCATCGCTTAACGATCGCGGGGCTGAAGGCGGTGCCCGCGCGGAAGATGGGCTTCGATGCGGTGCTGGAACAGACGCTGTTCGGCTTGCGCTTTCCCTCGCCGGTCGGGTTGGCGGCGGGGTTCGACAAGGATGGCGAGGTGCCCGACGCGATGCTCGCGCTGGGGTTCGGGTTCGTCGAAGTGGGGACGGTGACGCCGCTGCCCCAGATGGGCAATCCCAAGCCGCGCTTGTTCCGGCTGGCCGAGGATCGCGCCGTGATCAACCGCATGGGCTTCAATAATCGCGGGCAGGCGGCGGCCCTGGAGCGGCTGGCGAAGCGGCCCAAACGGGGAATTGTCGGGGTCAATATCGGCGCGAACAAGGACGCTGCGGACCGTATCGCCGACTATGCGACGGGGGTGCGGATGATGGCGCGCGTGGCCGATTATCTGACGGTCAATATTTCGTCGCCGAACACGCCGGGACTGCGCGCATTGCAGGCGGGGGGTGAGCTTGGCGAGTTGCTGAGCGCGGTCGCCGAGGCGCGCACGAAGGGCGGGCCGCCGGTGTTTCTAAAGGTCGCGCCCGACCTCGAAGCGGGGGATCATGAGCGGATTGTTCGCGCCGCGATCGATCATGGCATCGATGCGCTGATCGTCGCCAATACGACGGTGTCTCGCCCGGAGCTGGCCTCGCGTCACAAGGGGCAGGCCGGCGGGCTGTCGGGGCGGCCGTTGAAGGCGCTTGCGCTGGAGCAGCTGCAGGTGTTCCGGCGCGCGAGCGGGGGGGCGGTGCCGCTCATTTCGGCGGGCGGGATCGAGGACGCCGACGATGCTTTCGCGCGGATCCGCGCGGGGGCGTGCCTGGTGCAGCTTTACTCGGCGCTGGTCTTTGAGGGGCCAGGGCTGGCGCGACGGATTGCCGAGGGGCTAGCCGAACGCCTCAAGCGAGACGGGTTCGGGTCAATCCGCGAGGCGATCGGCAGCGACGCCTAGCGTTTTGCCGGGAGCGTCAGCACCACGCCCTCGCGGCGCGGGTCGAAGCCGCCGTCGATCTTGCCGTTGCGAATGATTCCGCCCTGGATGCCCGAATCCTCGCCTTGTCCGGGCTTGAGGGTAATTCCACGCGCGGCGAGGCCGGTAAGCACTTCCGGGGGAAATTTGCTGACTTCGCCCTGCCAGTTGGGGCCGCGCGCGACGAGGTTGGGGAGCGCGATCGCCTGTTGCATGGGGAGGCCCCAGTCGACGGCGCCGACGATCGTCTTGGCAACATAGGCGAGGATCGAATTGCCCCCCGCCGAGCCGACCGCCCCGGCGAAATTGCCGCGCGCGTCGAGCAGGATCGTCGGCACCATTGACGAGCGCGGGCGCTTGCCCGGGGCAACGGCGTTGACCGAGAGCAAACCCGAGGCGTCGCGCGGGGCGAGCGCAAAGTCGGTCATCTGGTTGTTGAGGAAGAAGCCGTCGACCATCCGCCCGCTGCCAAAGATCGATTCGACCGTGGTCGTTATCGACACGACATTGCCCGCCGCGTCGCCGACGATGAAGTGCGACGTGCCGGCGGGCTCGCGGGTGGTGTCGGGGGCGGTCTGTAAGGCCATCGGCGGGGTGCCCGCGACGGGCGGCGTGGCCCACGCAACCGGGCCGATCAAGGCGCGGCGCGACGCGACATAGGCGGGGTCGAGAAGGCCGGCGATCGGAACGCCCGCGACATCGCCGACATAGCGGTCGCGGTCGGCGTACATCAGGCGGCTGGCCTCGGCGAAGAGGTACCAGCTTTGCGGGTCGGACGGGCCGCGACGCGCGATGTCGGTCGGTTCGAGCAGGGCGAGCAACTGGAGCAGGCCGACCCCGCTCGAGGGCGGCGGTGGGGCGCAGACGCGGTAGGCGCGATAGAGGCGGCACAAGGCCTCGCGCTTGACCGGGCGATAGGCGGCGAGGTCGGCCATCGTCATCGATCCGCCGAGCGGGGCGGCCCGGGTGCGGGCGACGATCTTCGCCGCGGTCGATCCGGCGTAGAGCGCGGACGGGCCGTGCGCGGCGAGGCGGGCGAGGAAGGCGGCGTAGGCGGGGTTTCGCAGGCGCTCGCCGCTGGCCAGCAGCTTGCCCGTCCCGCCCGAGAAATAGGCGGCCACATCGGGGGCGTGATTCTCGGCGAAATCGGATGCGATGAACCTGCCCAGCCGCGGGCTGATGATGAAGCCGTTGCGCGCGGTGCGGCGGGCGTCGCCGAACAGGGTGGACCAGGCAAGACGGCCATGCTCGCTGTGGGCGAGGTCGAGCATCCTGACTGCGCCCGGAACGCCCGTTGCGCGCCCGCTGAGGACTGCTTCGTTGAACGGAAGCGCCTTGCCGTCGGGACCGAGGAACATCGCCTCCGAGGCCTGCGCCGGCGCAGTTTCGCGTCCGTCGTAGATGGTCAGCTTGTGCGTGCGCCCGTTATAGAAGTTCATGAACGCCCCGCCGCCCAGTCCCGAGCTTTGCGGTTCGACCAGCGACAGCATCGCCTGCATCGCGACCGCGGCGTCGACCGCGCTTCCGCCGCGTTTGAGGACGGCCAGCCCGGCGCGCGCGGCGAGCGGATTGGCGGCGATGGCGAAGGGTTGCGCTGTCTGGGGGGGAGGCCGGTGGGCGGAGGCTGGCGCGGCACTGGCGAGCATCGCGGCGAGGGTCAAGACGAGCCTGGGAATCAACTTCATGGCGATGGGCTAGCCGAAGGGCTGGAAAGCGTAAACCGCCGAGCAGTGGCATGAGCGCGCAGTTGGGCTAAGAGCCGGGCAACAGGAGAGGCCCGGGACGAGGCATGCCACAACAGCTCGAACATTTCCCCAGTCTGGTCGCGATGTTCTTCGCGCGGGCGGCGGCCAGGGGCGACAGGCCATTTCTGTGGGCCAAGCGCGATGGCGCGTGGCAGGCGACGAGCTGGACCGAGGCGGCGCGGCAGGTGGCGGCGCTGGCGGCGAGCCTGAGGGCGATCGGGCTCAAATCGGGCGACCGGGTGATGCTGGTCAGCGAGAACCGGCCCGAGTGGCTGATCAGCGACTTGGCGATCATGGCCGCGCAGTGCGTTACGGTGCCGACCTATTCGACCAACACCGTCCGCGATCATCAGCATATCCTGGGCAATTCGGGCGCGCGCGCGGTGATCGTGTCGTCGCAGAAGCTGGCAAAGGCGCTAATCCCGGCGGTGCTGTTTTCATCCGAATGCCATCACATCATCTCGATCGACCCGCTTGCGGTGCAGCAGTCGCCGGATGTGGCGCAATTTCATCGCTGGGCGGACCTTGCGCAAGGCGACGCCAATGTCGCGGCCGCCGAGGAGGCCATTGCCGAAGTGGGGCGCGGCGACCTTGCCTGCCTGATCTACACCAGCGGCACCGGCGGTGCGCCGCGCGGGGTGCGCCAGCATCATGGCGCGATCCTCCACAATGTCGAAGGCTGCATCGATGTCATCGCCAATGATTTCGGCTGGGACGACGAAGTGTTCCTGTCGTTCCTCCCCGCGAGCCACGCATACGAGCATTCGGGCGGGCAGCATTTCCCGATCGCGCTCGGCGGGCAGATTTATTTCGCCGAGAGCCTCGAAAAGCTCGCCGCCAATATCGAGGAGGTCAGGCCGACGCTGATGGTCGTCGTCCCGCGTCTGTTCGAGATGCTTCGGGCGAGAATTTTGAAGACAATCGAAAAGGACGGCGGACTGCCTGCCTATCTGCTTGGCCGCGCGCTTGGGATCGAGGCCCGGCGGGCGACCGGATCGAAGAGATTCATCGATGCGCCGATGGACAAGTTGCTCGATTTGACGCTGCGCAAGAAGGTCCAGGCGAAGTTCGGCGGACGAATTAAGGCGATGGTCTCGGGCGGTGCGCCGCTTAATCCCGAGGTCGGCAATTTCTTCGCCGCGACCGGGCTGACGGTGCTTCAGGGCTATGGCCAGACCGAGGCGGGACCAGTGATCAGCTGCAATCGACCGGCAGCGGGGATCGCGATGGACACGGTCGGGCCGCCACTGCTCAATACCGAGGTGCGCATCGCCGAGGATGGCGAGATCATGGTACGCGGTGAACTGGTCATGCACGGTTACTGGCGCGACCCCGAGGGGAGCGCGAAAGTCCTCCAAAGTGGTTGGCTTGCGACGGGCGATGTCGGGCACATCGACGCCAAGGATCGGATCGTCATCACCGACCGCAAGAAGGACCTGATCATCAACGACAAGGGCGACAATGTCGCGCCGCAGCGGGTCGAGGGAATGCTGACGCTCCAGCCCGAAATTGCCCAGGCGATGGTCTCGGGTGATCGTCGGCCGCACCTTGTGGCGCTGCTCGTGCCCGAGGCGGAGATCGCCGATGCGCCCGACCTTCACGCCCGGCTGGGGAAAGCGGTCGACCGGGTCAATGCCGAGCTCAGCGTGGTCGAGAAGGTGCGGCGGTTCATCGTCGCCGATGCGCCCTTCACGGTCGAGAATGAGCAGCTGACCCCGTCGATCAAGATCCGCCGCCACATCATCGGCGAGGCCTATGGCGAGCGGCTGGCGGCGCTCTACGCCACGCCCAAACGCTAGGAGCGGCGCGGTACCGAGAAGGGCACGAAGCTGTCGAGGGCGCAGCTGCCGACGGTGAAGCCGTTCTGCAGATCGACCACCCGCGCAATATCACCGCGGCACAGCCCCATGCCGCCATAGCTTTGCGTGACCAGCGTGTAATGGCCCGAGCCGAGCGGCGAGCAGCCACCGCGCGGTGACTGGACGAAGGTCGTCCGCCCTTCGCGGAAGAGGATGGTGTTGTCGTCGATCACCTGCATGTCGTTGCTGCGAGAACTCGACAGGCAATCGACCGGGCGGCCGGGGGTCTTGCCCGCCAGCGCCTTGCGGAAGTCGGCTTCGTTGTTGGCGCTGCGATAGGCCGGTTGGTCGGCATAGGAGGCGCAGCCGGCGAGTGTCGCGGCGATGAGGAGAATGGCGGCAAGGCGGCGCATGGCGGTGACTCCGGTTGGACTCTGGTACGCTCAACGCATGAAGCGCCTTGTCGGATGAAAGCGAGCTTAACGAAAACTGTCCTTCGCGGCGCGACGGGCGGTGAAGATGGCGACATCGCGGGCGAGCAGGAAGGGATTGGTCGCTCGTTCGAGCGCAATCGTCGTGGGGACGGTGGCCCGCCCGTCGGCGCGAACTTGCTCGACCTCGGCGAGGCGGGCCGCGACGGCGGGGCTGGCAGGCTCGACATGGGCGGCGAAGCGCGCGTTGGCGAGGGTATATTCGTGGGCGCAGTAGACGAGTGTCTCGGGCGGTAGCGCGGCGAGGCGAGCGAGTGAATCGAACATTTGCCCAGGAGTCCCCTCGAACAGACGACCGCAGCCCATCGCGAACAAAGTGTCGCCGACAAAGGCGATCCGCTCGTCGGCAAAGGAAAAGGCGATGTGGCCGAGCGTGTGGCCGGGGACGGCAAGGACGTCCCCCACCGATCTGCCCAGCGCGATTGAGTCCCCGTCGCGCAGCGGCACATCGAGACCGGGGATGCGGTCGGCTTCGGCAGCGGGGCCCGAGATGCGCGCGCCGGTCGCCTGCTTGACCGCGAGGTTGCCGCCGGTGTGGTCGGGGTGCCAGTGGGTGTTCCAGACTTGCGAGATGCGCCAGCCGCGCGCGTCGGCGGCGGCGAGGACCGGGTTCGCGTCGCCCGGATCGACCACCGCAGTCTCGCCGCTGTCGGCATCGTGAACCAGCCACAGATAATTGTCGCTGAAGGCGGGGACCGCGACAACTTCAAGCGGCATTACCATTCCCCGCTGTTGGGCATCGACGCCCACGGCTCGGCGGGGGCGAGGCGCTCTCCCGCCTGGAGCAGCTCGACCGAAATGCCGTCGGGCGAGCGGACGAACGCCATATGGCCGTCGCGCGGGGGGCGATTGATCGTCACGCCGGCGTCGTGGAGTGTCTGACAGGTCGCGTAAATATCATCGACGCGGTAGGCGAGGTGGCCAAAATTCCGGCCGCCGGTGTAGCCGGTCTGGTCCCAATTATGCGTCAGCTCGACCTCACCGCCCTCGTCGCCGGGAACGCCGAGAAAGATCAGGGTGAACTTGCCCGCAGGGTTGTCGACGCGCTTGCGCTCCTCGAGCCCGAGCAGGCGGAAGAAGGCGATCGTCGCGGCGGGGTCGGAGACTCGAAGCATGGCGTGAAGGAATTTCATGGCGAATTGCTATTTCACGGTAAGCGGCACCCCGGCAAGCCCGAGCGCCTCGCGCGCCAACTGGCCCGAGCGTCCGGTGGGGTCGGCGGCAAGCGCCTTCTGCCATGCCTCGCGAGCGGCGGACTCCTCCCCGGCGAGCTGGGCGACATGGCCACTTTCGAACAACAGCGTGGGATCGGCCGGGGCGAGGCGAAGCGCGTGGGCGATGGCGAGCTTGGCACGCGGAACATCGCCCGCCGAGACCGCGAGCGTCGTCCGGAAATACCACAGGAAAGGATCGGCGGGGATAAGCCTCGCCGCTTCAGCCGATCGGGTGTCAGCAATTGCGACATCGCCCCCGGCCTGCGCTGCGCGGGCGAGGTCGAGGAGCAGTTCGCCACGCTCGAGGTCCGATCCGCCGATTATGCCAAGTGCATGATCGAAATCGCGTGCGGCGCCGGTCGAGTCGCCAGCCGCAAGGCGCAGATTGCCGCCGATCCCCCACAAGGCGCGGGCACGAGCGACCGGCGCGGTCGCGGCCTGGGCTTCGGCCTGCGCGGCGGTCAGCGGGGTGGCGGCAGCGGTGGGGGTCACGGCGGCAAGCAACAAGGCAAGGATCATGGCGACTCCAGGAGGCTGGCGACGAGGCGGAGCAGCGCATCGATCTCATGCGGTTCCGACAGGCGGTGGCCGCCGTCCTTGACGAGCGTCAGCTGGACATCGGATGAACGCAACTGGGCCAGCAGCTTGAGCGGCACGCCGACGGGGACGACATCGTCCTTTTCGCCGTGGAGCAGGCGCACCGGGCAG